>JANNSS010000337.1:0-7978 GCA_031402955.1 Saprospiraceae bacterium
ACACCATCAAGCAGTACACTTTGCGCTGCTGAATCTATTTTTACAACATGATACGTATTATCAGCATTGTTGTTTGCTGTCCCAAGATCACCTGATAGCCTCGTGACATGCGTCAAAGGATTACGTATTGCAAACGTACTGCCTCCCGCAGGGAATCCTCCAAAGATGGAGGTGCTATCCGGTATGTTAAAGGAGCCTTGCCTGTCATTGATGAGATTGGCTATATAAGTTCCTTGGGCAACAAATACACTATCGATATTTCGGCACCCAGCGAGATCGATTGCAACAGACAACTCATCCGTCGCATCTGTCCATGAATTGCCATCCAGCATTCCCGAAGCAGATTTATCCACATACAATTTGTCGCCGGTAAAGACTTCGGTCTGTATACTGTAGAAAGTACTGTCATCAAATGTTCCATTGATAGCAACTCGCGTCTGATTGGTCAGCCCGGAGTGTTGCCTGATCAGCACATCATCTACAAACCATCCATTGATGCCACCACCGCCATTACTGGAGTTAGTGACAAACCGGAAACGCAGGAGCAGGGAATCATTGGCTCCAGGTGTCAGCATGATGATGCTTTTCACAAAACCAACAGTGTCAAATTGCGAATCGCTGGTTCCGGAAAATGCGCGTTGACCAGCGAGTACGGTGCCGGAAGTGCTGCTGATCGTGCCTGGATAACCGTTGTTAGTAAAATACGGTCCCGCATCTACCCAGGTAGTACCGCCATTGAAGGAGAACTCGACAACACCTCCATCAAAATTTCGTTGTGTCTGGTACCGATGATAGAAAGTAATTTCGAGCGGACCTCCCGAGATGGAGACATCGTTATTGAGCAGCAGCACATAATCAGAAGCAGTTGTATAATCAATGGCATACCACGATCGGGTGGGGCTCACAGCTTGTGATGTATTCTTTACCCATTCTCTGGTTCCGCTACCTGATAGTTTCACACTGTGATATTGATCCGGACTTTCAGCATTATCGGAAGACAAAGTGTCAGTTTCTGTAGCAGTGCATGGCTCTATAATCGCATGATAAGTGAATAACAAAGAGTCCATCACCTCCATCGTATCTGCAGTGAACATGACGGTATCCCCACTGATGATGCCACCCGAACCCGGAACATAGATCAAGTCATCGGAGAGTACATCTTTGACTTCAACATCACTTAGATTTTCGCATTCACATGTAGCCTTGATCGTGATTGTGACTTCCTGACCTTCTGCGGCAATCACATCATTGGTCGAATTTTTTATGCGCACACCATTGGGTACAGCAAACGAAACTACGCCGTCATCCTCATCATTCGAACTTCCCTGATCCGCATCAACGCCGAGGCCACGTCCTGCAAAGGCGTCCCAGATCGCGCAGTAATGTCTTCCTCCATAATTTAGCTCATCCGCCAGCAGGATCGCATCCCGACCATCGACGAAGCCAGGACTGCAGGGTTGCAGTTTCAATCCGTCTATCACGAGTTGAAGTGCAATATTATTTCCACCATCTCCATCATACATATTAGTGTCGATGCCTTCCATCTCAATGATATTCCAGGTCATGTCCCACAGCATGGTGCACCAGATAGACCCAATAAAATGAACGCTGGGGATATTATTATTCAGAGGCGCATTAGCAACATCAGCATATGTAAATGGATTTTCAAGCGTATCCGTGCTATATGGATAGGTGCGTATACCGGCACCTTCTATTGGCTGACCAAGTACATAGGTACCAATCCCTCTTCGTTCTTCGGAAGTTGCTGTTGCCCAGTCTGTCGTCACCATGAGCCCAAAGTAATCGCTCCAGCCTTCACCCATTTGTTCCTGATTGTTGAGGCAGGAGGAGGTGGCAGGACCTCCGGTAAGCCTGATGGAGATACCATGGCCATATTCGTGTGCGATGATGCCGCTGTCAAAATCACCATCAGGTACGATACCTCCAACCGAATCAAGGGACACATTGACATCAGCAGTATCCAGCACAGCTTTGAGTAGATCACCATCAGCGAGACTGATCATCACGGCCGGAATCACGATGCTGTTATCTGATCCACCCATTCCGAATGGATCGCCAGCTACATTATTGATCACGATCGCTGCGATAGCGCCCTGATCCTGGACGTTTTTTACTTTGACTGTAAAATTGCAATTGCCTCTGTCGATCACCGCGATATTTCCTGCCAGGCTTCCACCATTGCTGATCGCACCACATGCTTCATGCGTACCACCGACTGCATCCTCGACGAGTACGAGGTCGCCAGTAGTCAATCCAAGATCTTCAAGTCTGTTGGCTGTACTGAAAGCGGATTCAACTGCAAACATATCGCCCGCAATAGAAGGTGGGGTATTGATGGTCAATGGTGAATTTTCTGAAACAAGCGACCATACATACATCTGCATTCTCCCACTCCCGCCATCAACGGGGGTTGAAAAATTAGCATTGTTGGAGCCTCCACCGTCCAGCGCTTCCGCTTTTACAAAATCATTTCCAGCGCCTCCACGTCCCAGATTGTTGCTTTGAAAATTTCCGGAGACTTCATCAAATCCATACTGGTACATGACATCATGCATGATGTTATTCCAGTAAAATAGATTGGTGATGCAAGAGGAAAGATTGTCGGTCGGTTCTGGTGAAGGGGCGAAGGGATAATCAAAGCGAAGGTTTGCTGTATCCGGACTGTACCCGGCAACATTATTATTGTCCATGTCTTCATAGGCATGCACATTGTTGCCCCGCGTGATCGTGTAGTTGGTCGTGCCATTGTTGTGCCACCCAAGCGTGATCGCCGGATCACCCGTGCCGGCGGCGGTCCATGGTCGTTCTTCGATTGATCGGGAGCCATGATTGGGCGATCCTACGGGCATCGCGAAGACATGATAACTGCTGTCTGGTGCAGAGAGCAATACACTTGCTGAAGGGCTGGCTGAAGTAGCTTCTTGTGGATGATGTTGAGCCTCATTTTCGGCGTGACCAAAATCACAATGCAATACCAAATTGTCTTTGCGGATATAAGCACCTGTATGTGCATCGATAAAGATGAGCCAGATATTTTCGTTTTCGCTCTCATGGATTTCCACTGTCCAGCAGAGCAGGATTTCTTCTTGTTCACCTTTCAGCCAAACCAGTTCTGCTGTGATATCAGCTCTTGATAGATTGCCAGGTGCAAAAACGAATTTGATATCCTGTCCCAAAGTGTTTTGTTCACGGCTGATCTCCACAGGGTTTGAGAAGATTTGATCCAGATGAGCTGCTGATCTTACCACAGCATCGGATGCAGAGATACCTGGGATATTTGACACCTCAGGACTTGCCATATCCGTGATCCATCGGTTTCCGAAACTCACCACCTGGTCACCCCGCATGTTGAGGTTCAGGATGCCATTAAATACCTTGATACCCCGATGGTGTTGTTGCAGATATGCATGTGTGATATTGAGGTGAGACGTCGTATAGGCACTAGAAATGGAATACTCCGTCAGGTCAGCCGGACTCACCCCAAGTGTTTCCCTGCTGCGTTCCACAATGGATTTAATATCAGGAAGCACACCCTGGGCAGAGACGCCTGCTGTGAGCAATACACATATCGATAGGAACAAGTGACGAAGCATAGCGGTGGCAATTTCCCGGCTTGAAAGCCCGAGGGGTAAAAATAAGCAATAGTAGATCATTGTCGGCTTGCCGTTGGATAGCGTCCTTTAGGTCAACCTAAGCCCAACTTTGCTTGTTCTGACCCCCTACCCCCTGGAAGGGGGAGCAGATTGAATTACACCATCGCTTTGATAAAAATATTTCCTCTAGTCCCCCTTTCAGGGGGTAGGGGGTCAGTGAGAGCAATTTTAATATTTACCCGCCGTTAAAAACGGCTACATTGATTACTACAATGACAATGATCTTTTTGATTTATCATACGCGGTCTTAGGTCAACCTAAGCCCAACTTTGAGGCATAGGGCGATGTTGAAAAATCACCTCGAATAGGCAGAGGACTGTGATCCAAAACTGTTCGAGCCGCACTGATGGCCTCTTTTTGGACATAAAGACAAAAAGAGGTGTGAGTGAAAAAGGAACAGGCGAGACAGCATAACAGGAAACCAAGTCAACGCTCGCATCATTAAGCGAGTTTTTTGGGTCACTAGCGTTTTTGTTACTTTTTGGGCAATGCAAAAAGTAAAAGAACCCTCCCGGGTCTCCCCGAAAAGGTCCTTTCTTTATCGTCTATAGTTTGTTTTAAAATGATGATGATCGTCATACCAGGTCAGATCATGGCTTGCAGATCATCTGAGTAAGAGCAGCTTGCTCGTTTGGCTAAATGACCCGGCTTGAAGAAGGCAGACATACACTCCGCCCGGCAAATCTTCAGCATTCCAATCCACCTGAAAGGTTCCTGCTGAAACATTTTCCGAAATAAGATATGCCACCTCTTCGCTTTGTAGACTGAAGATCTTCATGCTCACATATTCAGCACGAGGAAGTGAAAACTGAAGGGTCGTCTTTTGTGTAAACGGATTAGGGAAGTTTTGATCTAGCCTGTACTGGGTCAATTTGTCTGACGGCCCGCCTTCTTCTGATATGGAAGTTGTCAACTCAGATGTAGGTCTGCGCCACACGCCTTCACTCGTTCCTGCAAAGAGATTATTGCTGTCGGCAGCAAGTGCATGGATCGACATGTTCGCCAGACCGGTATTGATGGCTGCCCAACTGGAACCATTGTCAGTAGAGAGAAAGACACCACCGCCATTTGTTCCGGCGTAGAGATTTGAGCCGCTGACCGCAAGTGATAATATATATTTATTGGACAGTCCATTATTCATTGGCATCCAGCGGTCGTCATTGTTGGTAGAGACGAATACACCTCCGCCACGTGTTCCGGCAAAAATGAAAGTGTCTGCAACGACAAAAGAAGAGACTTGTTTATTGGTCAAGCCGGTATTTTTCGGATTCCAGTTTGTGCCGTTATTGATGGAACTGAATATGCCCTTTTCACCACCTGCGTAAAGTTGTGTGCCGCAGATGGCAATCGCTTCCACATACAAGTCAGCCAGGCCTAGATATTTCCATCCGCCGCCGTTGTCGTAGGAAACAAAGACACCTTCACTATATGTTCCGGCAAAGATTTGACTTCCTTTGACTGCAAATGTTTCGACAAAGTTGTCAGTCAGACCGGTATTGACAGTCGACCACGTTTTTCCATTGTTGGTAGATAGCCGGATGCCATCACCACTTGTTCCTGCAAACAGGTTCGTGCCGTTCATCAGCAACGCATTGACTGGCGTATTGGAGATGCCTTGACTGACTTCTTTCCAGCTTGCTCCATTGTCGGTGGAGCGAATGACGCCCATGCCACTTGTTCCGGCAAAGAGATTCGTCCCGGAAACTGCAAAGCAGGTAATGTTGTCGTCATCAGGCCCATCGGTTTCGGTCCATTGGGCATGCAACAGGCTTGTAGTGGTCATCAGCGATAAGAACATAACGAGGAGGTGTAAGGAATTTTTCATGTTGTGGTTATTTAAGGATGTGCGTTAATCGGTTAATTAATGATGTCGGGAGTAAAACTAAATCTGTTGGCAGCCTCTGGATAGGCCAATAGAGTACTTGACGGGTTTGGGAGAGTAACTGGAGATTTGTGGAAGTGTGTGTTCACAACTTTGTTTGTTCTGACCCCCGACCCCCTGGAAGGGGGAGTAGCTTGAATGCCACCATCGCTTTGATAATAATATTTACTCTAGTCCCCCTTTCAGGGGGTAGGGGGTCAGGGAGAGCATTTTTTGATATTTCCCCGCCGTTAAAAACGGCTACATTGATTACTACAAAGACAATGATCTTTTTGATTTATCATACGCGGTCTTAGGTCAACCTAAGCCCAACTTTGAGGCATAGGGCGATGTTGAAAAATCACCTCGAATAGGCAGAGGACTGTGACCCAAAACTGTCCGAGCCGCACGGATGGCCTCTTTTTGGCCATAAAGACAAAAAGAGGTTTGAGTGAAAAAGTAAAAGGCGAGACAGCAAACCAGGCTACCAAGTATACGCTCATATCATCAAGCGAGTTTTTTAGGTCACTAGCATTTTTGTTACTTTTTGGGCAATGCAAAAAGTAAACGTATACCCTCGTGTAACGAGCAGTGTTACTTTTTTTTCCGGAAAAAAAGTAAAAAAGCACCTTCCCGGGTCTCCCCGAAAAGGTGCTTGCTTTAGGAGCATTGAATCAAAATTCTTCTGCTGCAATCAACTATTGTAAAAAACCTTTCTTTCTAATTCTTCTTGAAGCGATAGATGACATTCTTGCCCCATCCTGAGACATAGATATCACCGGATTCGCTAATGGTTACTCCATCAAACACCCATGTTGGAGGAGTGCCTTCAAGCGCGGGAAGACCAAGCTTAAGGCCATCCACAATGGTACTGGTCTCTCCAGTCGTCAGGTTTATTCGAGTTAAACGTGAAGCACCTGTCTCAACTACAACAAGGCTCCCATCCGTGTCTACAGCTAATCCTTCGGGGTTCGACAGCCCAGTTGCAACAGCTACGGGCGCATTGGGTGTATTGCCTGCAAAACTGATCTGCCATATGGTACCCGTGCCCCAGTCAGCCACCCACAGGAGCTCCCCATCAGTTGCCAAACCACCTGGTGCAAAAACATTTATGTTGTCTATAGCAAGTATCATTGATTTATCGCTTGCCCGGACTACACCTCTTAGTCCCAAATCGACTACCACCAGATCATTCTTGAATCGGATGGCATTGATCGGAACTGGAAAGGAATGCTCCTCAAGGACCTGATCCGTTTGCGGATCCCAGACTTGAACCATACTGCCGAACCAGGAAGAAACAACCAGATTATTCCCATCTGCTGAAACCGTCATAGGCAATGTTAAAGCTCCGGGCGAAGGGATTAAGTGTCCTTTATCATCACCCACATCCTGGCCATTAAGCCCATTGCATTCCCTTAATCTGAACAAATCAGCCACATAGAGGTCATTCTGGTCATTTAACAAAGCCAACCCTCCAGGGTTTATCATTCCGCCGCTACTGACAGTGCGCGTTTGTCCATTTGGCTGTACCTCGATGATCCAACCGTAATCAGCATTGGAGACATAGAGATTACCATTTGCATCAAAGGCAAGATTGTCAAGTCCTTCCTGCAGGGTGACAAATAGTGTTTTAGCTCCTGTAACAATATCTACTTTAAAGACTTCACCTGTTTGATCCAATACGTGGAGTACACCTGCCGCGTTGAATTTTGCTGCTACGGGAGTTGTAAACCCGAATGCAAATGGTATTATGGTTCCATCATTATAAGGATCCGAACTAGGAGGATCATTAGGTTGCCCGACATTTACTTTGACCACCATACCCGCACTGAAGATAGGTCCGTATAAGAACCCGTCAGGTCCGAAGTCGAACCCATTTAAATTGCCGATCGGGAATGCTCCTTGTACATATGGGACTATAGCTCTTGGCGTATTGATCAGATTGGGATCGAGCTCGTACAGACCATCACCGAGAAAATCGAGTCCCACAAAGAGGCGCCCGTCATCTGAGAAGGTGATGGGGTTGACACCCGGGGCTACGAATTGTTTGGTCACCACGCCTTGCTGGGTCATTCGTCCCACTTCTCCTGTCATGAGATCAGTCCAATAAAGGGACCCGTCCGGGCCAAAGACAAGATCATCCGGACTCTTTACACCCATATCTTCCCCGATCCGCTTGACGATCGAGCCGTTTTGTTTGTTCATCGCAATGATTTCCCGACCAAGGAAACTCGCAATGTAGAGATCGCCGTTAGGTCCAAAGTTGAGGCCGTTGGCACCGTGCAGGGCAGCTCCCTGGATAAATTCTTCCTGGGTGTAGCCATTGCCTTGGACAGGATCATCATCTTTGTCACAAGCTGAAAGTGTTGCCACTATGACGAATGCTGACAAGATGTAATGCAAATTAAATTTCATAATGCTAGGATTTAAGAAAGTGGAAAAT
>JANNSS010000338.1:0-3237 GCA_031402955.1 Saprospiraceae bacterium
AAGTCAGGGCAGTTGGATGCGCCAATACCTGCCTATTGTGGCACAACAAGGGAGAGGAACTTGACACGATCAGGGAGACCAATCGGAGCCAATCCGGCATCATCAATGGCTATTTCCGGCTGGTACTCAATTTTACCAGGAAGACAAGGCCACTTGTGATAAAGACAGTAAGGGTGACAAGTAAAATTAACATGCGTGTTATGTGAGATCGTTTCGTTAACCGCGGCTAAGGTGAGAAATTTTTATATCTTTTAATAGCCTTTCAACGAAATTAAATTTCATGTGTTCTTTGTGCTGTCAGACAATGCGTAAAGCATTTACTAGGTTTGTAATATGTAGCTTTAACCAAAATATCAGTACACGAATGAAATCAATTGCGACCACCTTGTTCTTTGCACTTCTCCTCCACTTTTCCTCCGGCATGGCAGCTCAGGCAGGTTCAGAGGCCATCTATAAGGATATCAAAAAGCTAGGCGTTTTAGCCAATGTACTCTACGTAGCCGCTCATCCGGATGATGAAAACACGAGGATGATCAGCTACCTGTCCAATCACTTATCCGTTAACACGACCTACCTTTCACTAACCAGAGGGGACGGAGGACAGAATCTGATTGGCCCTGAAATCCGGGAAATGCTCGGCCTTATTCGTACCCACGAACTGTTGGGAGCAAGGGACATTGATGGAGGGCACCAGCTTTTTACACGGGCAAACGACTTTGGATATTCAAAAACACCTGCAGAAACCTTCAATATCTGGGACCGTGAAAAGGTTTTGAGCGATGTCGTTTGGGCTATCCGTACGACGAAGCCGGATGTCATCATCAACAGATTCAGTACCGATACCTCGAGACCCAATCACGGGCATCATACAGCTTCAGCCATCCTGGCCTTAGAAGCATTTGACCTCGCAATAAATAAAACTTCATTCCCAGATCAGTTATCCATCGTGACACCATGGCAACCTCGTCGCATTTTCTGGAACACGAGTTTCTGGTTTTATGGATCCAGGGAAGCCTTTGACAAGGCAGATAAATCGAAAATGCTGGCCATTGATATTGGTTCCTTCGATCCTGTCACCGGCGAATCCAACAGCGAAATCGCCGGACGAAGCAGAAGTATGCACAAAAGCCAGGGTTTCGGATCCGCCGAAACAAGAGGAGAAAGTCTCGACTACATCGACCTGCTCAAAGATGCAGAAGGCACCATTCCAAAGTCTTTGTTTGAAGGTATCGATATCACATGGAACAGAGTACCTGGCGGATCACAAATCGTTAAGATGGTGCAGGACCTGGAAACCTCCTTTGATTTTAAATCACCATCCAAAAGCATACCTCAACTTCTACAGATTCAGAAATCAATCCGCTCATTATCGGATTCTGAATGGAAAAAAATCAAACTCGCTGATTGCGAAAAACTGATCAAGGATTGCCTTGGGCTATTTGTAGAAATGCGGACAAACAAATTCAAGGCAAGCCCCGGTTCTAAACTACCGGTTACGGTCGAGATCATCAACCGATCAAATGTGGAAGTTCGGTTGGTTTCTTTAGCGTTTACTTCCAATGATTCTGTTTACACTTTACCTTCTACATTGATTTACAACCAGGGCTTCACGAAAGAACTGACCATTTACACACCCGAAAATCTCAGCATTCCTTATTGGTTGATTAAACATCCTGAGGAAGGAATGTATGTCGTGGATGACCAGGTAAAACGTGGCACTCCGGCTGATGCACCATCCATCATGGCATCTGTAAAAGTTGAAGTAAATGGCACAGTTTTCACCCTGATGACACCGGTGATTTATAAAACGGTTGATCCCGCGGAAGGTGAGGTCACCAGACCGCTTTCGATCATACCACCCGTGACGGTTGAATCAAGTGATGAGGTGCTCATGTTTAATCAGGGTCATGAACGCAATATCCAACTATCCCTTACTGCTGCGGCAGACAGTGTACAGGGTGATCTGCATTTGAAAACTTCAGTCCCAGGATGGAAAGTATCTCCGGCAATCATCCCTTGGTCATTTGATAAAGCCGGTGAATCCATTACGGTTCAATGCACTGTCACACCGCCCGGAAATGCTTCCAGGGCAGATTTGAAACCTGAAATAACATTTGGTGACCAAACATTCCATCATAGAATCACAACAGTGGATTATGATCATCTGCCTTACATGTCCGTAGTAAGTGATGCCACCATTCACCTGCAAAGCTTCGACATTAAAATCACGCCGAGATCGGTTGGATATATTACCGGTGCCGGAGACGATGTCCCGGCTGCCCTTGACCAAATTGGTTACAATGTCGATCTGATCGATATCGAATCATTATCTGCTTCTGCAATCGCAAAATACCAGGTTATACTATTGGGCATCAGAGCCTTTAACACCATCGATGCTTTGTCTTACAAAAACAAAATTTTGTTTGACTGGATCCGCGAAGGTGGTACGATGATCGTCCAATACAATGTGAGCAGAGGTCTCGTGACCGAAGAAATTGCACCCTATCCCCTTACTTTGTCAAGAGACAGAATCACTGAAGAAAATGCTCCGGTCACAATTCTCAATTCCATTCACGACGCTTTCAATTTTCCCAACAAAATAACTCCTGACGATTTCAATGGCTGGGTGCAAGAACGCGGATTGTATTATCCCAACAAATGGGACGAAGCATTCACTCCGTTGCTCGAAATGAACGATACCGGCGAGGTCCCCACCAAGGGTGCTCTCCTTGTGGCTTCTTACGGAGAAGGCTATTATGTGTACAGCGGCCTCTCCTGGTTCAGACACCTCCCTGCCGGTAACCCCGGACCCTACCGCCTCCTCAGTAATCTCATTTCCCTCGGTTACAAGAAAAACAAGTCTTAATAAAATACCCAATCACAATTCATGCTTCGCCTGGTTCGACCCGCATACACATATCTTTGTGAAACAGCTCACCAACCTTCCGCCCAGCGCAAGCAACACTCACCACTCACAACTCACAACATGCCCAAACAAACTCCCTGGACCCGGATCTACGTTCTCATCCTGCTGTACAATGCTATTCTGGTCGTTCTTTTTTTTATGATCAGGCATTACTTTAATATAGATTAAGCATGAGTTCACTAGATTGGATTGTGTTGATCAGCGCTACTGTTTTTATTGTCACCTATGGCATATGGAAAACACGTAAGAATAAAAACATAGATGCTTATCTCATGGGTGGCCATACGACCAGGTGGTGGACCGTAGGCCTT
>JANNSS010000339.1:0-44323 GCA_031402955.1 Saprospiraceae bacterium
CCAAATTACCGGTGATCAGGGAACTGGGCCGAATGAGTAAGCCCGGGTTACGGATGTTCGTATCGCATGGAGAACTACCGCGTATCATCAATGGTCTGGGTGTGGCGATCATATCCACATCACATGGTCTGATGACCGACAAGGAAGCGCGTAAGCAAAACCTTGGTGGAGAGTGCCTTTGCTATATTTACTAGTAGAAAGACAATTAAGTATTAATCAATAAAATATAAAGATCGTGTCTCGAGTAGGTAATTTACCGGTCAGTATGCCAAAGGGAGTTGATATCAACTTCACCAAAGGCAACGTGGTCACAGTCAAAGGACCCAAAGGATCCCTGAGCGAACAAATCGATCCGGATATCACCATCAAGATGGTGGACGGTGAGATGACCTTTGCGCGTCCTACAGATCAGAACCGCCATAAGGCACTCCATGGACTGTCAAGGGCATTGGTCAATAATATGATCGTTGGGGTCACAGATGGGTTTACAAAAACACTTGAACTTGTCGGTGTGGGTTACAGGGTAACCAATACAGGCAACCTCCTGGAGATCATCATCGGTTATTCACACCCGATTTACTTCTATGTACCGAATGAAGTCAAGGTTGAAACCAAATCTGAAAAGGGTTCTAATCCAATGATTATTCTTTCTTCTACCGACAGGCAATTGCTTGGTCAGGTTGCCGCCAAGATCAGGGCATTCAGGAAGCCAGAACCATACAAAGGAAAAGGTATCAAGTACTCAAATGAATTAATCAGAAGAAAAGCCGGCAAAACTTCCGGTAAAAAATAACAAGAGCTAAATCGCTCCAATTATGGCACTAACAAAAACCGCAAGACGCAAACGCATTCACATGCGTATCCGTAAAAAAATGGAAGGCAACAGTATGCGTCCACGTCTTTCTGTATATCGAAGCAACAAGCAGATTTACTGCCAGTTGATTGATGATAGTAAAGGCACGACCCTGGCTTCCGCTTCCTCTACTGACGAAGCTGTATCCGGCGCTAACAAGTCTGAATTGGCCAAGAAGGTAGGAGAATTGATCGGCTCAAGAGCCCAGTCAATAAATATTTCAGAAGTAGTCTTCGATCGCGGAGGATACCTCTTTCATGGCAGAGTGAAAGCACTGGCGGAAGGAGCAAGAAGCACAGGACTCAAATTTTAATCCAAATTTCAACCAGGAGCAATCGTGAAAGAAACAACAGGCAGAGTAAAAGCATCTGAGACCGAACTCAAGGACAAAATGGTCGCACTCAACCGGGTAGCTAAGGTTACCAAGGGTGGTAGGACATTCTCCTTTGCCGCTATCGTAGTGGTAGGGGATGGCCAGGGTACCGTAGGACAAGGTTTAGGTAAAGCTCGTGATGTTAGCGAAGCTATCGCCAAGGCAATTGATGATGCCAAGAAGAACCTCGTCAAAGTGCCTATTCATAAAGGAACCATACCGCACATGCAGTTAGGCAAGTACGGAGCTGGTAAGGTGATGATCAAGCCGGCATCAGATGGTACAGGTGTAATCGCCGGTGGTGCTATGCGCGCTGTACTGGAAAGCGCCGGTATACACAATGTATTGGCTAAGTCAATGGGATCTTCAAACCCACACAATGTTGTAAAGGCAACAATCAACGCATTGATGCTGCTCAGAAGCCCTCAGACGGTAGCTAAGCAAAGAAAGGTAAGTGTCGATATAGTGTTCGGCCAGCCGGTGAATGTAAATGCTGAAGTAAACGGATAATACAAATAGACATGTCTAAGATAAAAGTAACACAGATCAAGAGCCAGATCGACAGGCCGCAAAGCCAGAAGGACACCATGGTCGCGCTCGGTTTGGGTAAAATAAATAAGTCAAGAATTCATGAATCGAATCCTCAGATTCAAGGCATGATTGACAAGGTAGCACACATGCTCAAAGTTGAACATTTAGGTTAAGATTTAATCGACGTATATCATATGGATCTCCATAATCTAACCCCGGCAACCGGCTCGGTACGGGACAATAAAAGAAAAGGACGCGGACAAGGTTCCGGACGAGGTGGCACATCTACACGTGGCCATAAAGGGGCTAAGTCAAGATCAGGCTACAAGTCAAAGAGAGCGCATGAAGGAGGTCAGATGCCTTTGCAGATGCGTCTTCCAAAACGTGGGTTTAAAAATCCTAACCGCGAGGCCTTCACAGCACTCAATCTGGATCAACTCCAGGCCATGTCCGAAAAGCACAATGTCAGTGAGTGGACGCTTGAAGCACTTCAGGAATACAATTTCATCACACGGACTGACAAAGTTAAGCTCCTCGGAAGAGGTGCGATTAATGCCAAAGTTAACTTGACTGCACATGCAGCAAGTGAAGCCGCCCGTAAAGCTGTAGAAGCTGCAGGTGGAAGTATCACTATCGTGTAAGAATATCAGGCAAGCCGAATGAAGAACTTTATCACCACCCTCAAGCATATCTGGAAGATTAAAGAATTACGTAACCGTATTCTTTTTACCCTTTTAATGATTGCCGTATATCGATTAGGTTCCCGGATCGTTCTCCCAGGCGTGGTGCCTTCTGTCTTGGAAAACTTCAATTCCAACAGAAACAGCAATGACCTGCTGGGCCTTATCAACGTGTTTACAGGAGGCGCATTTAACAATGCAGCTATCTTTGCATTGGGGATCATGCCGTATATCACTGCCAGCATTATTATCCAATTGTTGGGTTTTGCAGTACCTTATTTCCAGCGGCTTCAGCAAAAGGAAGGTGAATCAGGCCGTAAGAAGATCTCCCAATTGACCAGGTTGCTCACGGTAGCTATTACACTGGTTCAAGGTGGTGCTTACCTTACCTATATCAAGAGTGTGGGCGCTATTTCGCCAAATATCCCAGTCAGTATCTTCTGGTTTTCCAGCATTATCATCCTCTCCACAGGTACCATCCTTGCCATGTGGCTCGGTGAGCGTATCACCGATAAAGGTATTGGCAATGGTATCTCCATGATCATCATGGTCGGTATCATCGCAACGCTTCCACAGGCTCTGATCTTTGAATTTACAGCCCAGGTTAACAAAGGAGGACTTTTGACCTTTGTATTTGAACTGGCCGCCTTCTTTGGGGTGACAATGCTCTGTATCCTGATTGTGCAAGGCGTTCGCCGCATACCTATCCAGTTCGCCAAGCGAATGGTAGGCCGCGGAAATGCCAATATTCCTCAATCCGGAGCACGGGATTATATTCCGTTGAAAGTAAATGCAGCCGGTGTTATGCCCATCATCTTTGCGCAGGCCATCCTCTTCCTGCCGATGACCATTGCACAGTACTTTATGCAAAGTGATGGCACTACCGCCCAAACCGGTGGGTTCCTTCGCTCACTCAATGACCCATTCTCAATGACTACAGCCGTTTTTTCGTTTGTACTTGTCGTTGTGTTTACCTACGTATACACCGCTCTTATTGTCAACCCACAGCAATATGCGGAATACCTGAAGCGCCAGAATGCCTTCATCCCGGGTATCAAACCAGGGAAGGATACTGCAGACTTCATAGACAATATCACTACACGCGTTACTTTGCCAGGCGCATTGTTCCTGGGGCTGATCACCATCTTGCCGAAATTTGCTTTCAATGCAGGGGTTAACCAGGGCTTTGCCATTTTCTTTGGTGGAACGTCCCTTTTGATCCTCGTAGGTGTTGTGCTTGATACACTCCAGCAGGTGGAGTCTCATCTCCTCATGCGCAAGTATGACGGTCTTGTAAAATCAGGCAAACTGAAAGGACGTAGCGGTAGCGGAATGCAGATCGGAGCCAATATGTAATCTCTTATGGCATCCTGCAACTTCATCTTCTTTTACGATTTTTCATCCTGATCCTTAGTTCATGCCCATAGGATCACGTTTTCACTATAAGACTCCGGAGGAAATAGAAATCATCAGGAAGAACTGTCTTCTTGTAAGTGCTACACTCGCCGAGGTCGCTTCCCATATTAAACCCGGTATTACTGGTCTTCGTCTTGATGAAATAGCAGAGGCTTTTATCCGTGACCATGGGGCAGAACCTGCTTTTAAAGGCTATCCCGGAAGTCTTTCTGATTTTCCAGCCTCCTTATGCATATCCTTTAACGAAGTCATCGTCCATGGGATTCCTGACATGACCGAAGTAAAGGACGGAGATGTGGTTTCAGTTGACTGTGGTGTGAAGATGAATGGATATTTCGGTGACGCTGCATTTACGTTTGCAGTAGGCGAAATTAGCACCGAAGTGCTTGAATTATTGGTGACCACCCGTGAATGTCTGGACCTCGCTATACAACAGTCAGTTGCAGGCAATAGGATCGGCGATCTGGGCTACGCTGTTCAGCAGCATGCAGAGGTCATTCATCATTACGGGGTCATTAGAGAGATGGTAGGACATGGGATTGGCAAAAAGTTGCATGAACCACCTGAAGTTCCTAATTATGGAAAAAGAGGAAAGGGCCCGATGTTGCATGAAGGATTAACCATTGCGATCGAACCAATGATCAATTTTGGTACCCGGGAAGTAGTATTAAAAAAGGACGGCTGGACCCTGATCACAAGGGATTTAAAGCCTTCCGCTCATTATGAACACACGATCGCGATACAAAAGTCAGCAGCAGATGTGCTTTCTGACCATAAAGTGATCGATCTGGCTATAAAAAATAATGTCAATTTGTCCGAAGTATGGATAAAAAGATAGATATTTGCACTCCAAAATCAAAAAATGGCAAAACAACAGGTCATCAAACAAGATGGAATTATTGAAGAGGCCCTGTCAAATGCCATGTTCAGAGTACGCTTGGAAAACGATCATATGCTGATCGCCACGATCTCTGGAAAGATGCGGATGAATTATATAAGGATACTTCCAGGCGATAAAGTTTCTGTCGAAATGTCACCTTATGATTTGTCGAGGGGTAGGATTACATATAGGTATAAATAATTGACCTTTAGGTCATTAAATATAGAAAAAAATGAAAGTAAGGGCATCTATTAAAAAAAGGTCTGCTGATTGTAAGATTGTGCGGAGGAAGGGGAGACTCTATATTATCAACAAAAAGAATCCAAAATTCAAACAGCGTCAAGGCTGATTAAAACCAATTCAATTATGGCCAGGATAGCAGGTATAGATCTTCCAAGGAACAAAAGGGGCATTATCAGCCTTCAGTACATCTATGGTATCGGTGCAACCCGAGCCAAGAACATTCTTGAACAGGCTTCCATCAGCGAGCAGGTGAAAGTTCAGGACTGGACGGATGATAATGTGATGAATATCTCCCGCATCGTGCAGGAGCAGTTTAAAGTAGAAGGTGAACTAAGGTCAGAAGTACAACTTCAGATCAAGCGCCTCATGGACATCGCTTGTTACCGTGGTCTTCGCCATCGTAAAGGCCTTCCGGTTCGTGGTCAGCGGACCAAAACCAATGCACGCACGCGTAAAGGAAAGCGCAAGACAGTTGCCAACAAGAAGAAAGTAACGAAATAATCAGATCCTGATTTCATATCTCTATAGAGTATTATGGCTAAGACAATAAAAAAAGTAGCTAAAAAGCGTAAAGTAAAAGTAGAAGCGGATGGAAAAGCATTCATCCAGGCTACTTTCAACAATATCATTGTGACTGTGACGAATCGCGCAGGACATGTTATTTCCTGGGCTTCTGCTGGAAAGGCAGGATTTAAAGGCTCCAAGAAGAACACGCCTTATGCAGCACAGGTTGCAGCTTCAAGCGCGGCTCAGGAAGCATATGATGCCGGCATGCGATCAGCCGAAGTGTTTGTGAAAGGACCAGGTTCCGGACGTGAAGCCGCGATCAGGGCAATTGATGCCGTTGGTGTACGTGTTTCCAAAATTCAGGATTTAACACCGGTTCCCCACAACGGATGCCGTCCACCAAAAAGAAGAAGAGTCTGATATGCCATTTGTATGGCTGAAGTAGTTTTAATTCCATCTATTCGAAATAATTATGGCAAGATATACCGGACCAACCACCAAAAAAGCCAGGGCCTTAGGCGAAATGATTTTTGGTTACGACAAGAGCTTCGAGCGTAAGAAATACCGCCCGGGCCAGCATGGCAACTCAAAACGTCGCCGTCAAAAATCAGAATATGCTCTTCAATTACTTGAAAAGCAAAAAGCAAAGTATACCTACGGTGTACTCGAGCGCCAGTTCCGTAACATTTTTGAAAAAGCAACTTCAAAGAGTGGTGTAACCGGTACGGTACTCCTTCAGTTACTGGAATCACGTCTTGACAATACCGTCTTCCGACTCGGAGTAGCAAGGACGCGCAGATCAGCCCGCCAGCTTGTGTCTCACAAACACATCCTCGTCAATGGTGATTTGACCTATGTTCCCTCCTACCAACTGAAACCAGGCGATGTGGTGACTGTCAGAACCAAATCCCAGCATATCGAATTGATAACAGACAATATCGCTGCTAAACCAGATGTAAGGAAATTTCCATGGTTAGAGTGGAATCCGGACCGAATGGAAGGTAAGTTTTTAGCCTATCCGGAGCGTGATGATATCCCAGAGAAAATCAACGAGCAGCTGATCGTCGAGTTATATTCCAAGTAAAAACAATGGTACGATGGTTATACCTTTTGAGGGTGTAACCATCGTTCGCGATTATATTATTTCATTTAGAAATTACCTTTATGAGCATCTTGAATTTTCAAAAGCCGGATAAAATATTACTCCAGAAAGCTACTGACTTTCATGGCCAGTTCGAGTTTAAACCACTTGAGCCAGGATTTGGTCAAACCATTGGAAATTCACTTCGCCGGATTTTGCTCTCTTCACTTGAAGGATATGCTATTTCTGCAATCCGCATTGCCGGTGTTGATCATGAATTTTCCTCTATCCCCGGTGTCGTGGAAGATGTAGTAGATATCATTCTCAACATCAAGCAGATCCGCCTCAAGAGTGCTGTCAAAGGAGATAAAGCTACAGAACACCAGATCTATATCACCATCAGCGGACAGGATGAATTCAGGGCAAAGGATATTGAGTCAAGGACCAATATGTTTAAAGTCATGAATCCTGAACTGCTCATATGCAAGATGGAGCCGTCCGTCAATCTCGAGCTTGAGATGACGATCACCAAAGGAAGGGGTTACGTTCCTGCAGAAGAAAACATGCCTGAAAATGCACCTATCGGTGTTATTCCTGTAGATGCTATCTATACGCCATTGAAGAAAGTTTCTTACCACGTATCCAATACACGTGTTGGTCAACGTACGGACTATGAGAAACTCAGCATCGAGGTTGAAACAGATGGCACCATTCATCCTGAAGAAGCTATCAAAGAAGCAAGCCGTATCATGATTCAGCACCTGATGCTGATCACGGATGAGCATATCACATTTGATGATAAGGTAGGGAAGGAAGATGGTATCGTCAATGAACATATCCTCAGCATGCGGAAGCTCCTGAAGACATCGCTCGAAGATCTTGATCTTTCTGTACGTGCCTACAACTGCCTTAAGGCTGCCAAAATCAATTCACTTGCTGAGCTGGTGAAGTTTGACACACATGAGCTGTTGAAATTCAGAAACTTCGGCAAGAAATCACTGGTAGAAATTGAAGAACTTCTCCAGATCAAGGGGCTTACGTTTGGTATGGATTTATCGAAGTATAAACTGGACGAAGAATAATATAATCATCAATCAATAATCAATTGCAGTAACCTAAGGCTGTTGCCGGGTGCTGCGGAGACCATAAATCGTTAACCAATTTTTTTTAGGTAATGAGACACGGAAAAACAATAAACCACCTTAGCCGGACAGCGAGCCACAGAGCTGCTTTGATGATGAACCTGAGTCTCGCACTCATTCAGCACAAGAGGATATTTACCACAGTGGCAAAAGCTAAAGCGCTGAAGAAGCACATTGAGCCTTTGATCACAAAGTCAAAAAGCAATACTACACACAACCGAAGGGTTGTTTTCTCGTATCTCAGCAACAAGGAGGCCGTGACTGAATTGTTCTCTACAGTGGCAGCCGCAGTGGCTGCACGTCCTGGAGGATACACACGCGTCATCCGCACAGGTTTCCGTAAAGGAGACGGCGCGGAAATGGCTATGATTGAATTGGTCGATTTCAATGAGATCTATACGAATACAAAGAAACGCAGAAGCGAAAAATCAGCTACCAGCGAGACTAAAGCACGTCGTACCAGAAGAGGAAAAGCTAAGGCAGTTGCTACGGCTGCTGCTCCTGCTGCAACAACTGCAGCAGTGGACGCTTCTGAAGAGGAATAGACAAATTGCAAATCTGAAAATATCGGAAGGCTGGGTGAATAACCCGGCCTTTTTTATGTTATCCAATTCCCGCCATGCCCGGAATCTTTTCTTAGCTATTTACCAGGCAACAAACACATACAAGTCGATACTTTGCGATTGTTGGGCTTTTACGACTTCCGTTGCTTGTCCACTAGAGTCTATTTTCTTTTTTTAATGGGCTCCCTTATTAATAGGGCAAATGCAAAGCCAAAAAGTAATGTTATCAGTCCCGCAAAATAAGGTATTAAATTAATCATTGTTTGCCTTATTAATGAGTTTAAGATAAATACCAAATGCTAATATGGAGGGAACCCAGAGCCCAATAAAAATTCCATCCTCTTTAGCGCCTTGGAAATAAAGTATCTCGGAAAATATCAATGATAGAAATGCGGCTACAAATAAAAATTTGTCGGCCAGGGTAAATTTTTTAAACATATTTTTATTGAGTTTGGTTGATGGGTCAAGATACTGATTTAGTTTAAGCTCTTCAATGTTTTGCCGTTTTATTCATACTGTCTTTGGAGTCTTGTAGATCTCAATCTTTTGGTCTTCAGGTCTTTTTTATACAGACTGTTATTTGGTGGACGGCCAATTAGAAGCATCGCGAATGAAGGGATCTCCAGGTTCGGGCAACCGATTACATTTTTTCCTATATATTTGACCTCCTGAATGTAAGCGTTAAATACATGCCATCTGATTCAGCGGCCCAAAAAGCCATCCTCCTCTTAGAAGACGGAACCTATTTCGAAGGTAAAGCCGCGGGATACCCCGGTACAGCCACCGGTGAGATTTGCTTCAATACCGGCATGACCGGTTACCAGGAAATTTTCACCGACCCGTCCTATGCCGGCCAGATACTGGTCGCTACCCATGTCCACATAGGAAACTATGGCATCAAGGATACAGAGGTAGAAAGCGGACATATCCAGATCAATGCTCTGGTTTGTAAAACCTTCATGGATGAATACAGCAGGGCCATGGCTGATAAATCAATACAGACCTATTTTGAGGAACAAAGGAAGCTTTGCATCTATGGAGTTGATACACGGGCCATCGTGCGTCATCTCCGCAGCAAAGGGGCTATGAACGCCATTATCAGCAGCGAGGTAACCGATCTGAATGAATTGAAGACGTTGCTTGCGGCTGTACCCTCTATGGAAGGACTCGAACTTAGCTCCAGCGTCACCACCGGACAACCATATGTTGTTGGGAATAATGACGCGCCTGTTCGCGTATCTGCAATTGATTATGGTATAAAGACCAATATTCTGAGATGTCTTACAGAAAGAGGATGCACTGTTAAAGTTTTTCCGGCTACAGCTACTTACGAAGAAATCATGGCCTTTCAACCCCATGGAGTCTTTCTGTCAAACGGACCAGGTGATCCCGCTGCGATGGGGTATACCCATGGTGTAATTAAGAAAGTAGTTGATTCAGGAATACCATTATTTGGTATTTGCCTTGGTCACCAACTCCTTGCGCTGTCACAGGGCATCTCTACTTACAAAATGCATCACGGACACAGAGGAATCAATCATCCTGTACTAAATGTATTGACCGGCAGATCAGAAATCACCAGCCAGAACCATGGCTTTGGTGTTTCTCCCGAAGCTATGCTGCAACAAAAGGATATGGTCGAAGTAACGCATGTAAACCTGAACGATCAGACTGTTGAAGGCCTCCGCGTAAAAGGCAAGCCTGCTTTCTCTGTACAGTATCACCCCGAATCCTCTCCAGGTCCCCATGATTCCAGATATCTTTTCGATGAGTTCCTCCAGTTAATGTCCGCCTCTAATTGAAAACAACATAACACTCTTCACGTATTACCTATCTCCTATCTCCTAATTCCTAATTCCTAACTCCTGATAAGAAATGAGCGCTATCGTAGACATCATTGCAAGAGAAATCCTTGACAGTCGTGGCAATCCCACTGTTGAAGTTGAAGTCATCACGGAGTCAGGTCACATGGGCAGGGCCGCTGTCCCTTCAGGTGCATCTACCGGCAAACATGAAGCAGTGGAATTGAGAGATGGAGACCCTAAAAGATATCTGGGCAAAGGAGTGCTGGATGCATGCCGCAATGTGGAAGAAAAGATTGCTGAACAAATCATCGGTATGGATGTGTCTGAGCAACTGGAGATAGACCAGGCCATGATTGATCTGGATATCAATGTCAATAAATCAAGTATTGGTGCAAATGCAATGCTGGGCGTTAGTCTCGCTGTCGCAAAGGCTGCAGCCTCACTTCACAGACAACCATTATTCAGGTACATCGGCGGTGTAAATGCACATATACTTCCCGTACCCATGATGAATATCCTCAATGGTGGATCACATGCAGATAATAGTATAGACTTTCAGGAGTTTATGATCATGCCGGTAGGAGCCGATCATTTCAGTGATGCACTGCGTATGGGTGCTGAAGTATTTCATCATCTGAAAAAAGTGCTGCATGCTTCCGGATACTCAACCAATGTTGGTGATGAAGGTGGCTTTGCGCCCAATATCAAATCGAATGAAGAAGCTATTGAGATCGTCCTGAAGGCTATTGAAAACGCTGGATACCGCCCGGGGGATGATATGGTAATTGCCCTCGATGCGGCCGCTTCTGAATTTTATAATGAAGAGGAAAAGCTCTACGTTTTCAAGAAATCCAATGGTATGAAGAAGACCTCAGAGGAAATGGTTGAATACTGGTCCACCTGGTGTGATAAGTACCCGATTTTCTCTATTGAGGACGGACTGCATGAGGATGATTGGGCAGGGTGGGGCAAACTCAATACAGCACTTGGCCATAAAGTGCAGTTGGTCGGTGATGATTTGTTTGTTACAAATGTAGATCGCCTGGCATTGGGTATTGAAAGACAAAGTGCAAACAGTATTCTTATAAAGCTTAACCAGATTGGTACATTGTCAGAGACCATTGACGCTGTCCATCTTGCTACACGCAATGGTTTTACCTCCATCATTAGCCATAGGAGCGGTGAAACAGAAGATGTTACTATAGCCGATCTGGCTGTTGCTCTCAATACCGGCCAGATTAAGACTGGCTCATTGTCAAGATCAGACAGGGTCGCTAAATACAATCAGTTGCTCAGGATCGCCGATATGCTTGGAGATTCCGCTTTCTACCCCGGCAAATCACTATTAGGTAAATAGCCTCCTCCAAAAAGGGTTGCCCTTGGATGGAGTGCTGCAGCGAGCTTTTCCCAGCTTGTTTCTCCTGGCTGTGTTTCGATCTGAATTCCATTTAAAAATTGAGATTGGAATTACTATGCCTCTTGATTCCATTTCCTTGGCACAATCCTTGTATAGGGTAATGTATCCCATCTTATTTAACACTCTTCCCATAGAGCATATCATGTATTTCAGCTTTAATCCCTGGACTGGGGACAGAAGCTTTTTTGTCATGCCTATAGGAATGCAGATGAGCCTGTCCCCCTTTTTTCCTTGAATGGCTAAGTTTGGACAGGTCGGTAATATGAATTATCTTTCGGACTTTACAATCAGGTCTCAACTACATGAAAAAACTAATTCATCTTCGGCAGGTGATTGCGGAGTTAATTGCTGCCGGCTGGCTCAATAAATATTCTGTTTCCGCAGGATTATTTGTAGTGTGGATGTTGTTTTTTGACAAACACAATTTTTTCACCCAATGGAACCTCCGGCGCTCAGTCCATCACCTGGAAACTTCGATTGAAGAATATAGGGACCAGTTAGCCGAAGCAGAGGCCGCCCACAAGGATTTGATGAACAACAAGGAAAAGTTTGCCAGGGAAAAGTACCTGATGCACAGGCCGGATGAAGATGTTTTCTTGTTTCAATAACTGACAGAAGTATCATATTGATTTTATGAGTGTACTTGTAGGAAAGGATAGCCGTGTTATCGTACAGGGCTTTACCGGGACGGAAGGAACGTTTCATGCCGGCCAGATGATTGAATACGGCACCATTGTCGTAGGCGGCGTAACACCAGGTAAAGGAGGCCAGTTACATCTTGATCGTCCGGTGTTTAATACCGTGCAGCAAGCTGTCGAAGCGACTCAGGCCAATGTCTCCATCATATTTGTTCCCCCTGCTTTTGCTCCGGATGCCATTCTGGAAGCTGCAGAAGCCGGAATCAAAGTGATCGTCTGCATTACGGAAGGAATTCCTGTGCAGGACATGATCAGGGTGAAAGATTATATCAACAAATCAGGTTGCCGTCTCATTGGACCTAATTGTCCTGGTATAATCACCCCGGGTGAAGCTAAAATTGGAATCATGCCAGGGTTTATTCACAGACCAGGCACTATCGGCATAGTCTCCCGATCAGGCACACTGACCTATGAAGCTGTTGACCAGGTGACCAAGGCAGGACTAGGGCAGTCAACATGTATAGGTATAGGTGGCGATCCGATTTGTGGAACGACTACACTGGAAGCAGTTCAGTTGCTAATGGCAGATCCGGGTACAGAGGGTATTATCATGATCGGGGAGATTGGCGGCAGTATGGAATCAGATGCAGCATACTGGATTAAGGAGCACGGGACTAAACCTGTTGTTGGTTTTATTGCTGGTAAAACTGCACCAAAAGGTCGCAAGATGGGCCATGCCGGTGCCATCATTGGAGGAAAGGCTGATACTGCAGCAGCTAAAATGGAAATACTCTCGGAGTGTGGTGTCCATGTCGTGGAATCGCCTGCCCAAATTGGAGCTACGATGGCGCGCGTTTTACTTAATAAATAATACATCTTCTGACCTGATCAGAAACGAAATAGATTTATTCAACAGCATCACCTCATCATGATTCAACATCAACTATTAGCGGGTAAAAGAGGAGTCATCTTTGGAGCCCTCGATGAGAGTTCAATAGCCTGGCACGTGGCAACACAATGTGTAGCAGAAGGCGCAAAAATCACCCTGACCAATGCTCCGGTAGCTATGCGTTTTGGAACGATTCAACAATTAGGTGAGAAGTTGAATGCTGAAGTTATTTCTGCTGATGCCACATCCACTGAAGAACTAACAGCACTGTTTCAAAAATCAGTTGAAGTATTAGGCGGTCCACTTGACTTTGTGCTGCACTCTATTGGAATGTCGCTCAATGTGCGTAAAGGGAAGACCTATACGGATATCAATCATGAATGGATGCACAAGACACTGGACATAAGCGCCATGTCATTTCACCGGATGATGCAGGTTCTGTATCAGACCGATGCCATGGCTGATGGAGGTTCTATTCTGGCACTAACCTATATCGCTGCACAACGTGTTTTCCCGGACTATAGTGAAATGGCCGATGCCAAGGCACTACTCGAATCTTTTGCACGCAGCTTTGGCTATCATTTTGGTGTCAAGAAAGGAGTAAGGGTCAATACGATCTCCCAATCTCCAACCCGGACAACTGCTGGTAGCGGTGTCAAAGGCTTCGATGATTTCTTTTCTTATGCAGCGTCAATGGCACCTCTTGGAAATGCGAGCGCTGAAGATTGCGCGAGATATTGCGCCAGTATGTTTTCAGACTACACCAAGGCCGTCACCATGCAGAACCTGTTCCATGACGGAGGCTTCAGTTCTATGGGGGTCAATCCCGCGGTATTGAGCAAAGAATAGCAAAACTGAGCTATTGTGCGTTATACCTTGTGCATGTACCATCCTTCCAGATTCTATTTCATACTTGTATTCGGATTCCTTTCGGTAGTCACTAAGGTCAGCGCCCAACAGAATGATCCAGAACTTCCGATTGGCAGTACAAGACAGGATACCGTGCTGGAGGGGATATTGCCCCTGGATACCGCTGTTCCGATGACCTACGTCCTCATCCGTAATCCCGACCAGCTTTTTATTTTTTCAGATACGTTTCAGTGGGAGGATAATAAGCATATCCCAATACTGGGCTACCTGGCCCATCTGGGCAATTTAGGTTCGGCGACAAGAACCTTGGCCCCCAATATCAACAATGCTATCGGTTTCCAAACTGGCTGGACGCAATTTGATCCTTATTATCTCCATCAGGAATCATTCAGATATTACAATCAGGATGTACCGGTCAGTCAGATTAAATATTCTCAGGCAGGACAGGAAGATACTTATCTCACCTTGGACTTTGGAAGGAGTTTTGCAAGAGGTTTCAATTTGAGCGTTGCCTACAAGCGTATCAACCAGGTCGGTGAGTTTTTTCATCAGCGCCAAAAGGACACAGGTTTTAGTATAGGCCTGTGGCATGATGCTCCATCTGGCAAGTACGATGCATTTTACAATTACCTTAACAATGCTGCGGTGAGTCAGGAGAATGGCGGTGTCTCTGATCCGGATTCTATTGGTAATCCCCGGTGGCCAGATTTGTCTATACCAGTTTATCTGTCAAACGATATCAATGATCCCTCTGCAGTTACTACGCACAAACACAGATCATTTCTAACAAAACAGATTTTTCATGTATTGCCTGACACGAATAGCCTAGGGATGGATATCTGGTTGCAAGGCAGATTTTCAACTGGGCTATTCAAGTTTGTTGACGAAGAGATCCTCGAATCCGCTGCTGCTTATTACGGGGCTAATTACCTCCTAGATGAGAGAGGCATTCGTCAGTATACTTTTCTCACGGAGAATGTATGGAGTGTTGGTGTTTCATTGCCATGGAAGGCTGCACATTCTACATTGAATGCTTCTTTGAAATACAGAGGTATTTTATTACAACAAGAGCCAACAGAGCGAAATATCACTGAATTGTATCTGGATGCATCCGGTGAATTCCAATGGATCGAACCGCTTAAATTAAAGGGTGATTTATCCCTCGGATTGGGCCAGGCCGAAGGAGTTTTTTCTTTTCATGCGGAGGGCGATCTTAAGATGGGTATTGTAGGGCATTTGCTAGGCTATTGGTCTATTGCATCAAGAAAGCCCTATATGGTTGAGTCCAGTTTGTATGTTAGTCAGCAACGGGTATATCAGACAGATTTCCTCAATCTGTTTACGAGTGAATTTGGGGTGACCTGGGATCTGAGAGAACAAAAGTTGCAGGCGGGAGTGAAATGGTTACTGTTTGACAATTATATCTACTTTGATTCAGCCTCCTTTCCACAACAGAGTGAAGGTTCATTTTCGCTCCGTCGTTTATTCCTGACGAAGGCATTTGATTTTAGAAAAGTCGGATTCAAAGGCAGCCTTTTTTGGCAGCCGGACTCCCCGGAAGAGATTGCTGTACCGGATTTATGGTATTCGGCTAGTCTGTATGGACGCATCAATATTTTCGACAAGAAGGTTGTGCTGATGCCGGGAGCGGATTTTACCTATAATGGCGGCTTCAATGGCATCAGCTATTTCCCGGTCAATGGACGTTATCATTTGACCAATGGAGCTGATATTCCTGAGTCATTCAGGATCGATATGGGCATCGGCTTGCAGATCAGATTTATTAAAGCCTTTGCCCGCATGGAAGATGTTGTCGGCTTATTTAAGGACAGGATTCTCTATCAGGCTGATTTGTATCCTCATTACAGAGGGTATTTCAAATTTGGGTTAGAAGCTGGCTTTTTTAATTAAATCCGGGCAGCGTTTAAACACATACAGTTATTTTGTGTTAGAGATTAACTTGTGTATCTTAAGTGTTCAGTTGATTCGCTAAACTAATATTTCTAAAAATGAAAATGAATTTCTTTTCCCTGTTATGTATGGCCGGACTAAGTTTGGTCGTATCGATTGCTAGTGCACAATCAGATAAGTCAACCAGACCAAGCCCGCCAGTAGAAATTAAAGAGACGCTACAAGGTGCAAGTGTCACAATCAATTACTCCTCCCCATCCGTTAAAGGAAGAATCATCTGGGGTGACCTTGTGCCGTATGGCAAGGTTTGGAGAACAGGGGCTAACGAAGCCACCATCTTTCAAACCGACAAAGACATCATGATCCAGGATCAAAAACTTCCTGCCGGAAAGTATGCTTTGTTTACGATTCCGGGAGAGACCGGATGGACCTGGATATTTAATTCAGTATGGGATCAGTGGGGAGCCTACAAATATGATGAATCAAAAGATGTGCTTCGAGTTAAGTCTGGCCCACAACAATCTCCGGTGTTTCATGAGCAGATGAGATTTGATATTAAGGATGATTTCCTTGTTCTGGCTTGGGAAAACCTTCGCGTAGGTCTGGAGATAAAATAACCTGAATAAATCTAAAGTGGCCTGTTCAGTCGGATGTTTGAAATAGAAACAGGCATCTAACTTACAAGTAGATCTCCCACAATCTAGCCACCAACTTTTTATAAAGTATAATTCGGACTCAGCAGATCATCACGCTGTGCATAGAAGTCATTAATATATTTCACGACATCATCAGGGTCATCCATGATGGGGATGAGATCAAGGTCGGACGCATGGATATTGTTTTCTTTTTCCAGCATGACTTCGGTAATCCATGCTTTTAGTCCGGACCAGAAAGAAGTGCCAACAAGAATGACAGGCACAGGTGTTATTTTTTTGGTTTGCATCAGGGTCAAAACCTCAAACGCTTCATCCAATGTTCCAAATCCTCCAGGAAGGATTACAAATCCCTGAGCATATTTTACAAACATGACTTTACGCACAAAGAAATACCGGTGATTCAGATTTTTATCAGCATCAATGTAGGAGTTGTGTGATTGCTCAAATGGCAGATCAATATTCAAGCCAACGGATACACCTCCCTGAAGGCTTGCACCTTTGTTGGCAGCTTCCATTATTCCCGGGCCACCTCCGGTAATAATCCCAAATCCTGCATCCGTTAGTCTCTGGGCAATTTTAACTGCTGTCTGGTAATGGGGCGAATCTGGTTTCGTTCGCGCACTACCAAAGATTGAAATGCAAGGACCGATACGGTTGAGGGATTCAAAACCATCTACAAATTCAGCAATGACTTTAAACATCGTCCACGCATTCTCACCTCGGATCTGCGTCCATTGCTTCATCAGTTTCGGAGGAATTCCTTCTGCCATGGGTATTCAGTTATAGTGTATGAGGAATGGTATTGCAAATCTCTGCAGACATAAGGCTATTCAATAGAAGCCTGGTAGTTGGTATATTCCTGCTCAATATAGCGTTGCAGATCCCTGAGATCAGTAAAGCGGGATAATACCTCTTTCATTTCGAGGGATGATTGCGCTGTTGGCAATACAAATCTGTCGATGTCCTGCGCGGAGATGATTTTACCACCGAGGATGATGAGACGCTCCACTACATTTTTCAATTCCCGTATGTTACCAGTCCACGGTAAGGTTTGTAGTTTTTTAATCGCCTTGGCATCAAATTGCTTTTCTGGAATACCATAATCTTTGCATATCTCTGCACAGAAATGCTGAATCAGCATCGGGATGTCTTCAACTCTTTCTTTGAGCGGGGGCACATCAATGATGATGACCGCAAGCCTGTGATATAAATCTTCCCTGAAGCGACCGGCATCGATCAGCTTACGAAGGTCCTTGTTGGTTGCCGCGATGACACGGACATCAACCCGTATTTGTTTATCACCGCCTACACGGACTATTTTATTTTCCTGCAATGCTCTCAGCACTTTAGCCTGCGCTGACAAGCTCATGTCACCGATCTCATCGAGGAATATAGTACCACCATTGGCAAGTTCAAATTTACCAGTGCGTGTCTTTATCGCTGATGTAAAGGCTCCTTTTTCATGACCGAATAATTCACTTTCAATCAGCTCAGAGGGTATAGCGGCACAATTCACTTCGATCAGCGGGTGATCGCGACGATTGCTTTTTTGATGGATCCAATGAGCTACCAATTCCTTTCCTGTACCGTTTTGACCTGTCACAAGCACTCTGGCATCAGTAGGCGCGACCAGCTCAATCGTCGACATGATCTGACCGATGCATTTGGATTGGCCTACAATCGGCTGGAAACGTGTATTGGAGACTTTGGTCTGGAGCACTTTGCGTTCAGTTATGAGTTCGGACTTATCCAAGGCGTTTCTAAGAGTGATTAGCAACCTGTTGAGATCCGGTGGCTTGGAGATGAAATCAAAGGCTCCCTTTTTAACTGCTTCTACAGCTGTATCAATTGATGCATGACCTGAAATCATCACAACAGGTGTTTCACGGGCAATCTCCTGGATTCTGTCCAGGGCGTCCATGCCATCCATTTTGGGCATTTTGATGTCCAGGATGATGACATCATAGAGGTTCTGCTTGATCTTCACAAGGGCTTCCATGCCATCACAGGCTTCATCTACCTCATATTTTTCAAACTCGAGGATATCCCTTAGGGTGTGACGTATACTGCGTTCGTCGTCGACAATCAGGACTTTTGACATAGCCATTTAGTATTAGTTGAAGAAAAGATATGATGATTTATTATCAAAAGTATAACATTGATTCAAAATAGTTTATAGTTTATGAAAAATAATATATGTTAAGATTAGGTTCTGAAGGCTTTTCCTCTTTGATTGAAGGAGAGAACACTTCGATTCCGGCAGTTCTCAGACCAGCGGCAGTTCTATTTCAATTAGGAATTGAAGTATTTGATTTTGTTCGAAATTGGACTTCTTTAGTCAGGAGGCTATGGCATCAGCCCGTGTTTAAAGAAGTCCGACCTCCGGTGAGACGTCCAATCAACAGGGGGCGAATGCAATAAACCCCCAACAACAGACTATTCCAGTGAATTTTGGTGGGAATTCCTATAAAGTATCCCGGTGGCCGGCAGAGAATGAGCCATCCAACTGATTCAATGTTAAACCTGCGGGGCTGAAAGAGCTGACAAGGCTATATAAGCCATCAGACCCATGCCGGTCTCCAGAGCCATTTCGTTAATATCAAACCTGTTTGAATGAACCGGGAAATTCTTTTCAATCTCCGGCCATCCTGTACCCAGGCGGTAAAAGGAAGCAGGCACTTTTTGAGAGTAAAAGGCAAAATCCTCTGAGGTCATGCGCTGGGGTAGTTCATGGACTTTATCTTCTCCCAGGTATGCAATGGCTGATTCCCGGCACATAGCAGTGATTGCATCATTGTTGATTAGGCTTGGATACCCGGTAACAATGTTCACGTCTGCAGTGGCACCAGAAGCCTGGCATATTTTTTCTACAAGATTTTGGATACTGTGATGTGTGTCAATTCTCCATTTTTCATCCATTGCCCTCAGTGTGCCCTCAAGGCGCACAGTATCAGGGATCACATTGGTGGCGCCACCTTCCGAATATATTTTTCCGATAGTCAGGACACCAGGTGACAAAGGATCAATGCTTCTGCTGACAATCTCCTGCAAGGCGGTCACTATGCGGGCTGAAATGACAATAGGATCAACACATAAATGAGGAGTTGCAGCATGCCCACCTTTACCTTTGATGGAAATATAGATTTCATCCGCGGAAGCCATGTACAGTCCACTTCTGAAACCTACATGACCTGCCTGAAGAGGCGGATGCACATGCTGCGCAATGATCCAGGCTGGTGAACCCACACTAAAAAGTCCCTCATCAATCATCAGCGATGCACCACCAGGAAGTTTTTCTTCACCGGGTTGGAAGATCATCCGGATCTCTCCATGAATTGATTTTTTGTTTTCATGCAGGATCACAGCAGCACCCAGGAGACTGCTTGTGTGAACATCATGCCCGCAGGCATGCATGATCCCCTCATTTTTGGAACGGTAGGGCACATCATTAGCTTCAGTGATTGGTAATGCATCCATGTCGGCCCTCAACATGACTAATGGTCCATCGGCTTCGCCGCGGACTGAAGCAACGATACCATATCCGGCCCATCCTTCCGTAAATGGGATCTCATATTTCACAAGGAAATTTTTAATGCTTTCACTTGTTCTTTTTTCTTCGAAGGATAGTTCAGGGTGTTGATGCAGATCCCGCCTGATCTCAATGATAGATGGCAGTAAGCGTTTTGCAGATGCATTGACGATGGAGATGAGGTCACTGGCCATAGCCGGAGTTTGTTTTTCCTGTTTTTTTCAGTTGCGACACCAGGATGGAAAGGTCAGTTGTCCAATGATAGTCACGGGCGTAAACATAGTGAATGTGTTGCAGTCTTCGTGTCAGATCTGATTCGTCTCGCGGATATGCCGGATGTAATACACCCGGTGCCAGCTTGGGTAATGAAACGACCATGGGATCAAGTGGGTGATACGAAACCCATGTTTTCTTGCCTGAGAGGACCAGGAAGATATTTTGTACAAAACGAATTGGATCTGAAATGAAAAAGGCAAGCACGGGAAACGCAGCAAAGAGCACGAATGAAGAAAGTATATCGAATAATTTTTTTGATCGCTTGGCGGATGGTTCGGTAAGTTTGAAATGAATGCGAATTGCATATGATTCTCCGGCAATGTCTTTGCCCATACTGCCGACAATGTTCATAGTCGTAGAGGCGGCTAGCATATATCGTAAGCCCGGTCCTAAGCGTGTCATGCTTCCTGTGAATACAGAAAAAGGAACATCCTGAGCAGAAAAGATGATTTCTCTGATCTGATAAATCCGAACTAAATCTTCCAGCTGTACAATGGACCCGATGTATCCATCAGGTCTTATTTCGGTGTGGTCATCACTCAGTGAAACCGTGCCGAAGACTTCAAGGTGGTCTTTAGACCGGTTGATGAGTTCCCTGATTCTTCCCGCTTCTTCTTCACCGGCTACAATGATTGCTTTACGGTCTGTTTGTTGGTCAGCTTGTCTGGAGCCTGAACTCCATAGATTTAATTTTGATCTCGTCAGGATCAGCCATATCATATAGAGCAGCGTCCCCAAAGCAATGACCATTCTGGATGACCTCACATAAACAGGGAGGATTGCATAAATGACCAGGATCATCAATATCCCTGAAAAAAAGCCAAGCCACGAAGAGCGTTTCGTGAATGGGTGATCATACGCACCGTTGAGATGCATCGCGATCAGCATGATGAATGTGTAAAGCGGGATATTGAAATAAAAAAATTCCGGTTGAAAATAATCAGGAGAGCCATACTCATAGATAGCCCAGGCTTTACTGACGACAAAAAAAGAACTGCTGATCAGGATAGCATCCATCGCGACAGGCCACCAACGTGTCACGTTTTGACGCAGGAGTTGAATGAGACCATGAAAATAAATAGCCAGTTGGATCAATACCTTTTGACCGCTGAATTCAGGATGCTTTTGAGTAAAAATGAGCATCGCCTGATAAAAAGTCAGGATATAATTGAGGGATGATTTTCTGGTCGATTCACCTTTGTAATGGATGATGCTGGTCGTTGGTAAATAATAAATCGCATATCCCGCCTTGGTGATTCGATAAGATAGGTCGATATCCTCTCCATACATAAAGAAGTCTTCATCCAGATAACCCGACTTCGCAAGGGTTTCTTTTCGCATAAACATAAATGCTCCACACAGCACTTCAATTTTGGCGGTTTCATTTTCATCGATCTGTCCCTCATAGTACTGGTTCCACTTTGCAGAATGGGGGAAGAGTCTGTATAGTCCAGTCATCTTCATAAAAGATGCAGATAACGTCGGAAGACCTCGTTTTGATTCAGGAAGAAAACGGCCACTTCCATCAAGCATCTTGACACCTATTGCACCTGCATCCTGATGCTGTTCCATGAATTGAATACAGGTAGTAAAGGTGTCTTCGGAAACGATAGTATCAGGGTTGAGGAGCAGTATGAATTCTCCTTTGGCGGCAACTATTCCCTGATTGTTCGCCGAGGCAAAGCCACGATTATCCTGGTTGGCAATCAAATGGACATCAGGGAAATGTTGGCGTACCAGTGGCGCAGTTCTGTCTACTGAGGCATTGTCAACGACAATGATTTCTCCTTCGATATTATTCATCGCCTGCCGGACAGATCGCAGACAGTTATCTAAAAAGGGATAGACATTGTAGCTGACGATAATAACAGAGAGTCTCAATAAGGGCTGGATTAAGCGTTCTCAGTCAGTTCGATATTGGTCCGCGCTACGATCGAACGGCCAAGAGTGAGCCCATCTGCATATTCAAGTTCGCCTCCGAAGGATACACCTCTCGCGATGATACTGATGCGTACCGGAAAACTCTTGAGTAATTTGCCTAAGTAGAAAATCGTTGTTTCACCTTCTATCGTAGGGCTGATGGCCATGATCAGTTCAGTGATTTCACCTTTTTGTAGTCTCTCCAGCAAGGAGTGTATATTCAGATCCTGTGGGCCTACGCCTTCAATAGGAGAGATGATGCCTCCTAGTACATGATACAATCCATGGTATTGACCTGTATCTTCAATGGCCATAACATCCCTTTCTGATTCAACAATACAGACTGTATGTTGATGGCGTGTGTGATCACCGCATATGGCGCAGATATCACTATCAGCGAGGTTATGGCAGGTTTTACAGTTTTGTATATTCTGTCGGATACCGTTTAAGCCGTCGAGTAATTCAGGTAATAAAGTGGTCTTGTTTTTCAACAGGAAGAGCGCTATGCGCAATGCACTTTTACGGCCTATACCCGGCAACTGACCTATAGTCCGGATGGCATATTCAAGGTGACGAGAGGAGTATTGCGACATATATGTTCAAATTTATACAAAAACCCCTGAGTAAGATAATGGGGTATGCCTACACCAGCATCGCTACCGGATTCTCAAGGTATTGCTTCAGGGTTTGAAGGAATTTGGCGCCGGTTGCACCATCGATCACCCTGTGATCACAGGATAAGGTCACTTTCATGATTTTTGAAGAAGTTACTTTTCCATCTACCATGGACAATTCCTCTCCAATCACTCCCACAGCCAGGATAGCGGCGTCTGGTGGATTGATGATCCCTGTAAATTCATCAATGCCAAACATACCCAGGTTTGAAACAGTGAATGTATTGCCCTGCATTTCCTGGGGCTGAATCTTTTTGCTACGGGCTTTATCCGCCAGGTTAGCTACATGGTTATTGATGTCCCTCAAACCCATCCGGTCAGCGGCAAACAGGACCGGAACGAGAAGGCCTTCTTCGACAGCAACAGCTACTCCGATATTGATATCCTTGTTGATCCGTATTTTATCTCCAAGCCATGATGAATTAACTGCGGGATGAAAGCGCAATGCTGATGCGCATGCTTTGATCACAAAATCATTGAAGGAGATTCGAGTTTCAGGTTGTTCATTTATGAGCTTTCGGGCATCCGCAGTTTTGTCCATGTTGATCTTCATGGTCAGGTAAAAATGTGGGGCAGAAAATTTACTCTCGACAAGTCTTCGTGCTATGGTCTTGCGCATCTGTGACAATGGCACATCTCCATACTGTGGGGAGGCAGAAATGGCAGTGGATTGTGGAGATGATTTGGCAGCAACAAAATTTTCAACATCTCTTTTTACGATACGTCCTCCATCACCTGTCCCGGTGACCGCATGGAGATCAATTCCGGTTTTCGAGGCTATTGATTTAGCAAGGGGAGAAGTTTTTATTCTTTGCTCATTTTCTGAAGAAGTGGTGACATTTTCTTCAACGGTTACCTGAGGCTCTAGAGCAGTGGGGGTAGACGTTGTGATTTCCTTTGCTTTGTTCGCAGAAAGGGCACCTTTTGTATCTCCGGCAAGGATGATTTTGTAATCTTCATCTTTTCCTCCGATCACTGCCAGGATGTCATTTACCGGAACAGGGCCTTCCTTGACACTGATGTATAGTAAATAGCCTTCATGGAAGCTTTCAAGTTCCATGGTGGCTTTATCTGTTTCAACCTCGGCAAGGATGTCACCGGGAGATACTTTGTCGCCAACTTTTTTGAGCCAGCCCACGATATTTCCTTCTTCCATCGTGTCACTCAATCTGGGCATTCTGATTATCTCAGCCATTCGGTATCAGGTATTTAAGCGGTGAATTTAAGGATATACACCAGAAGCTAGGATATAGGAGAGGTAAAAAAAATCAAAAGCCCCGGACCTGGTATTGGTCTGGAGCTTTTGAATGAAAAATATCTATCTCAAATAACCCTATGCATCATGTAACATGACTAATAACCAGAGTTATAGTTGCCGGAATATTTTGAACCTGATCTGGCAGAGCCTGGTGTATTTTTTCCGGCTTCCGGACCAGTCGGACGTGCCATTTCGGTATCCGTCGATGTTGCCACGTGAAATTCTACGCGACGGTTCATGTAATGTTTATATTCTTCGCTAGTATTTGTATTAAAGCCATCTTTCAGGCCATCAACAATCGGTGATTCTTCGCCACCATAGGTCAGGATAAAACGGTCACGCGGTATACTATATTTGCTGACCAGGAAATTAATAGCTTCATTGGCCCTGTTGTATGACAACACATTGTTGTACTCGTTGGTACTTCTATTATCCGCAAACCCGTTAGCCGCGACTTTGATTTCAGGATGTGAACGCATTACGGATGCAATATTGTGCAATGAACCATAGAATTCTGGTTTTACATAATACTTATCCAGATCAAAGTGAATCATCGGCAGAAACCAATTAAGGTTTGATTCCATCGCTGCTGAACGCTGATTGACCAGAGCAACCACATCATCTTCAGTCATATAATCCTGAGGAACCTGAGCTACACCTTCACGGCTTACTTCGTATCCTGGAGGTGAGTAGGGCTCCTCATCCTTGCAATCAACCACGCCATCTCCATCGCTATCAAGGGTAAGTCCTCTGGTATCAACCGGACAGCCAGCAGCTGTATTGATTTCCTGATCCGTCATATCAATGACGCCATCACCATCAGTATCAGTAAGGTCAAATTTAGGACGCTGCTTAAGTTCAGCAATATCATTTAGCGAAGCATCCAATGGATTTACCCAATAGAGGGGTTCAATGCGTTTGTCTTTTGAACCGATATTGATCCCCAACCTAATAGAGGTGTAATGAGGAATGTCATTACTGGAGGTTGTGGAAGTAGCATTTTGTTGTTCAAATCCGTCGAGGAGATCATTGTCACTCAGCAGAATCCGATGCTCAATGCCTAGGTTGATACGTTTAGAAAGTTTTCTGGAAAGTCCAAGGGAAAAACTGAAATGGGGGATAACCGTCTTATAGTCACCAAATGAAATAACATCCTGTTCAACGCCTCCAGGGGTTTCAAAATCACCGTCGAGCAAATTCTTCAGATTTTCTCTTGACGTATTTCTGCCATCTTTAGTGGTCAAGTCCACACCTTCTGTAATAGCAGCAAAGTTGTATAGCTGACCATTAGCATCGAGGAGGTCAATACCAACCTTAGGGATATTTACGCCAAGGCCTATTGCTGTATACAGGTTCCATTTGTTGTGAGGGCTGTGAAAAAGTACATTGCCTATATTAAGCACCCCTTCAGCGGTAAAAGACAATATCTTGCATTCATAATTACGGTGAATATTGTCGTCGTTTGTAGTTTCATCCGTGTATCCAATCAGGATCGGGAATTCATCAATATTCTGCTGGTAAGTGCGTTCAGCCTCGAGGTAATTATAATTCCGCGCATCATATCCTTGTGAGGTCTGGTAGGTAGCATCCAGGCGCCATGAGAGTGCATAATTGATAGATTTCCGGACATGAAGTCCAAATCCATATCCTGCCGGGAAAGGTGCTTCAACATCTCCGGCAACGAAAGCAGTGCCTCCATGGAGTCCAATTTCCCACATGCTTTTGGGTCTGGCCGAATATTTTGATTGGCCTGCCCGCCAGAGTTTGTTCTGCTCTGGATTGACCGTCATTTCATCCGGAATGTCCGGAGACATAAATTCTCCAGACGCTGTCTGCGATCGGAGAGTGGTGAAAAATAACAAAGGGAGACTAAACAACAGGACAAGGTGTACTCGTGTCATAGGGTTCAGGTTAAATGAAAAAAGACTAATGTATTATACAAAAGTATTCTATTTATCTAAGATTTGCTATATCATAAGCAAATTTCATTCCGCGAATCCGCGCTAATCTTAATAAGTATGAGGTAGTTATGAGAAATATTAACATATTAAATTAATATTTAATATATTTACCTCATGATATCTCATTGGTTTGTTCCGGACGAAAAATCGTCCATTCGCCCTGAGCGGCTGAGTAAAAACTCCCTTTGGCATAAGGTCAGATTTCTGCACGACCAGGATGTTTCCTTCAATGCCAGCAACCTTTTGGTGATCAGCTTTGACAGGCACATGTCACAGCGAATCAAGAAAAATCTTTACCAGTTCAGTTCGACCCCCTCCCAGGCGCTCAACATTGTGGATTGCGGCAATTTCATGCAAAAGCAAGCAGAGAACATTGTGCCTGTTCTAAAGGAGATCAGGGAAAGCGGGGCTATGGTGCTATTATTAGGGGCTCCGATAGGGTTCATGCGCCTTCAGGTGGAGGGCATTCGGATGGCCAGTATTATTAGGGAATCTAACCTTGATGATGATGTTTATCTCCGCAATGTTCATTCTGGGACCATGTATCAATATATAGGTACCCAGAGGCACCTTGTTTCAGAGACCCACCTGAATGTTGAAGGCCACCTGCGGCTTAGTGATTTGAAAGATGATTTGTATCTGGCTGAGCCTTGTATCAGGGATTCAGATGTCATGATTTTTAACTGTGATAGCATGAGTGCTTCAGAAGCCGGTTATGTCACAGGGATGTCCGGAAGTGGTCTGACAGTGATAGAAGCATGCCAGCTATTCAGGTATGCCGGTGCGGCGCAATCACTGTTTTCTACGGGAATCTATGGATACTCGCCGGAGGCAGATGAATCAGGTATGATGGGCAATGCTATTGCGCAAATGATCTGGTATCTCCTCGAAGGTTCCACACTTCGTGAAGATCCGGAGAAAAGCCCCCTTACTCAATACCATGTCCAATCCAAAGATCATGAACATGCACTATTATTTTTCAAAAGTGAACTGTCGGGAAGATGGTGGATCGAAAATAAGGCTGGACGTAAAGTTGCGTGTTCCTACCAGGATTATAGAAAAGCTTGTGAAGAGGATTATAGTGAACTGATCATTAGATCTGTGTTGGGATAACCCACTGTATATTTTCACGGTTCAAGTAGGAACTCAAGCTGCATCGACCTGGAGCCTTTCAACAGGATGGCTTTTCCGTTGCACTTGTCCCATTGCCATCTTGCCTTTAGGGATTGGATATCATCATAGGGCATAATCCGTGAATCTTTTATCCCCAACGCTTCGTATGCTAATGTAAATTCATTTCCAACGACGTAGATGCTGTTGAAAGACATCGAAGCAGCAAGCTCAAGCAAGTGGTGATGAGCCGAAGAACTCTCCGGCCCCAATTCTTTCATATCTCCCAGTACAATGAATCCATCAGGATACTGTGCTGCAAAGGCCCGGAGGGCAAGTTCCATACTTGAAGGATTTGCATTGTAGGCGTCCTTGATGATGAGACAACCATTATATGTTATGATTTCTGAACGATTGGCCTTTGAGATAAAGCTGGAAAGCGAATCAACGATGAGGTTTTCATCAACTTTAAAGTGCCTTCCTATGGTTAGTGCCGCAAGCATATTTGATGCATTGTAATGGCCAAACATAGAGGAATGAAAAGTGAGTCCGCTATGAATGTCAGTCATGGTAAAACCGGTTTTACCAGGATAAGTGGTATAGGAAAAATCATTTTGAGGATGTGCAGACGAATCAAATCCAAAGGTTACTTTTTGTTTCAGGGCCTCGCCGATTTCCCGGAGATGAGGGTCATCCGTATTGACAAACCCGACTCCCTGATTTGCTATAAGATAGTCAAAGAGCTCTCCCTTTGCTTTTTTTACACCTTCCATCGAACCGAATCCTTCAAGGTGTGCTTTGCCAATATTCGTGATTAGTCCATGCGTAGGTTCTGCTATTGAACATAGGGAAGCAATTTCACCGCCATGATTGGCGCCCATTTCACAGACCACAAATTCAACGTCAGGCGTAATGCCCAGCAGTGTCAGCGGGACTCCAATGTGATTGTTGAGATTACCTGCTGTAGCATAAACTTTAAATTTTCCGCCCAGAACAGCTGTCACTAACTCTTTCGTTGTTGTTTTACCATTGCTGCCGGTTATAGCCAGCACCGGAACCTGAATTTGACGACGGTGGTAATTAGCAAGAGACTGCAGTACCTGCAGCGTATCTTCAACATGGATCAGTTGGTCACCTGCCAGTGAGGCATCCGATACCACGGCATATGCAGCACCTTCACGGATAGCCTGGAGAGCAAAAGTATTCCCGTTAAACTGAGCTCCTTTCAAGGCAAAGAAAATACTCCCCCTCATTATTTTTCGGGTATCGGTAGAAATAAGAGGAAACTCCTGGAATAGGGAATATAAAGAGGGGATATCCATTGGCAACTATTTGTAATACGATACGAAATAAAGCAAAAATAAAAACGCCCATTCGAAAAGAAAGGGCGTTTTTATTTTTTATTAAATATTTCTTAAACCTTATTTATATCGTCGTGATGATTTGGCAGAGCCTCCGCCAAAATCATGGCCACCAATCTCGCCACCAGGTTCAGATCCACCAATCTGGTGCATAGCACATCTGAAACCAATAGTACGGTCACCCTGTGTTTGGTTTTTAAACCTTCTCGCAGCAGGGGATAACCAGAACAACCGGTCGGCCCATGATCCACCTTTGATAACACGTGAGCTATCGTTTATTAAAGTGGTTTCTCCGTATCCGTAAAACACCACCTCGTCATCATCGTCCTTATAGTCAAGAACATTTCCCTTCTGGTAATTTTCGCGTAAAGCTGCAACAGAATCCTCTACGATGGCATAACGAATATGTCCAAGACTATCCTTTTCAACAGGTTTCCCGTTTTCATCAATCACCCGCTGCTGGAAAATATTACCCCGGAAAGGGTTGAGATCATGACCTTCAACATCCCTGAGCGACATGCTGGTCATAGGTCTGTATAAGTCACCTGTCCACTCACTCACGTTACCGGCCATATTATAGAGACCGAAATCATTAGGAAAAAAAGCTTTAACAGGAGCTGGAAAAGGTGCATTATCATTTGGCTTGCCTGCTGTACCCATATAGTTACCTCTGGATTCTTTGAAGTTGGCCAGCATTCTACCCTGATTCTTGTCATGTATTTTATAGCGGGCCGTATTTCCATCCCATGGATAAATCCTACGATCTGAGATCAATTCATCCTTCTTAGAAAGGTTATTACCCTGGAGGGCTAAGGCTGCATATTCCCATTCAGCTTCTGTAGGAAGCCTGTAAAAAGGAAGTAAAATTCCGTCTTCAAATCTCACTGGGCGCTCACCGCCAGTCTTGAGATCAGGGAGGTTCTTTTTAACACTGCCTTGATACTGGCCTACGAGGTATGATTCAGTATTGAAATTGTCAGCGTCTTTCTGGTCAACATTTAGATTAAGAACTCCTTTTTCAACCAGAAGCATCTCATTGACACGGTCAGTACGCCAGAGGCAAAATTTATTGGCTTGCTCCCAGTTGACCCCGATGACCGGATAATCAGCATAGGAAGGGTGCCTGAAGTAAGTCTCCACCAATGGTTCATTGAAGGAAAGTTCTTCTCTCCATACCAAGGTATCAGGAAGGATACTTAAAACCTCTTGAGGGTAGGTTTCCCCGTATACACGCCTTGTCCAATATTCAAATTCACGGTAGTGTGAGTTGGAAACCTCGCTTTCGTCCATCAGGAAGGAAGAGACTGTAACCCTTCTAGGTACATTGTTCCAATCATAAGTGACATCCTGATCGGTAAGACCCATCGTGAATGTACCTCCATCAACTGGAACTAGGCCCGGTCCTATTTCCAAATCACCGTGAGATCCTTTTTCAAAGCCGCCCCATTCCTGGTCATTGTATTTCCAGCCGGTAACGGATGAACGATCGGATTTCTTACAGGCGACAAAACCCAACAACAACAGCGCTCCAGCACTGATTAAAAGAAATTTCTTCATTCTAAACTGAACATGTTTGTTAAAAGAGGGACAAATATACATTTTCTGAAACGTAACCAGGGGGTAATTATTGTTTTGTTTTACCTGGAGTTCCCACAACAAAAAGTATGCCTTGCCCTCATCTAATGATTATCTGAAGATCATAAGGCAATCACTATATCTGGATTCTTTTACAGCTGTTTTCATGACAAAAACGAGCCCTATTTCATGGGTGCCTCCGCTTATCGGAAACCCTGAAATCGTATAATCATAACTATAGCCTATTCTTAATTGGTTGGTTCTTAGTCCAATAGAGCCAATAATAGCTTCTGATTGACCAGAGGATACCCTATAGTGTCCGCCAAAACTGACGGGTCCTGCGCCAAAGGTAACCCCACCATTGATTTGTTGAAAAGGCCCCTGTCTGACATAAATAATTGAAGGTGAAAGATTGACTTCCGTCCGGTTATTGAAAACTCCGGAAAAAACAGGCCAGGTGCCTCCGCCGTGTACCGTCCAACGCATCGGAATTCCAGGTGAGAGAGAAGGGTTTATATTCAAAAAATCAGGTTTTGGCTGATTCAGGTGCCTGATCGATACCCCTCCGTAGAGCTTTTCACCATATAATACGAACCCAAGGCCCAGGTCAGGATAGAAGATTGTATTTTTTTCCGGAGCAATTTCTTCTGTGGGAAATGGACTGCCACCAGGGCTTATCGTGCCGAGGTAATCGTCTATCTGATCACCAAAGCGGAGTTGATCCCAATTGAGGGTCGATTGGACAAAGCCAATTTCGGTACCCATTTTTACAAATAAGTCATCATTGAGACGCAGCCGGTAGGAAAAAATTCCTGCTACTTTAGTGGTCTTGAGTATGCCATCGCCCGCGTCATCCGAGAGGATCCATAAACCTGCCCCGCTGTTGATCGAGGGAAAAAACTGGTCATAAGAAACAGCATAAGTCCTGTAGGCATTATTGAAACCAGGAAATTGATTTCTGTAATTTGCAGAAAATCTTGGCGATTCGGTTAGCCCTGACAACCCTGGATTTAGTTGCAACGGAGACAGGTAGAATTGTGAAAATATAGGATCCTGGGCAGAGACATATCCGGTTATTAATACCAAGAAGGCTGCGATAAAACATTTCAGTTTCTTCACAGATTGACTTGCCGGTTGGTTGACAGACCTAATAAGCGGATTATACGGGATCAAAGGCATTGATGTGCTGCAATATTAATTCTTTTAGAGAAGGTGACGCCGAAAGTCACCCAATACGTCCATAAACCTGAAAAAAGTTCTCAATTTTGTCAACAATTGGTCAAAATTATTATTTCAGGATAGCAATAGTTGTTGGTCAGTAACGTTTTATTAACGATTTTTAAGATTCCACTTCAGGCCGGAAAATCATATGAACAGACTTTTCACACTTCTTTTTTTTCTATGTTCTCTGTCTGCAGACCGGTTGGATGCCCAGCAGGTATTGGAGCACAAATTTCTTTTAGCCTGGTCTGAAGTCAATACACTGACATTCGATGGAGCCGGTGAATTTCCGGCAAATCCAGCTCTTCCTGTCTATACTTTCAGATTTCCAGTGGCAGGTTCTTCAACACTTTCAGTTGCACTTAGTGTTGAAACAAGTGATCAGATATCGATCACTAATGAAGCTTTATCTGCCGATATTCCGGGAGAATATGTTTTGGGTTCAAGCATAGAGCAGGAGCGCGGAAAGTGGTTCGGGCGAGTTTGGATCATGCCCTTGATTTCTCAAGGAGAGCATAAAGCAGGCCGGATGACGAGTGGAATATTATCCGTACGTATTGATCCAGTATTATCAGATGGAGTAGTACGTTCGGGACCTGGGTTTAAAGAAAATTCAGTGTTTAAGGAAGGTATCATTCATAAGATATCAGTGGACCAACCAGGGATTTATAAACTCGATTTCAATTTTATAAAGGACAAACTCAAAATAGACCCATCATCTATCTCTCCTTCAAACATTGGAATTTTTGGAAATAGTGACGGACGAGTTCCCCAATGGAATTCAGCTCCACGGATTGACGATCTTGAGCAATCTGCGTCTTATGGTTTTGGACTAGATGATGGTCAGTTCAATCCGGGAGATTATCTTCTTTGGTATGCTGAAGGCACACACCACTGGTCTTACGATGCTGTGGAGAGAGTCTATAACATGGAGTTTAATAATTATAATGAAGTCAATCATTATTATATTATTGTAAATGGACCGACACGCCAGTCTATTCAAAGCAGGCCAAATGGAACCGATAGTGATTATGTATCAGCATCATCATTAGATTACCAGCGTCTTGAAGAAGACAAAGTTAATCTGCTAGGTAGGTACAGACCTCCTGGATCTGGTCAGGAGTGGTATGGTGATGAAATGGCCGTTTTGAAGGAAATAGAATATACAAACCGATTTGATTTGCGTGACCTTATTCCCGCAGATACCTTACATTATAAAGTGAGATTTGCCGCCAGAGCTGCCAATCTTACCAGGTTTTACTTCCGCGTTGATCAAAAGGAAGTAGGACGTAACGTGGGCGGTGTGGATTTAGTCAATTATGAATCATCATTTGCCAACGATGCGCTTCTCCAGGGAGAGTTTGTCCCGGGTGCTCCTGTTCAAAAGATAATTGTCAGATATCCGGATGCAAGCGGAGTGAATTCCCGCGCATGGGTTGATTATATACAGCTGAACATCAGAAAGCAAAATGTCTACAGGCAAGGAAGTTCCCTATACATCAGGGATCCACGATCAACCTATGCTGGTAGACCTGAGTACACGCTGGAAGGGGTCACTACAGGTTGCCTGATTTGGGATATATCAGAACCGCTGATACCTGTCCAACAACAATATAGTAGCGGAACAAAAACAACCTTTGCACACCTGTCTGGAAATACAGCACCGGATGAATTTATTTGTTTTAATCCGGCAACAGATATCCGCATCCCTGCATACGAGGGTGCAGTTGCCAATCAAAACCTTCACAGCATCCAGCGTGCTGATTTAGCGATCCTATATTTTGATGAGTTTGAAGAGGCTGCTATGAAGATTGCAGAACACAGGAGGACGTATAGTCAGCTTGAAGTGGTGGCCATACCTGTTAGCCAGGTATTCGAAGAATTTGGTGGTGGATCAAAAGATCCATCTGCGATCAGGGATTTTGCAAGGATGTTATATAAACGTGATGCTGATTTCAGGTATCTCTTATTCATAGGAGACGCGACCTATGATTATTTAAATCATTTTACGGATCTCCCGTACCAAAATTTTATTCCGGCTTTCGAGACAGAGGAATCACTGGATCCCATTCGCTCTTTTCCTTCCGATGATTATTTCGCATTGCTTGATGATGATGAGGGTGACAACCTGATTGGTGCTATAGACATTGCCGTGGGTCGATTGCCGGTAAGTGAAGCTGCAGAAGCTTTGGAGATTGTCGATAAAATAATGCATTATGATATCAGCCCATCCACCCTCAATGACTGGCGTTCGAGAATAGTCATGGTGGCTGATGACGAAGATTCAAATACACATTTGAATCAGGCAGATGGCTTGGTAGTTCAGACTTTAAATGAGAACCCTGACCTGAATGCGCATAAAGTATATCTGGATGCATTCCCACAAGAGTCAACTCCGGGTGGAGACCGATATCCCGCAGTCAATGAGACTATTGATCTCAATATGAAGAAGGGAGCCCTGACGGTGACCTATATGGGTCATGGGGGGCCAAATGGATGGTCACAGGAAAGGGTGCTAGGCATCAACCAGTCTCAATCGTATGACAACCTGGACAACATGCCTCTCTTTATCACAGCCACATGTTCATTTGCTGGTTATGATGAACCCGGTTTTATAAGTGCAGGGGAACACCTTCTGCAAAACCCTGAAGGAGGGGCTGTAGCGCTGATGACTACCGTAAGAGCAGTTTATTCAGGGTCCAATGAACGCCTGACGCGCGCTGTATTGAAGTTGCTCTACACACCTGATTCAACAGGTGCTTATCTCACCATGGGTGAGGTGCTACGCAGGGCGAAAAATGTAAACGCAATTGATACACTAGATAATAATGCCAGAAAGTTCACGCTGCTCGGAGACCCGTCACAATTGCTTGCTATTCCTCAGTATCAGATTAAAGTAACTGAAATCGGTGGAAAACTCATTGGTGGTGGCACCCAGGATACACTCAGCGCTCTTGAAAAAGCAAGTGTCTCCGGTACAATTGTTAATCAGCAAGGTGAAATTCTGACAGATTTTGACGGCCAGTTGTTTCTGACCCTGTTTGATAAGGTCCAGGTACGTAAGACACTGGCTAATGATGAGTCAAGTGCTGTCAAACCGTTTGCTTCACAGACCAGGCAATTGTTTAAAGGTACAGCGACTATTGTTGCAGGCACATGGTCCATAGAGTTCGTACTGCCTAAGGATATTGATTTCGTATTTGGACAAGGAAAGATGAGTCTATATGCTCAAAATGGTATCACAGATGCATCTGGCTATACGACTGAATTTATTGTAGGCGGTGTTTCGACAGGTGGACTGGCAGATGATCTCCCACCTATCATCAAACCTTTTATGAATGATGCCAATTTTCTTTCCGGTGGTATAACGGACAGCGATCCTGATATCTATATCCAGCTGAGTGACGATAACGGAATCAACGTTTCCGGAACAAGTATCGGTCATGATATAGAAGCCATTCTTGATGGTGATGACAGGAACAGTTTAATACTCAATGATTTTTATCAGGCGTCACTTGATGATTATGCGAGTGGAGAAGTGCGATATCCCCTTTCCTCGCTCTCTCCAGGGCTGCATACCTTAAAAGTAATCGCCTGGGATCTTGCTAATAACCCTGCAGAAGCATACCTTGAATTCTTTGTGATAGACAGTGATGGCCCCATTCTGAAAAACCTATTCAATTTTCCGAATCCATTTTCAGAAGAAACCTTCTTCCAGTTTGAGCATAATCGCTCTGGAGTGATCATGGATATGGACCTAGAGATTTTTGACCTTTCCGGACGACGTGTCAAGAATATATCCCTCGATGGTTACGTTTCTGATGGGTATCGGATAGCTGATTTGTACTGGGATGGCTTAAATGAGGCTGGGGTAGAAGTGGCGCCTGGTATGTATGTATTCAAATTGAAAATTGTCTTTAAGACTAACGGAAATACGGAGACCATTGAAAGCGATGTCGAAAAACTCGTCATTCTCAGATGATTCCAATTAAACTATCTTTGCACTCAATTTTTTAAACAATTCAGATTTTCATGAAATACATTTCACTCTTTGTATTAATGTTTTCTGTGGTTACCATGGCTCAGAGCCAGTATTGTGATCCCGCAACAGAAAATTGCCCTAATGCCATTATTTCGGCTGTCCCATTTCTCAGGATTGTTCCAGATGCCAGATCAGCGGCAATGGGTGACGGTGGAATTGGTATTTCTGCTGATGCTAACTCGATGCACTTCAATGCATCAAAACTGGCATTTGTTGAAAATGATCTTGGTCTATCTGCCAGTTATTCTCCATGGCTTAGGTCTTTAGGCCTACAGGATGTTTACATGGCTTACCTAGCTGGGTACAAGAAAATAGGGGAGAATCAGACCCTTGGAGCATCTCTACGTTTTTTCTCATTAGGCGCACTTGAGTTTACAGACATCAATGGTCTGTCTCTCGGACAAGGTAACCCAAATGAATTTGAAGTGGCCGTAGCCTATGCAAGAAAACTCTCCACAAAATTCAGCGCAGGCCTTACAGGTAAGTTCATTTACTCCAACCTCGCAGGTGGTCAGCAAATAGATAATATTGATATCGTGCCTGCTACATCAGGTGCCGTGGATATATCATTTACCTACGAAAACCCTATCGAAATTGCGGAAGGTGGAATACTCAGGATAGGGGCTGCCTTTAACAATATCGGCTCTAAAGTCTCCTATACAAAATCAGAATTCAAGGATTTCATTCCCGGAAACCTTGGATTGGGAGCTGCTCTGGAAATGAACTTTGATGATTACAACCAACTCACCTTCCTGCTTGACTTCAACAAGATGCTGGTGCCTACTCCGATCGATCCTACATCAGAAGATTATGACAAGAACATGAATGGGTATCCTGATTTCAGAGAGAAACCATTGTTTGAAGGAATCTTTGGTTCCTTCACAGATGCCCCGGGTGGTTTCAAGGAAGAGATGCGGGAAATATCTTTTTCTGTTGGTACTGAATACTGGTATAATAAGCAGTTTGCTTTCAGGGCAGGCTATTTTTATGAGCATCCTACTAAAGGAAACCGTCAGTTTCTTACAGCAGGGCTTGGGTTGAAGTACAATATCTTTGGTCTGAATATATCATATCTGGTACCAACATCTAATCAGCGCAGTCCACTCGACAGTACATTGAGGTTTACCCTAATGTTCCATTTTGATGACAAAAAGGATGCCCCTGCTGCAACGATTTAAAGCCGAAAACGTAAGGATTTTTTATCCCACGATATAAAAACAAAAGCCGGAAGAACCCTTCCGGCTTTTGTTTTTATAATTAGCGGGTTGCCCGCAAGTGACCAGCCTGGATTTGATTTTTCATTGGGCAGATACTATTAAGGAGCAGTTCAATAATCAGAAAAAAAATGCATCTGTGATGGATAAGCCGGATTCTGTTGTCCCACTGTAAAGCAGGATATCCATCATTTATCTGGGCCGGGCATTGCTGCCGCGACTCTAGCTGCCTACCCCCCTCAACTATTTGCATATTCCAGCGAGCCGCCAGATACCTTATCCCATCAATATGGTCTAAGGAATTGAAGTGTACATGGCATTTCAGCCCGCAAGGTTTATCCCATCATCCGGTCGCCCGGATGATGCGTGTGCTCTTACCACACGTTTTCACCCTTACCATAAAGTAGTTTAAAACCTCATGGCGGTATTTTTCTGTGACACTTTCTGTCCCCGTCAATGACGAAGCCCATCGGTTAGATGGCACGGTGCCCTACGCTGTCCGGACTTTCCTCCCCCTCTTCAGGGAGCGATAGATTCATCACAGATGCCTCCCTTTAACGGCTGTATAGGTCTGGAAGTTCGCAGCAGGTGATTTAAATTTTGAAAAGTCAGCTACAAGCCCTTGATTAAAAGATAATCATATGACAGTTAATTATTTATTTATTAAATATTATCTTTATGTGATATTATGAGGATTACCTTCAACGTATTCAGATATCTCCTGGTGGCTGGCATCTGCCTTTTAGTGCTTCTGGCATTGATTGGCTTTGACCATCTGTCCTATGACCGGACTCATTTTGCCCAGCAAATAGAAGAGAATATTCAGAATCTTGAGACTGAAGCGGTTCATCAGTTACGCGAAGGTGACTGGGTAGGTCAGATTCGCTCGGCACAGAAATCGGACAGGTTATTATCCAATGACCTCATCAGCCAGATTGAAAGGCTAGGCCAACAACCCTTCACAATATATCTCTACCACAACGACAGCCTGATTTTTTGGTCAAAACCTGGTCCGATAATAGACCCTTCGCACCGGCAGTTTATAAACATCCCTTGTGTTATCGGTGATCACCGGCAAGATCATTATGTCAAGAAAACTGAAATTGCCGATGGCCAGGAATTGCTGCAAGTTTATTTCAAGATCCCCATTTTACCGGACCAGGAGCAAGCTTATAGCATTGGTGTTACTCCTTACAAATTCGGACACCCGTCACCAGATAATGCCGAACTCATCCGAAGCATTGACGGATCCCCTATTGCGCATATACAACTCCTGACAAAAGAGTTTTCTTTTTTAATGCAATCAGTCATCCTGATCCTTTGCATGGTGATATTCTGGGCATTGTGCATAGCGTGGATTGTCTGGATCAACAGCCGATCAGATCAAAAAGTATCTGGTATCAACAAAATCTTACTCCAGATATCTGGCGTATTGGGCTTGCGTATGGTGAGCTTATTCATCCATTACCACGATTTTTTTGATCAATTGTCATTGCTTAGTCCAATCATCCAGAATATTAGATTTCCGTATTCCACAGCGGATTTATTATTAGATAGTGCTGTTTTCCTTTGGCTTTGCACTTTGGCGAGTAAGATTTATAGTCGAGATCTGCTTGGAAATTCTTCTGCCATTATTACATCATCAGTGCGAAAGAGATGGACAGACAGGATGATGACTGCCACGCATTACCTTGTCGTCATTATGCTGTGTGGGTTGACCTCATGGATACTGAGACAGGTTGTAGGTCAGAGTAATTTCAGATTAGATCTAGGGGAGATTTCATTGTTTGATGTACATCATTTTCTTTCAATCCTCGCATGCGGTCTGATTGTCATGGGGGTTTTTACATTTTCATTTCAGATTGTAACCCGTGCCATTTTTTACACAACCAATTTTTATGAGCGGATGATTGCGCTGCTTTTTGCGGGTGTATTGAGTCTGCCATTGATCTACCTCATTCAGATTGACATTCCTTTTGTTGGTTTTTATCTTGGGGTGTTTATCCTGATGACCCTGCTTGATTTGTATATCGAGCAGGGAAATAAATCCGTGATCTGGGTGATGAGCTGGCTCGTGGCGATTTCTTCCATGACTGCGTTTGTATTATATAAGTACCAAAAGGATTTTGAGAAGATAGCCCGCACAGATATCATATTGAGTGCACCCGGGGATTTTGGTATGAATGAAAGGTCAGAAGAAGCGATCATCGAATGGCGGTTGCTGCATCTGCCGAGCAAATACAGCCTGGGCGTCTACCAGGATGGGCAATTGATTTATGGATATCAGTATGATTACGCATTCGTATTACCAGGATTCACAAGTTGGAAGGTTGGTGAATTTCGTGAAATCTCAACCGGCAATGACCGCACGGACATCGTCATGCGTGATGCAAGTAACCGTGTCATCCTGATCGGTAAGAAAGTCGAAGGAGTCAATCATGTAGTCTCACTCTTCTCTCTCATATTTACAGTATTTAGTTTCCTGTTGTTCCTGCTCGCCGGGCTTAATGCCATGTTTGGTTTTTTACCAAAGAACATGGAACTCACGATATCCCCCAGGCCTTCGCTGAGGAATAAAATTCAGCTAGCTGTCGTCATCATTATTATTCTTACGTTTTTGATTGTAGGGCTCCTGACAGTGTATTACATACGCTCCAATAGCCGGGCGGATGAATTACGACGTTATGACGAACGATTGCGGAATATTGCGGGATCAATAAGACAATCACTCACGCCAGAAGTGAAGGCAGGGCGGGATGATATGAAGAAAGCTTCACGCATAGCAGTGGCCACGGGCGCTCCCAATAAAATCTATGATCCTGAAGGGAACATGATCCAGCAACAGGATAATGCGGGTAGCAATGATCACCAGATCGCGGTGAAAATGGCCTTCCTTCCAAAGTTGATACTAGATGCGGGCTCACGGGATTATTATCTGTCCGGTATGCATGTAGAAGAAGGAAATCCGAAGAGAACAAATGACGTAGGGTTTGTCACGATCCATAACGGTGGTGCACAATCAGGTTATATAGAATTGACAGAATTGTTTTCATCAGGCAGTGAAGGAGGTGATCCCGGTTCAGCTTTTTTTATGACGCTCCTCAATGCCTATGTTTTCATTTTCCTCATTGCAATAGGTATTGCTGTGTTCATGAGCAGATCGATCACCGGACCGGTAGCCCAGTTGAGTGAAAAGCTTAAAAAAATCCGTTTGGGCAAGAAGAATGAGACCATTCAATGGTCCATTGATGACGAGGTAGGTGAGCTCATTCGTGACTATAATGGGATGGTGACTAAACTAGATGAGAGCGCTCTCTTACTAGCTCAAACGGAACGGGATACTGCATGGAGAGAAATGGCGAAGCAGGTGGCGCATGAGATTAAGAACCCGCTCACACCGATGAAACTCAGCATTCAGTATCTCCAGAATGCAGCCTCCAGGGATGAAGATATTGATCTCCCGGCCATGATCAAGCGGGTCAGTAAAACATTGATCGAACAGATTGATAATCTTACACACATCGCTTCCGAATTTTCGAGTTATGCGAAGATGCCTACGGCGATGAATGAAGTTTTTGTTATTAACGATGTCCTTGCTTCCGTTCACGACCTCTTCCGCAAAAGGGAGGATATGGATATTCAACTCCAGGTCCCTATTAATGATCTGTTTGTATTCGCAGATAAAAGCCAGATCATCAGGGTACTCAACAACATTGTAAAGAATGCCATTCAATCCATTCCTAAATCGAGAAGAGGTTTAATCCACATCAAGCTCAATTATTCAGATGACCAGGTGGTACTTTCTATTCATGATAATGGCGTAGGCATTGATGAACACATGAGAGAAAAAGTATTCTACCCCAACTTCACTACAAAGTCATCTGGCATGGGGCTCGGATTGGCTATTTGTTCAGACATCATTCAATCCTTTGATGGACGTATTTATTTTGAAACAGAGAAGGGGGTAGGCACAACTTTTTTCATTGAGCTACCTCGGCATGCGATGCATGAAGATCATGCTCCTGAGCCTAAGGTGCCAGGAGATATTGAGCCCTGGCTTATATCCGAATGAGGAAGCTTTATTGATAAGCTCAAGGAGCCTTTACGTTTTTTCTCTTTAAGGAATAGGTTCGTTATTGCTTTACGGCATTGATTAAGCTTTCCGCATTGGACAATGCTGCTTTGGAAGGTGGATCACCACTCAACATTTTAGCCAGTTCGATAACACGCTGGGGAGGTGTGAGGAATTGAATGGAGGATATGTCTTTATCCTGCTCTGTTATTTTTGATACGTGATATTGGATAGTCGCATGAGCCGCGATTTGTGGTGAGTGAGTTATCATCAGGATTTGATGTCCACCCGCAAGTGAACGGATCAGCTGTCCCATACGCCACGCGACTTCTCCGGATATTCCGGTATCGATTTCGTCAAAAATAATAGTAGGCAATTGAGCCTGTGCTGCATAAATGGATTTTAAGGCCAGGCTAAGCCTTGAAAGTTCGCCACCGGAGGCTACTGCCTGTAAAGGCTGAAGTGAGGTGCCTTTGTTGGCAGAAAACATAAAATTGATTTCATCCATTCCGTGAACGCCGGGTGCACTCAAAGGATTAATCTCTATAGTAAACTGCGCGTTTGTCATGCCGAGTTCATGGAGCAGGGTAATGACTTTTGGTATGAGTTTTTTAGCTCCAGCTTTTCTCTTCTTTGTCAGTTCTTCTGCTTTGTCATGAAGACTTCTGCTAATCCCGGTAATGGTCTCTTCCAATGCATTGATCTGATCATTGACAGAGGAAAGGGCTGACCATTCGGTTCGCAGTGATTGTTGGACTGCAAGCAAGTCTGCATCATCCTTGCACTGAAATTTTTTAATCAGGCTATATAGTTGATTGAGTCTGGCATGCACCTTTGCCAACTTTGCAGGATCGTTTTGTCCTGGCCCTTCCAGACGTCCTGCTTCAAGGGACAAGTCTTGTATCTCCACTCTGACAGCTTGTATCCTGTCTCCGATTTCACTGATGGGAGGGTACACTGATCGGACACTTTCTATTTGCTTGATCAGACTTGTGAGTTGAGCGATCAATGAATGTGAACTGTCACTTAGCACTGATTGCAGATGCGACAGCACATGATCAATGGCCTCAGCATGCTCGAGCATGTTCTGGGATTCTTCGAGCGTATTTATCTCGCCCGGAACAAGTTTAGCATTTTCCAGTTCTGCCAGTTGAAAAGAAAGGAATTCCTTCTTGCGTGCAGATGAGAGTTCCAGTTCTTTTGTCCGGATCAATTCGTTCCTGGCCACATTCAATTGAGTATACAACGCAGTATACTCCTTGTATTGTGGATTGGACCCACTGATGGTGTCAAGTACGTTGACCTGATAATCTTTTGATTGAAGAGCAAGGTTATCATGCTGATGATGAAGTTCGATCAGATGGCCGGTGATTTCCTGCAGGAGTTTAAGGGAGACCGGAGTATCATTGATAAATGACCTGCTCCTTCCACCGGAACTGATTTCACGTCTGCAGATGAGTAATGAATCATAATCAAGACCTTCCCGGCTAAACAATGACTTTAGGGATTCTTCCTCCAGTTGAAAATGCGCTTCGACAATACATTTTGAATCGTCATCCGGCAGTACCTTGGTCTCTGCCCGACGACCAAGGGCAAGGCCTAATGCCCCAAGAAGAATAGACTTCCCGGCCCCGGTTTCACCAGTGATTATAGTTAACCCCGGCTGGATAGCAATATCCAGTTCCGGAATGATGGCATAGTTTCGAATGATAAGCCGGCTTAGCATACTGTTTTCCTGGTGTGGTTAAATGTACTAAATCTTTTATTGGTTCAATTTCGCCTGTACTTCCGGTTCGATAGGTATACCGAATTGTTTCACAGTTGGCAATACCTGAAGTGCATTGGCCTTTTGCCCAAGCAGCAGAAGGCTCTTCATCTTTTCATAGTAATACAAGCCTTGTTTATTGTTGAGCTGAATAGCCCTGTCAAGGTCCGCTAGCCCTTCAGTAGGCTTACTGATTGCATTTTTAATTCGCCCGCGCTCATACCAGAGGTCTGCATCTTCAGGGTGCATGCTGAGGTATTTTGATATATCCGCCAGCGCATTGTCCCATTGACCAAACGACTGGAAGATCAGGGAGCGATTTTTATAACCATTTGCATGATCAGGTTTAAGCGTCAGGCCTTTATTGAAATCTTCAAGCGCGCGTGGTAAATTATTGGTCAGGGCATAGACTGCGCCACGGTTGATGAAATATTCCCCTTCAGTGCTGTCAATGGCAATGGCACGGTTATAATCTTCAAGCGCAATGGCATATTGCTTTTGATTGAAATAGAGCTTGGCCCTTGAATTATACAGCGCCCCATCTGGCTTAAGTGTTAAAGCTGCATTATAATCCGCAAGGGCTTCTTCTGTTCTGCCCTGATCGCGTCTGAAGTTTGCCCTGTTCCTGTAAGGAAGCGGGGTCTTATCTGAATATTTCAGTACATGTGTCCAGAGAGTATCGCTATTCGTCCATACTTTGTTCTGTTGCCAGGTCATAAACATGTATAAGGCTAAAAGGCCGCCGAAGCCATACACCGCGATTTTTCCGGTTTGTTTTTTCTCATTCCACAACCATTGACCTGCATAGGCGACGATAAACATGAGCCCTGCATACGGTATGTATGTAAAGCGATCTGCCAGGAAACCCTGACCGGCACCCACGACCTGCAGGACGAACATCACATTGAAAAGGAAAAATAAAACACCGAATAGATATGGCCGCCAGTCTTTTTTAAAGGCGATATAAGAAAAGAACAGAATGCTCAGAGCCGCGATAGGACCGATAATGTACACATCTGCCGGCAGGGAGGCAGGATAAGGGTACAATGGTGACATATTGTAAGGGAATATAAATTTCGCCACATACACCCCCAATGAATATCCACCGATCATTAATCTTTGGATAAAAGTATAGGTCGTCGTATCATCAATCGAACCTTCATCTTTGAGAAAATAAATACCCACAAAACCAATTAGCAAGGAGAGTCCGAAAAAGGCCCACTTTTCAATCACTAGTTTAATTTGAAGTGGCCGTTTGAAATAATAATCGACTAGCAGCATGGTCAGCGGCAAGCTTACCGCCTGGATCTTGGCAAACAATGCAAAGATGAAGAGACCGAGAGCCGCATAAAAATATTTCTTTACATAGCCTGTTTTAACATACTGGATGTAAAACCATAATGCAGCCAGGAAGAAGGCTCCAAACAATACATCTTTACGTTCTGTCACCCAGGCCACCGATTCCACACGCATTGGGTGTATTCCAAACAGAAGGGCTCCTGCACCGGCGGCCAGACTGTTCAGGTTTAAAGACCTGAATATCCTGAATATGAAAAAAACGCAAACAAGGTGGAGCAGGACATTATTGACGTGGTAGATGGTTGGATCCAGTCCAAAAATCGACCGTTCGATGGCAAATGTCAGAATCGGCAAAGGATTGTAATTTCCAATGACCGGTTCGCTGAAAATTTTAACAATATTATCCCAGGTGAGGAGGGCAGTATTGGTATTATTGGCCAGATTGTAGTCATCGTCCCAATTGACAAATTCATTGTTCAGGGCCGGAATGAAAGCGATGAAGGTCAGGGCCAACACCCCGGCAATACACTTCCAGTCCTGACTGTCAAGCCTTTGGATCAAAGACTTCTTGTTCTTAGGTCCGCTTTTGAC
>JANNSS010000340.1:0-6280 GCA_031402955.1 Saprospiraceae bacterium
ACATTTTAAATCGTATTGACATCAACAACCAGAGCAGAAACCTGATAGGACTATGAGCAAAATAGTAAAAGTATACGACCAGTTTCGTTGGACAGACCTCGGAAGGCCTAACCAGGAGGAATTGCAAACGCTGACCTCGGGTTACAATATTGATATGCATTTGCTCGAGGATGTCCTGGAATACGGTCATTTGCCGAAAATCGAAAAGGTCAAAGACTACACCTTTATCATCTTGCGCGCATATGTGCCAAATGCTAAAGAGAATATTACGGCGGTCGGTAGTTTGTCCAACAAAATTGCCTTTTTCATCAATGAAAAAGATCTCATTACTGTACATCGTGCTGATTTTGAATTCTTCAAAAACCTGACGGGTGAATACACCAGTAGTGAAGCATTGATGATGGACATCATTAATGAGATCCTGATGACGTATGAGAAACCATTGGAGCTACAGGCTGATAAAATGGATGAGTTTGAAAGAGCTATTTTTTTAAAAGCCGGGCATTCGATCTCCATTGAATCTTTATACTATCAGAAATCAAAGGCACGGATATCTAAAAAGGTATTGCAACTAACCCAGACGGTCTTGAACCAGATCACGGTCAAGCCTGAATTGAACTCATTGTTACAGGATACAAAGGAGACCACCTTGAGCTACCTGTTGCAGTATGACGAAGTCATCGAAGATGCCAATACGATTCTCCATTCCTATATGTCTGTCACGGCCCAGCGGAGTAATGATGCCATGAAACTGCTGACCATATTTTCGGCCTTCTTCCTCCCCCTGACCTTTATCGCCGGGATCTATGGGATGAACTTTGACTTTATGCCAGAGCTGCGATGGAAGTATGGATATTTTATCACTCTCGGTGTTATGGTGGTCATCTCCATCATCATTTACTCCTGGTTTAAGCGTAAGAGGATCATATGATAATGCAAAAAGGTGACCTGCGTTTACCGAATGAAAATGTAGAAAATATAAAGCGCCCCTTTAGCCTTTCGAAGAATCTTTTGTAGGGGTTCAAAATTTTGAACCCCTACAAAAGATTCTTCGAAAGGCCAGGGACCAGAATTTATCTGACTTGAACTTAGTTGTATATTGGTGCCTTTCTTTTTTCGGCCACCATTGCTAATCATACCACCTATGCGCATTCGCCCTGCACTTCTATTACTTTTACTCTCCTTTTTCCTGCACGCTGATGGCCTCAAGGGACAGTGCTGCTCTTACACCCTCATGATGCAGGACTCCTACGGCGATGGATGGAATGGTGGCTACCTCGAGATCTTCCGGAATAATACCTCACTAGGCAATTTCTGGGGATTTGGGTTTGGAAGTGCTGCCAGCATAGACGTATGTGATGGCGATAGCCTGCGATTTGTCTACACACCAGGGATGTATGAAAATGAAAATACCTACTCACTCTATAGCCCTGGATGGAACCTCCTCCTCGAAGGTGGACCGGATCCGGCAGTTGGAGAAGTACATATCATTGAGACACATTGCGACACGATCATGCTGCCAGGTAATCATCCATGCACGGCGCTACCCATCGATACGGTTGATTGTGAGATAGGGGATAATTCTATTTATACCGGATCAGGTTTAGGAGCCTATTGTTCAGAATATGCTGGTGGTGATATTTGGTTTGTATTCCAGGTGCCTCCTTCAGGTAATGTGAGCATCCAGACGGATACCGGCACTATCATGGATACAGGACTTGCAGTATGGACAGGTGATGGGTGTACAGATATCCGTCAACTGGCGTGTGATGATGATGCAGGTAATGATTCGTATTCGTTCCTTACTTTCTATGAGCTTGATCCTTCAAAGTTTTTATACATTCAGGTATTCGGTTACGCAGCAGCAAGTGGTTCATTCCAGCTATGTGCCAGAGATCTTGGTTTTGTCAGGCTGGATAGTTCTGAGCTGCCCATCATCTCCATCAATACAAACGGACAGGAGATCGTTGGTGATCCAAAGATTGAAGCCCTGATGCAGATCAGGTACAATGGCCCTGGTACCGTCACGCATGTCACCGATAGTCCAAATGTATATGATGGCCATATAGGTATTGAGATCAGAGGAGCTTCTTCTGGAGGGTATCCGCAAACGCCCTATGGCCTGGAGACCCGCGATGCAGTAGGCGAGGATCTGGATGTGTCCTTGCTTGGTATGCCTGAAGAATCTGATTGGGTACTGATCTCCAATTTCAATGACAGATCACTGATCCGAAATACAATAAGCTATAAACTTTTCACTGACATGGGCCAGTATAGTCCACGGATGCAATTGTGTGAAGTTCTGCTTGACAGTGTCTATAAAGGCATCTATGTATTTGGAGAAAAAATCAAACGAGATAAAAACAGGGTCGATATCGCCAACCTGAAACCTGAAGACATCGAGGGAGATGATATCACAGGAGGGTATATCCTTCAGCAAAATTACTGGGATCCCTCCACCAGCTTTCAATCCAATTATTCACCGATCGATCACCCCGAATTCGATGTTCACTTTGTGTATGAGTTTCCAAAACCCGCAGACATCACCGAAGTCCAGAAGTTGTATATCGCTTCCTTTGTCGACAGTCTGGAGACCGCGTTGTATAGTCCGGATTTTGCTGACCCTGAAATGGGGTACAGGAAGTACCTCGATGTAAAATCCTTTATCGATTATTTCCTGCTCAATGAGCTTGCCCGCAATAATGATGGCTTCAAGAAAAGTGTTTTCTTCCATAAAGACCGCTTTTCGAAAGGGGGCAAGATGAAGGCAGGTCCTATATGGGACTTTGACTGGGCCTGGAAGAATATGTGGGGCTGCGATATCTTCAGCGCGATGGATGGTTCCGGATGGGCCCACCATATCAACGATTGCCCGACCGACAATTATTCATGCGGATGGTATATCCGTTTGTTTCAAGACAGTACATTTCTCGATGAGTTGAAATGTACGTATGAAGAATATCGGGCGACCATCTTCGATACCAACTATATCTTCGGCTACATCGATAGTATGGGACTCGCCGTAGCCAATGCACAGGAAAGACATTTTAAGAAATGGCCCATCCTCGGGATCAGTGGCCCCGCACCGGAGGTGAATGCTATTGCCACAACTTATGAGGCTGAACTGGATACGTTAAAGTCCTGGATCAATCTGCGGATCAACTGGCTGGATGCAAATATGCGGGGATTGTGCTCGCCATCTACGAGTGTGTTTGATCTCGCAGCACAACAAGCATGGGTTGATTATTATCCAACCCCAACGAATGAGACTGTTCACTTTGAAGGTAGGATATCAGGAGCGTTGCCTGCAAGATTTATAGTCTATGATATGACAGGACGTAAAGTGAACGAAACGGTCTGGAATACCGGAAGTGTTTCGTTCGATTATAATTTACCCGCAAATGGGGTCTATTATTTTTGGATCACCAATGCAGCCGGCCAGTCACAGTCAGGTAAATTGGTAGGGTTTTAACGATATTTATTGGCGTAATCAGCATTGCATTGCATCCGTCTCCACAGTGCAAGCCTATTTATTAAACACACCACTACGTATGCATATAGGTCAATCATATAAGCTAATAGAATTTCTCCTCTGGACACGCCGCAATATTTACTGGTTATTGGTGGTCGGGGTGATACCGGTCACCATGTATGAAGTGCTGGGGCTGGGATGGATTGCTATCCCGTTTTCAGTAGTAGCTCTTCTGGGTACGGCTACCGCCTTCCTCGTTGGTTTTAAAAACACACAGACCTACAATCGCACCTGGGAGGCCCGTCAGATATGGGGCGGAATCCTCAACAACAGTCGAACATGGGGGACGATGTGCAGGGATTTTATTAGCCTTCCTGAAAAGACGAAAGAACTTGTGTACCGTCATTTTGCATGGCTTACCGCCCTGCGATACCAATTGAGAGAGGGGAGGGCATGGGAGTCAGCAGGCAAGGACTACAACAAGGAATACCAGTCTTTCTACACGATTCCTGAGCGTGAGTCTACATTGGAAGAGGAGTTGGCTAAATATCTGACGACTGATGAACTGGCTTACATCCTCACCACCAAAAACAAGGCGGCGCAACTCCTGAGCCTTCAATCCAAAACCATCAGGGAACTGCTGGATCAAAAGGAAATGGATGTGTATCGGTTTCTCGAGATGCACCAGAAGATTGATGCCTTTAATGACGGCCAGGGCAAGAGCGAGCGAATCAAGAACTTTCCTTACCCGCGACAATTTGCGACCATCAACGTCCTGTTTATCCGCCTGTTTTGTATCCTGCTGCCTTTTGGCATGTTGAAGGATTTTGACAGGCTCAACGATAGCACGGTGGGGTTCATGCATGGATACATGGTTTGGCTGGTGATCCCGTTTAGTGTTTTGATTTCCTGGGTGTATACGTCACTTGAGCAAGTGGGAGAAAGTACGGAGAATCCATTTGAAGGCAGTGCCAATGATGTGCCAATCTCCCAGATGAGCCGCACGATTGAAATAGATATGCGGGAGATGCTGGGTGAGACAGATTTGCCACCGGCCTTGCAGCCAAAGAATAACATCATTCTTTAGTGAATTGACGGTTACCCTTGAGTAAAAGCTATCCAAAGAAAAAAATGAGTTATTTGAACAACACAAGCAGCATTGAACAAAATACGCGACTATGAATATGGTTATTCGCAAGTTGGCCATAGTCATGCTGATGTGCCTGCCTTTAGTATTACAGGCTCAGGATGCCCGCATCCTGAATACAGACAGTCTGCTTGCTGACCTGGAAATTCTGACCACGACGATCCGGGACAAACATCCCATGATGTACATGTATACCACACGCGCAAGATTTGACAATCTGGCGCAGCGAACGGCAATGCAGATCAAGACGGGTGTTTCGGGTCCTATGTTTTATTCTTCCATCAGCAGACTGATCAGTACGGTTGGGTGCGGACATACGTACGCTTATCCAATGCTTGATCAGGCCGAAAGGATGAAGACGATCCAGGATCTACCTTTTGAAGTAATGTTTGTTGACTCCACCTTATATGTTTCCAGGGCGTATTTGAAAGATTTTGAACCTTATGTCGGCCAGTCAATATCAATGATGTTCCGATCTCCAGGCTGATGACCGTATCGTTTCATCATCCAATCCCGTCGGCTTTCTATGGGCGTTTGAATTGTTTCAAGGATTGTAGAAGCTGTGTGCCTTTTAAAATCCCTGATTATTCCAGAGAGGTTGGGTTTTTGTGAACTTAAGATGCAATGAACATGATTGCTCATGATTACATACGCCCAGATTTTTAAGCCTTTGTAAACCCGACAGTACTTAAAGCTATCCAGCACGATGTCCCGATATATTTTCCGGGTGAATACATCTACCCAATCCACAACCGTAAAGGTGAGGAAGTAAGCCGGTCCAGTATTGTCGATCTTATAACCTGTTGTCATTCGGCAATAAATACAGGGGCAGGGCGGCGTGAGAAGAATACTTCGCTCTGTACCCTTCGACAAGCTCAGGGACCAGAGAAGCTCATTTTCCCCCAAACAATGATTATCTTGAACATCCCAAACCTTATTGTCCAAGTTAAATCATCCTAACCATTGCCTGGCGCTATTGAAATATTATCAAAGCAAACCCTCCTCCTTATCTTGCTATGTACTATTTCCACACTGAGCCTCTATGCTCAATGCACCAATGGCACCCAGCCGGAGTGCGCCTGCGAGACCGCACCGGTATTATGCACTGTCGACGAACTGGATGGCTATATGTTTTCAATGGCTGCCTTCATGCATCCGCAGGATGGTCCATCACCAATTTGTCCCGGGGCTCCAAGTTCACAGACGAACAACCCTACCTGGTTTGCTTTCACGGCCTGGTGCAGTGATCTGACACTTCGGGTAAGACCAAGGAATTGCACCTGGGTGCAGTTTGTGGTTGGTGTCCAGATTGTGATTTATGAAGACTGTACGTTTCAGACAGCAGTGGCCTGCGATATCGATGTCCAGGATTGCAATGGCGGGACCAAGACACTGGCCATGACGGGTTTGACGATCGGTAAGGTTTATTATTTTATGATCGATGGATGTCTGGGCTCATATTGCGATGTGACGATTGATGTGGTTGGTGTTTGTGGCGAAGAAATCATTGCCCCCTGGACCATGCCGGTGATAGGTGAAACACATCCTTGCGTTGGAGATACTGAAACATATATTGTAGAAGCTTTGGATGGCGCTGGTATTTACCACTGGTTTCTGGATGGGGTTTTAGTTGGACAGACAGCTATAGCCAGCCTGAATCG
>JANNSS010000341.1:0-34317 GCA_031402955.1 Saprospiraceae bacterium
GATGAAAGGCGCTTATCCTCCGGAAAAACAAAGAGTATGGGTGTGGGGAGAATATGAATTGAGATATATCCATCCGCCGGAAGAAATATCGGGTTATCACCCATTGTGGATCAATAGACATTTTTTGATGCAGGCAGAATTTAAAAACGGAAAGCTGGTCGTCGGAGATGCAGCATTCTCCACCCTTTATGTCGATGTGGAATATATGGATGTCAGGGCGCTCAAGCGCATATTGGAATTATCGAAAGAAGGATTGCCGGTGTGTTTGAAACGACAACCAAAGCAGCCGGGGCAGGTAAAGGCAGAATCATTCGATATAATGTTACGGGAGCTTGTTTCAATCCGGAATGTCTCCGAAAACTTTAATACGGTCACAGATCATCCTCCATTGATCCAGGGAGATAGTTTGCCCGGCTATTGGTGCAGGGTAGAGGAGGATGGATCGCATTTGCTGTTTCTTGCACAACCGCATTGCACGGATCTGACATACCCGCTTTATTCAGGGCAATCCTTAATGAAGCAGTCGGTTTATCGAAAGCTGAAGTTTACAATCGATGGTAAGACAATCACACAAGATGTCGAGTTCAAACCATACCAATCTGTAGTACTTAAGATTGCAGCTAATGGTAAAGCAGAACAGATCGATATCACTTTTATACCTAAAGAACCGGTTGTCCGCCCAAGAGAGACTCAGAAAATGTATTTTTAATCAGGAATGAACAGGTCGTAGTTAATGACCTTTTAATATGAAGTAATGCGTCAGATTTTGTTTTCACTTTTTTTTATGGGTTGCCAGTGCCTCATGTACGCACAGGAGTTTAATATCCTTGATTATGGTGCAGTGCCGGATGGTAAAACGCTTTGCACCTCCGGTATTCAAGCAGCCATAGAAGCAGCCCATCTTTATGGGAATGGTAGGGTAGTCTTTCCGGCTGGTTCTTTTCTTTCCGGCAGTCTGGTGATAAAATCCGGTGTCAAATTGCATTTGCTTCAGGATGCAGTATTGCTCGGTAGTACAAACCCTGATCACTACATCAAATTGAATCGATGGAAAGCACTCCTGATGTCAGATGGGGAGAGTGATATTATGATTACTGGTCCGGGCACGATAGACGGGCAGGGGCGGCAACTTGCCTTGCATATCGATAGCTTATTTTATGCAGGCAAGCTTGATAGTGCCGACTACAACTTTGTAGAGATGCGCCCTATGCATTACATAAGGCCACAGCTCATCGAATTTGTCAACTGCAGTAATATTGAGGTCACGAATGTAACCCTCAGGAACGCCGCATGCTGGGTGCAGACATACGACCGGTGTGATAATATCCTTTTGGACCATGTTCATGTAGACAGCGATACCTACTGGAACAATGATGGCATTGATATCCAGGATTGTAAGAAGGTTCGGATCACCAATTGTTATATCAATGCTGCTGATGATGGCATCTGCCTGAAATCTCAATCACGTGATCATTTTTGTGATAGTATCTACATTGCTCATTGTACCGTTCGCTCCAGTGCCAGTGCTGTCAAGTTTGGAACCGTATCCCATGGTGGGTTTAAAAATGTAACGATAGAACATATTAAGGTCTTCGACACCTTTCGTTCTGCTCTGGCTATCGAATGCGTGGATGGAGGTACGCTTGAAAATATTCTTGTTGAAAATGTAAATGCAGTCAATACCGGAAATGCCATTTTTATCAGGTTAGGAGATAGAAGTAAATCACGTGATCCCGGATCGTTGAGAAACGTAACCTTGCGCAATATCAAAGTAGAAGTAGCCTTTGAACGTCCGGACTATGGGTATGAAATTCGAGGACCGGCGCTCCCATTTTTTCACAATACCTTTCCTTCCTCCATTACAGGCATCCCAGGCCAACCTGTAGAAAATGTAACACTTGAAAATATTGAAATCATGTATCCGGGCAGAGGTAATAATGGCCTGGCGAATATGCCTGTTTCACGGATAGAGGAAGTTCCGGAAAGAGAGGCTGTTTATCCCGAGTTTTCAATGTTTGGAGAGTTGCCATGCTGGGGGCTGTATGTGAGGCATGTAGACGGACTCACGATGAAGAATGTAAAGCTAAGTATTGAAGCACCGGACTATCGTCCGGCAATTGTTTTTGATGATGTTGGTAATCTGGATATTCAAATGCTAAATATTCTGGGGGATACGAAGCCTGCGCATATAGTCCTGTTTAAAACTTCGGACGTCAACATTGACGATAAGCATGCAATCATAAAAAAGTAAGCATGCATACATACCAATTATTCTTCCTCTGGTTATTAGTCGTTTCATCTGGTTGTAACCAACCGGAGAAGTCCATTCGGGGGCTAAGTAATGACTTATCTGCAGGGGCTAATAACCTGACGAACGGTGCCTATGATGAAAAGGCTGGTAAAGGAGCGCTATTGCTGACACGTTTTAAGTCATTGGCAGAATTTAAGGAAGTCATAGCGATTCAGTATTCAACAGATTTAATTGATTCAAGCGGAAGAGGGTCGGTTAAGCCTCAAGTGAAGCTTGAATACAGCAGCGGAGGGATGGTCATCAGCAGTATATTAAAAGAAGGTATTAGTCAGGCTGATTTTTTAAAGGTTCGAAACGGATCGCTGAGGGGTAAAATGTTGCTTGGCCTAAAGTGTCCATACGCATTGCTGCATAAGAGAGAACTGACGGGGATTGAACATTTGAGCAGGAGGAGGCCTTCATTATTTGGTAAAGGTGACGTGGCCTTTTATGATCTGGCAGAGACGATGGTAGGCCAGATCAGTGATGATGATTGGCTGAATATGTCTTGTGAAGATATTTCGGAGAAAGGCTATCTGAATACCTTTAACCATATAACAGCGCAGGCTTTTATGACTTCAATTTTTTCAGAGCAGTTAGCTGATTTTATAGCGGATGTGCATGAGTTGTATAATATGCCGGCGCTGATCAATGGAAATTTTACGGAAGAGCAACTTGCAGATTTTGAAAACGGCCCTGTTGATAATTACCTGGATATGATCAATAATGAATGGGGGCAGGAGCTTGGAAAGGCCCTGGGTGAAAAATATGGTATTGACAGACATACCGTATGGACACCTCAATTATTGAAGGATTATCTTAACGATATTCAACAGTACCATAGCTGGGCTTTTCAGATTGGTTTCAGACCTTTTAGAACTACTGACAACGTAGTCATACAGTTTGCAGCTAAGATTAACACAGTATTGTCAGCGGGATGATTTGATCATACTAATGGATTGATTCCGCATGAATATTTTATACTCAGTTTCCGGTTTTAATCAATTGATATTTAGAATTTTCATATGAATACGCCTCTATTATTTTGTATTTTTCTTGAATATCCGAAGCACCTCTTACTTGCCATTCATCTAGCTGCACAAGCCAATGCTGATCTGAAATGATAAGGTTTGTCAATAGGGCATCCGTCAGATTGATACCCTTTAGATGAGCTTCACTTAAGATCGCATAGGTCAGGATGGAACCGCTCAGATTTGCATTTTCAAGTTGTGCTTTTTTTAGGTTAGCTCTGAACATATCAGTATTTGCCAGATCAGCCTCTTTCAGAATGGCCCCACTTAAATCGACCCATTGTAGAAAAGCACCTCGAAGACAGATGTTGCTGGCCTGAACTGCGACAAGGTCAGCTTCCTGCAAATTTCCCCACTTCAAATCTGCCCCATTCAAGATGGACCAACTCAGATCAGCCCTTTTTAAATTGGCTCCAATCAGTTGAGCCTGATACAGATCTGCACCCCATAAATTCGCAAAGCTTAGGTTTGCAGTATTCAGGTTTGTACCTTTTAAATTGGCATCTTGCAAATCAGCTCCCCGCAAATTCACACCTGCCAGATTTGCCCCCGCAAGGTCGGCATCCCTTAATACAGCTCCTTCGAAAGAAGTCTTAGTCATTATTTTATTCAGACTACCTGAATCCATATGCATCGAGGTAAGCAAGAGTAATAACTGTCCTCTTTCCGGGCTTCGTGTGTTAGCAGGTATGCCATCGTTACCCAGATACTTATGTGAAGTGAATGAATAGCTCAATGCCGCTATCTGTTCAATTGTTTCATCACTCAGTTTTCTTTCCTGTGTTTTCTCTAGTTCTTCGCTCACGTTTGCCAGGACAATGTTCATCAGGTTAAGCATTTCATGCTGTCTTCCTGAATCGATCATCGCAGCTTGTTGGTCAATATAGCTTTGCTGAAGTCGTAATTGAACTGCATACCTGGCCTTCATGAAATCAGCTAAGTACAGAAAACTAACTGCACCTGCGATGCAGATGCCGAGAACCATGCCGAAGATAAATTTCCTGTTTTGTTTCATTTGTCATCAACTTCAATATCGATTGCCGACCAATTTTACACGCGCCACTTACATCCGCGATAACATTCATCAAATGATGCCAGCTGTCTTCTAGCTCAACAATGGAAACCTTTTCTCGACTTCCCAACCATTTTCAGTATGATTTAAAATGCAATAGTGGTCTGCAGTGAAGGAAATTCTGTATTTCCTGTTGGTATAATATCTCCAGATCCGGTCAAATTGTTGTGTAGAGACATCTTTATGAGCTAAGGTCAGATGAGGATGATAAGGTCTGTCTGGGTATTTATCAAGTATATGGGGCATTTTTGAAAGTAAAGCCTGATGCCACAGGTCATACATTTCATGCAATTCCCTGTTGATGATAGTATTGATAAAAATCACCCTCGGCTTGAAGGAGCCATAATCATGCAATTCCATTTTGAAAGAGGGTAGGGATCCTGCCAACGCACCTGCCATTCCAAAAAGCCAACCCACCTCGCTGGAGGTTAAAGAGACCGGAGGCACGATCGTGATGTGTGGAGGCGTCCGTAAGGCATGCACCGGTCCCCAGGTTGTAGCAACATACTCCTGTTCCTTTCGTATTTCCGAAAAGTAAGGTTCCTGGGGCAGGATGGCGATGAGTTTCAGATTCTTCTCCATAAGAGTCTCAAAGCCTGAAATTAAAGATTTCCGTCCATTGTGAGAGAGTAAGAGAGTAAGAAAGAGCATGAGAAACGTGAGAGCGTGAGAAACGTGAGATCGTGAGAAACGTGAGAGCGTGAGAAAATCTCCTGATTAAGTTTAAAGCACTTTACACTGAAAACTGATAGCTGGCAGCTGGAAGCTGACGGCCGAATACTGATAGCTGATAGCTGATAGCTGAGAACTGAGCATTTTGTATTTTGCAGGTATGAAACGAGATTCGATAATGATTTATACACTTTTGTTTACATTGATATTTACCGCATGCAATTCTACCAATCCAGCAGCAGATGGCAACTCCAAAACGGATACTGTCACGAAGGTGCAGAAAGGAGAATTGGCATTAGATAAGATCAAATTACCTCCCGGGTTTAAAATTGAAGTTTATTCGGATAAACTGTCAAATGCAAGGTCAATGGATCTTAGCCCTTCAGGCGTATTGTTTGTCGGCACGAGGGATATAGGCAACGTCTATGCAGTGAAAGATGAAAACGGCGATTTTAAAACAGATAAAACCTGGACCATAGCTTCAGGCCTGAAGATGCCAAATGGTGTGGCCATAAAAGATGGAGATCTCTATGTAGCCGAAGTCCACCGGATATTGAAGTACCCGGCGATTGAAAGCAATCTTGATAAACCTAAGAAGGAAGTATTTGTAGATTATTATCCGGACAAGGAACACCACGGATGGAAATATATTGATTTTGGCCCTGATGGAAATCTGTATGTTCCGGTGGGAGCCCCGTGCAATATCTGTGAACCGGATGATGAAATATTTGCAACCATCACCAGGATCAACATGACAACCAAGGTTCGCGAGATCGTGCAGCGAGGAATTCGCAACACCGTTGGGTTGGCGTGGCATCCGGAGACTAAAGAGTTATGGTTTACAGACAACGGAGGCGATTGGCTTGGAGAAGAAATGCCTTCCTGTGAACTCAATTTTGCACCAAGGGATGGAATGAATTTCGGATTTCCATATTGTCATCAGGGTGATTATCCCGATCCGAAACTTGGTAAAAATCATAGCTGTTCTGAATTCACCCCACCAGCCGAAAAACTCGGAGCGCATGTGGCCCCGCTGGGGCTTGAATTCTATACCGGCACCATGTTCCCTGAAGAATATCGCAATCAACTCTTTATCGCCGAGCACGGATCATGGAACAAGACAAATCCATCCGGATACAGAATAGTCCTTGTAAAGATTGAAGATAATATGGTCTCTTCACACACTGTCTTTGCAGAAGGATGGCTCGACGGCGGCGCAGCCTGGGGCAGACCTGTTGATCTTGAATTGCTGCCCGATGGCTCTATGCTGGTCTCTGACGATTACGCTAATGTCATCTACCGCATCTCCTATTCAAAACAATAACGCTCTCACGCTCTCACGTTCTTCCCGCTACATTATTGCATAATGGCGGGATCTACGCTGCGCTCCGACACGCTTCTCACGTTCTCACGTTCTCACGCTCTCACGTTCTCACTCTCTCACTCTCTCACGCTCTCACAAGTCTCCCAACTGCGGACGGATAATAATTTCCTCCACTACAGATGAAGTTCCCATGCGGGTACAAGCAACAACAGCTTCTGCCACATCTTCCGCTGGCATGAGCCTGTCCAGAGCAAAGGGAGCATCACCCCATGATGCCGACCAGGTAGCCCCAGGCATGATAGAGGTGACTTTTATTCCATGCGGTTTCATTTCTTCTCTCAGCACTTTACTGAGTCCCAGTAAAGCAAATTTGCTAATGGTGTAAGAACCACCGTTAGGGTATGACATAAAACTTGCAATAGAACACATGTTGATGACATGACCTGTTTTACGTTTCATCATGCCCGGTAGCAAAGCCCTCGTAAGGTAGTAGGGACTATAAAGATTTAAAGCTATGGTTGATTCCAATGAACCTTCTCCTTCACCATGGACAGATCCAGGCAGGAATACGCCCACATTATTTACCAGGAGGTCGATGTCAGGCCAGATAGCCTGGATATCATGTCCATAGGTAATGGTCTCTTCTTTTTCAGCAAAGTCAACCCAATGGATCAGGCATTCCTGCTGGGGGAAAGCCTCTTTCACTTCAGCCTGAAGCGCTTCAAGGTCTTCCAGGTTCCTGCTGGTAGCCGCTACATTCCACCCTTCTTTGGCCAGTGCCATCAGGACAGCCCGCCCTATCCCTTTTGTTGATCCCGTTATAACTGCATTCATCTTCTTTATAAGCTTTGTTAGTCCAGTAAATATCAAAATGGCTCCTACTGCCTCCCTACCCCCTGAAAGTGGGACTTGATTGATATGCCATTGTACATAGTACTATTCTTTTTTCTTCATCTCCCCCTTCAGGTCCCCCTTTCAGGTCCCCCTTTCAGGGGGTAGGGGGTCAGAAGATCATCTCACGTTCTCACGCTCTCACGCTCTCACTCTCTCACGCTCTCACGCTCTCACGTTCTCACGTTCTCACGCTCTCACGCTCTCACGCTCTCACAAAGTTATCCCAAACCCAGGAACATAGACGGCCTTTCCCTGGGAAGGAGTACTTTTGCCCAGGATATGAAGAGGTCAGATGAATATTAAATTTATAGAGCATCTCGGAAAGTTTCTCATATGGATGAGGCTTGTTTTCTCCAAGCCGGAGAAAATGTCCATGTATTGGAAGGAAACCATGCGCCAGATGAATGATATCGGCATAGGGTCTCTGATTATTGTAATGCTGATTTCAACATTCATGGGCGCTGTCATGGCCGTACAGATCAGCTATCAGCTTGGTGGACAGCTCATTCCAAGATATTATGTTGGTTATCTCGTTCGGGATATTACCATTATTGAATTAGCTCCGACGATCACTTGCCTGGTCCTCGCCGGTAAAGTAGGGTCAAATATGGCCGCTGAAATAGGTGGAATGCGTCAAAAGGAACATATCGATGCCATGGAAATCATGGGGGTCAACACCTCTGCCTTCCTGGTCATGCCTAAGATTATTGCTGCCGTATTCGTTGTTCCGCTTCTCGTATCTGTTGCCGCCATCGTGAGTATCATGGGCGCTTATATAGCCGCAGTGCCAACCGGCCTGTTTAGTGGTGCCGAATATATTCAGGGTATCCGTTCTTATCTCGAGACCTGGAATATCTTTATCATGTACGTCAAGGCAGTCGTCTTTGGGTTTATCCTGGCAGCCATTTCATGCTATCAGGGATATTTTGTCAAAGGCGGCAGCATCGAACTTGGAAAAGCAAGCACGGCAGCGGTGGTGATGAGCAATATAGCCATCCTCATCGCCGATTATCTCATCGCAGTACTACTTACCTCATGATCAGGGCAGAGAAAATATTTAAATCTTTTGGTGATCAGGAGGTCCTCAAGGATATCAACCTGACCTTCGAAGCAGGTAAGACAAACCTGATCATCGGCCGTAGCGGCGCCGGAAAAACCGTCCTGCTCAAGATCCTGGTGGGTTTGTACGGCCCTACAAGCGGTATTGTCTGGTACGACGATGTCAATTTTACTGCACTGGATAAAAAAAAGGTCAGGGATATCCGGATGTCAGTAGGAATGCTCTTTCAAGGAACTGCCTTATTTGATTCCATGACTGTCGAAGAAAATATTCGCTTTCCAATGGATATGTTTACCAATAAAACCAGCAAGGAAAAACTTGATCGGGTCAACTATTGCCTGGAAAGGGTTAATCTCGAAGGGGTGAACCAAAAATACCCATCCCAGCTGAGCGGTGGTATGCAAAAACGTGCCGGAATTGCGCGCGCTATTGTCCTGCAGCCCACATATCTGTTTTGCGATGAACCCAATTCAGGTCTTGACCCTAAGACAAGCCTTGTCATTGATGAGCTGATCCATGCCATCACGATGGAAAACAACATCACGACGATCATCAATACCCACGATATGAATTCCGTCATGGAGATAGGTGACAACATTGCCTTACTGCACGATGGTTATCTGGCATGGGAAGGCAATAAGGAAGAGGTGTTAACATCCAATAATGAAATCCTCCAGGATTTTGTCTTTGCTTCCCCATTCCTCCAGAAGGTAAGGGACCTTCATACCTAAAAATAAAAAAGCCGGCTACTGCCGGCCTGAATTTTTCACTTTTCACTTTTCACTCTTCACTTAAAGAGTGCCCGGAGAGGGACTCGAACCCTCACATCCTAACGGACACATGCCCCTCAAACATGCCTGTCTACCAATTTCAGCACCCGGGCGGGTAACGAATGGGACGCGAATATAAGTGAAAAATGAAGAGTGAAAAACGAAAAATGAAGTGGCATGGGTATAATACTCATGATGATGCCCCATTATTTGGGAGGAATATTTTATTAAAATGTTGAATATCAGTTTTTAGTACATTATAGTAATGTGTTATATTAAGTTATTAGTTCTGGTACACCTTTTACTCTCAAGCAGGTCTCTATTCATATGTTAATAAAAACTATCGCTGAGATTGGGGATTTATTCGGGGATAAGTTACCTTTATGACCATCAGGGAAGATGTTTCAGGCATAAAAAGTTTTTTATATATGATATAAACTTTTGCCGCCCCACCTACGTTAAGAGGATATTCGAATGACACCGATCCGCAGGATTCGCCTGCTAATCATAAAGATGTAGTTTTCTTATTTTGAGACCTTAGTCGAAAAAGCCCGGAGCAAATGTGCATACGGGCTTTTCGACGTTTTTGCTCCGCAAAAACCCGTCGAAAAGCGCATGCACAAAGTGAAAAGTGAAGAGTGAAAAGTGAAAAATGAAAAGGTCAAATGTTTTTCCTTTGTTCATTTGCTTTTGCTGTCTGGACAGAAGCAATAAGTATGCCTTTGATTTCACCGCAATCTCTATAAAGTGATTCAAATTCAACTTTGTCAATATAGTCAGTAGCATATAGTAGTTCGAGAAAGAACTCGGTTTCGTTTGCTTCTTTAAGACCGATACTTATTTTACTGATAAAATCCTTCTTGCTTTGGGCAAACTCAGCCTCTCGCTCATTGGCCCCTGGCGAAGTCCCACTTTTGAGTATTTGTCTGCTTAAGACAAATTCTTTCCTCTCTGATTGTAATCGCTGGACAAGCCGGACAATTTTAACTGCAAACGCAAAGGCTTTCTTTCTTAGAATAGAATTTTTCATAACTACTTAGTTTTCAATGGTGAAATGAAAAATTAAGGTTGCTGAAGGAGAAATGCAAATTATTTTTTTCAGAAGGAACTGTCGAGCACGACCACTTTTCGTTTTTCACTTTTCGTTTTTCGTTTTTCACTTTTCATTTTTCTCTTTTCATTTTTCACTCTTCACTCTTCACTTTTCACTTATTTTGCACTATGCCTGAATTCGTCCACCTCCACTGTCATACCCACTATTCACTTCTGGATGGAGCATCCCACATTCCTGAATTGATGGACAAAGCCGTCGCGGATGGTCAGAAGGGTATAGCGATCACGGATCACGGCAATATGTTCGGCGCTTTTGAATTTGTATCAGAAGCAAAAAAGCGAAATCTCAAAGCGCTCGTGGGTTGTGAGTTTTACCTGGTACATGATCGACACAAAAGACAGTTTCAAACCTCAAAGGGGGAAAAAGATCATCGGTATCATCAGCTCCTGCTGGCCAAAGATCAAGATGGCTACCAGAATCTTTCAAAACTTTGTTCACTCGGTTTTATAGAAGGTATCTACAGCGGATTTCCCCGGATTGATAAGGAATTGTTGTTGCAATATCACAAAGGGCTTATCGCAACCAGTTGTTGCATCGGTGCCGAAATTCCGCAGACCATTCTTACAGGAGACCTTGAAAAAGCAGAGAAGGCAGTGCAATGGTGGCTTGATATTTTTGGAGAAGATTTCTATATCGAATTGCAACGACATCGTGGTCTCGAATCGATTGACGATACCGGCATGAGCCAGGAAAAGGTCAACCAGATCCTGCTGGGTTTTGCAAAAAAATATAATATCAAGGTCATCGCTACCAACGATGCACATTACATCAATGAAGAGGATGCCAAGGCGCATGATATCATCCTCTGTGTCAATACCGGCAAGAAAATGTCAGATGCCGGAAGGTTTCAGTTTCCGAGTACTGATTTTTATTTCAAGACCCAGCAGGAAATGAACCTGATCTTCCATGATATCCCGGAAGCGATCGACAATACCAATGAGATTTTTGATAAGATCACATCACCTATGCTTACACGTGATGTTTTGTTGCCAAATTTTCCGGTGCCACAAGGGTTCAAGGATCAGTCTGCTTATTTGAGACATCTCGTATATGAAGGTGCACTTCTTCGATATAGAACCATCCTGCCGGAGATCAAGGAGAGGCTGGATTGGGAGCTCAGTGTCATTGATAAAATGAATTTCGGTGGTTACTTTCTTATCGTCCAGGATTTTATTAGAGCTGCACGCCGTATGGATGTCAGTGTTGGACCAGGAAGAGGATCAGGTGCGGGTTCCGCAGTAGCTTATTGCCTCACGATCACCAACATTGATCCACTTAAATACAATTTGCTCTTCGAACGTTTCCTCAATCCTGAGCGTGTGTCCATGCCGGATTTTGATATTGACTTTGATGATGAAGGCCGGCAGCGCGTCATAGATTATGTCGTTGATAAGTACGGGCGAAATCAGGTAGCGCAGATTGTTACTTTCGGCACCATGGCTGCTAAATCATCTATCCGCGATGTGGGACGAGTGCTGGAGTTGCCACTATCAGATACAGACCGCCTTGCAAAGATGATTCCGATTACGCCCGGGACAACACTGGCCAAAATTTTTAAACCCGGAAAAGAAGCAGAAGATGATGCACAATCACGTGATCTTGAAAACATCCGCAAGCTTCGTGATATTGAAAAACTGGATACTGCCGAAGGAGAAATCCTTCGACTTGCTCAACAGGTAGAAGGTACTGTTCGTAATACGGGTATTCATGCCGCCGGTGTCATTATCGCGCCGGACGATATCATGCAATACATTCCGGTATGTACATCCACAGAAACGGATTTGCTCGTCACACAATTTGAAGGCGGTGTAGTCGAATCTGCCGGTATGCTGAAAATGGACTTTCTCGGCCTGAAGACATTATCGATCGTCAAAGACGCTATAAAAATTATTGCTGAACGTCAGGGCACCTTAGAACTCATTGATCCGGATCATATTCCATTGGATGATGCTGCTACGTTTACCTTGTTTCAGAAAGGAGAGACCATCGGGATATTCCAGTTTGAATCTCCTGGTATGCAGAAATATTTGCGTGAATTGGTGCCAAACAATATTGAAGATCTCATTGCCATGAATGCGCTGTATCGTCCGGGACCGATGAGTTACATACCTATGTTCGTCAACAGAAAACACGGACGAGAACCTGTAGATTATCCGCATGAGTGGCTTACGGATCTGCTAAAGCCAACCTATGGGATTATGGTCTATCAGGAACAGATCATGCAAGGGGCCCAGATCATGGCTGGTTATAGTCTCGGTGCTGCAGATATGCTTCGCCGGGCAATGGGTAAGAAAAAGGCGGATGAAATGGAAAAGCACCGCCAGATTTTTGTGGAAGGGGCTACAAAGAAAGGGGTGCCTTCTGTCAAGGCTGATGAAATATTTGAGATTATGTCCAAGTTTGCGAGTTATGGATTCAACCGCTCGCACAGTGCTGCGTATACTGTTCTCTCTGTGCAGACGGCATGGCTTAAGACCCATTTTCCTGCGGAGTTTATGGCCGCCGTGCTCACGCACAATAAAAACGATATCACAAAACTCAATTTTTTCCTTCGTGAATGTAAGCGGATGAATATTCCGGTGTTACCCCCTGATGTAAATGAAAGTAATATCAATTTCACCGTAAATGCAAAAGGAGCAATCAGGTTTGGCCTTTCTGCATTGAAAAACATGGGAGAAGGTTCTGGTGATGACATCATCAATGAACGTAAGGCAAATGGTCCTTTCGCGAGCATCTTCGATCTCACGTCAAGAGTCAACCTGAAAGCAGTCAACAAAAAGGCATTAGAAGCCCTTGTGATGGGAGGAGGTTTGGATTGTTTTGAAGGCACGCATCGGGCTCAGTATTTTGCCCCAACGGATAGGTATGATTCACTCATTGAACACGCGATACGATATGGGCAATCCGTGCAGGCACAGGCCAGCCAAACGCAACTCACCTTGTTTGGTGATTTGTCAACCAATATGTTCCAGGAACCTTCATTGCCCCAGGTACCTCATTGGTCACTGATAGAAAAACTCACCCGAGAAAAAGAGATCACCGGGATCTATATGTCAGGGCATCCTCTCGATGATTACAGACTTGAAATCGAACATTTCACCAATTGCCCGCTGGACATGGTGATGGTGCATAAGGATAAACACTTGAAACTTGCCGGCATGGTCACCAATGCGGACCACCGCATCACGAAGAAGGGAACAGGGTGGGGAATCTTTACGCTTCAGGATTTCAGAGGTTCATTGGATATCAGACTATTTAATGAAGACTACAAAAAGTACAAGGACATCATGACGATAGGTGAAGCCTTGTTTGTCGAAGGCCATTATCAGTTGAGTTGGAATGGCCAGGAGCACGAATTCAGAATCACCTCTGCACGTATGCTAGCCAGCATTGGAGAAGAGCTGACCAAGTCCATCACCGTAAAAATCTCTATTGACCAACTGGACCAGTTTCTCCTGGATAGCCTGGACAAGATTTGTGAAACACACAAAGGCAGACATAAGCTGAAGCTACAGGTCTACGATCGTGAAGATGATTTCATCCTTGGATTGATCTCTAAATCCAATAAAGTGAAGGCCGCCAGTGCCTTGATTGAGGATCTGGATGCCTTGGGTATCAAGTACAAACTAAATTAAGGCGGAGGCTAAGGCTAAGGTTCGATTAGAAATCATGCTGTAGAGACGCGATTAATCGCGTCTCTACAGCATGATTTCTAATCGCCTGTCAAAATCCGCCTGGCACTGATAGCTGATAGCTGACAACTGATAGCTGACAGCTATCACAACAGAAACGTTAAAATATTGTTATAGAGCTATCCGTTAACAGCTATAGTATGCCCTTGATAGTTATCATTAAGACATGATCTATTGGCTTTTGAGCATCTTGATTCAGGGGACTCTTCCGAAAGTGGAAGAGCAACCAATGTGGATAGTGCCAGCACCTGATACATTGTCGGTCCAAGTGATCAATTATGACGAGTTGAAGCCATTGCTGCATAGTAAATCGGACACAACATATGTGGTCAATTTTTGGGCAACATGGTGCGCTCCTTGTGTGCAGGAATTGCCTCTTTTCCTGGAGATGGACTCCATGTACCGCGATCAGCCTTTTAAACTGATCCTGGTGAGTCTTGATTTCAAGAAGGATTATATTCGTAAACTTGAGCCGTTTGTCCGGGAAAGGAAGATTGGAGACCATGTGGTGGTGCTTGAAGATAACCGGGCCAATTTCTGGATCGGGGATATTGATCCTGAATGGTCCGGAGCGATTCCGGCCACCCTGGTTTACCGGGGACAACAACGGGCCTTTTTTGAAAGAACTTTTCATCATGCAGATGAGTTACATGATATAGTAAAACCTTTTTTAAACTTATGACTATGAAATCACAGTTCGGTAAATTGCTCCTCGCCCTTTTTACTTTCACATTAATAAGTGCTGTCGCCCCTGTGGTGGACGCATATAAAGTTGGCGAACAAGCTGCCGATTTTTCATTGAAAAATGTGGATGGCAACATGGTGTCCCTTGCGGATTTTAAAGGAGTCAACGGGTATATTGTTGTTTTTACCTGCAACACATGCCCCTATGCAGAAATGTATGAAGACAGGATTATTGCGTTGCATAATAAGTATGCTTCACAAGGTTACCCGGTAGTAGCTATCAATCCAAACGATCCATCGGTAAAACCAGGTGACGACTTCGCTTCTATGCAGACCAGGTCGAAAGAGAAGAAATTCCCTTTCAAATATCTGTTTGATGACGGACAGAAAGTATATCCTGCCTTCGGAGCTACACGTACGCCACATGTCTTTTTACTGGATGCCAACAGGTATATCAGGTATATAGGCGCTATCGATGACAATGCACAGGATGCATCTCTCGTGAGCGTTAAGTATCTCGAGAATGCCATTGCGTCCCTCAAGGCTGGAAACAATCCTGATCCTTCTGAAACCAAGGCAATAGGCTGCACTATTAAAGTGAAAAGTTAAGAGTGAAAAGTGAAAAGTGCATGCTCATTGCACATAGAAAAAGGCGTCCATCTGACGCCTTTTTCTATATCTAATGCTAACTGCTAACTGCTCACTGCTCACTCTTTTTCGGAGGATCTTCCTTAAGCCCCTTCGGCTGAATCCCCCGGTATCTTCCATTGAGCTTCAACTGATGGGCCAGTAGCCATTCGATTTGCCCATTGGCACTCCGAAATTCATCAGCCGCCCACTTCTCGAGTGCGTTGTAGACATCTTCATCTAAGCGGAGGACAAACTTCTTTTTCATAATTGCATTTCTTCAAGTCCCCTCTAGGGGATTTAGGGGCAAAACGGGTTTAGACGCAATACTATTGATACAATGTTCCAGTATTGACCACCGGAGTAACTTCCTTGTCGCTGCAGAGAACGACCATCAGATTACTGACCATCGAGGCTTTCTTATCATCGTCAAAATGAACGATATTCTTTCCGGCCAGATCATTGAGGGCCATTTCCACCATACTGACTGCGCCTTCGACAATCTTGTGCCGGGCAGCAACGATTGCCTCCGCCTGCTGACGCTTGAGCATCGCACTCGCGATTTCTTCGGCGTATGCCAGGTAACCGATCCTTGCTTCCATCACTTCAATACCAGCGATTGCAAGTCTTTCGGATAGCGCATCTTCAAGGGCATGGTTGATTTCCTGTAATCCGGAACGGAGGGTTATTTCAGTCTGATGATCATCAAAATTATCATAAGAGTATTGTCCGACCAGGCTTCTAACGGCTGCATCACTCTGGAGCTTGACAAAACTGGCATAATCATCCACTTCAAAAGCTGCTTTATAGGCATCTCGAACGCGCCATACAGTGATCACACTGATCAGGATCGGGTTGCCCCGCTTGTCATTGACCTTGACCCGCTCACTTTCAAAATTGCGGGCACGGAGAGAAATACCTTTCTTGGTAAAGAATGGATTGGCCCAGAAGAATCCATTTTCCTTGGTGGTCCCTTTGTATTTTCCAAACAGTGTTATGACCCTGGAACTGTTGGGGTTAATGAAAAAGAAACCGGCGGACATCAATAAGGCCGTTATTAAAGCCAGGCCCGGAATACCTGGATGCCAAACGTTGACAATGCCCAGTATTCCAAGTGTCAACAGCCCAAATAAGAGTAATAAGAAAAGGTAACCTGAAAAGGGTGTGAATGATTTTTCCATGATTTTTATATTTTGATATTAAAATGATATCACAAATATATCATGGATTTCACTTCTTGTCAAGAGCTAACTATAAAAAATCGATCGAAACCAGTAAAAACATGACAAAACTCCGTTTTCAGGATTTCAATACCTTTGATCTGATGAAAAAACTCCTGCTTAACGTATTTCTAGCCCTGGCCTTGCTCTCCGCCTGTCGCAAGGATGGTGTAAAAATGCAAAAGCTTGATCTCCAGTCACATGGCCTGCCAGTCACGATCATGGCACCGGACAGCGCCATTATCCAGGAGAAGGACTATAATTTCATGAGAGACATCACTGTCAAAAAGGGAAACCAGTTCTTTATCCAGATCTTTGAATTCGCAGCCCCAAAACAAGATGCAGCCGGAGAAAAGCTCAGACAACTGACAGCTGTTCAGGAAGATTCCTTCTTCAGGGAAGTAATTAAGGAAGAAGACCAGGGATTCATTTTCAGCAAAATGGCAGATAGCACTACGCTTGATTATGACTTTAGGTATGTCCGGATCATCGGCGACAAAGAGCTGATCTTCCAGACAGGTCTCGTTGGCAGTTTTTCACTCGAGGATGTCAAGCTCATGTACAATGCTGTTAAATGAAAAGTGAAAAGTGAAAAATGATTCGTGAATCGTGAGTCGTGAGTCGTGAGTCGTGTGAGTTAAGATAAATACTCTGGTAGCTTAATACTGATAGCTGACAGCTGATAGCTGAATTGAGTCGTGTGAGTTAAGTTAAATACTCTGGAAGCTGGTAGCTGGTAGCTCATTACTGATAGCTGACAGCTGATAACTGATAGCTAACTTAAGTCGTGTGAGTTAAATTAAATACTCTGGCAGCTGGTAGCTGGAAGCTGAATTGAGTGAGTCGTGAGAGTAAGTTAAAATACTCTGGCAGCTGGTAGTTCGAAGCTGAATTGAGTGAGTCGTGAGAGTAAGATTAAATACTCTGGTAGCTGGAAGCTGGTAGCTCATTACTGACAACTGAAATCTACTCTATCTTCATCTGCCTGTATGCAAACAAAAGCATATTCACCTGCCGGAATAAATGACCATGCTGAGCTTCCACATTAATGTAGGGTATACCTAGTCTTCCGCAGTACACAGACAAACTACCATCATCGGTCATCTTGGAATTGGATTGCATGACTGCATGGTACTGGCCAATACATAACTGGTCGAGGATCGGATATTCAGTTACAAAGTAAAAATCATCCTTATCGTGGACACAACCTTTGCAAACAGCCTCTGCTTCATCAGCATATTCTCCATCAGGCATATAGCTTTTAAATCCGTAGTTCTGATTGGTATTGTTATGCAACGCGATCACCAGGGTTCTTTCATGGATACGCAGTACACTCAATAAGCTGTCCTTCCATGCCGAGATCAGTTGATGCGTCAGCGTGTCTGTGATTTTATTCCTGGCCAGCTGTTGCCATATACCTATATCCGTATAGATTCTGTTTGGGTCGATATGAATAGAATCTGTACCGAAAAGAAAGGAGATATTCCGTTTGCCATTATGCATGAGTTCGTAATATCGTCCCCCTTTGTTGCTGGCCAGCATCCGCCCTGCCATGGCTGAACTGTTTTCGTTGTCATGCATATTGTATAATAGTACAGATGAACTGTCCTTTCCAAAGGATACCAGGTGAATCATCGTGCCAGATAAAGGCATGTGAATTGTATCCTGACCATAAAGCCATGAAAACGAAAAAACGAAAAGGCAGAAAATATATCCCTTCATGACGCGAAGATAAGCATTGGACTAAGGTATCTTTGAACGCTATGAAAAGATACCGATGGGTCCTCTTTGATGCAGATCACACCCTGTTTGATTTTGATAAGGCCAGTGAGGAGGCACTTTCCGAAGTGCTTGCCCAACATGGAGACGATTGGACACAAGGCATGTATGCAGATTATAAACGCATCAACATGCAGTGCTGGGCAGAACATGAACAAGGTCTGATAGACCGCGACACGCTTGTCTATGAGCGCTTCAAAAGGTACTTTGCGTTCAGGCAACTTGATCTTGACCCGGTGGCTACGCAACAGCAATATCTGCGCAGGCTAGGTTCAAAACCTTACCTGATGCCGGGTGCAGATGAAATCATGACCCTGCTTAAAGGAAGAGTAGGACTGGGGTATGTGACCAATGGGATGAGGGAGGTTCAACGTCCCCGACTTGAAATGATCGGGTGGGATAAGCGGTTTGATGTCATCGTGATTGCCGGTGAGATCGGGGTCTCCAAGCCACATGCTGCCTATTTTCAGTATGTGCATGAGCAGATCGGTTCACCTGATCATACAGATGTTCTGGTGGTAGGAGATAGCCTGACTGCGGACATAGCGGGCGCAGCATCCTTCGGTTACCATACTTGCTGGTATAATCCAATGAACGAAGACTGCCACCTGAGGCAGGGGCCAGACTATACAATCTTACATCTCGCTGAACTCAGGGAAATACTGCTCGCTAAGCCTGCTTCAATGTGAATGAGGCCGCGAAACGTACTCACCTCCGATACATAACAGTATCAGTACTAAAAACAATAATGGTATCATGGGCACTATAATTGGTGACAAACATATTAAATATTTATTTAATATGTCAAAAAATGTACCAATCTTGTTTTAAACAAAAACAGTCTCGTTGTATTTTTACTATCTCGCCTTTGTGAAGAATGAGCGAAACAGCCTATTAAACTTCAGGAAACTAAAACAGAAATCGAATGAATTACTTGCGTACTATACTGAAAGCCACGACATACGGGTCGGCAGCAGATGCAGGATTGCTCATTTTAAGGATGGGTGCTGGCTTGTTAATGGCCACGCATGGCTGGTCTAAGCTCATGGGCTTTTCAGAGAAATCCGGGGATTTTTACAATTTCCTGGGTCTCGGAGATGAGATTTCGCTGGCGCTGACCGTTTTTGCAGAATTCTTTTGTTCGATGTTTCTTGTTTTGGGCATGGGCACCAGACTCTTCCTGGTGCCGCTGATCATCGTAGGCCTGGTTATCGTATTTGCGGTACATGTCGCTAATCCGCTCAGTGATAAGGAGCACGGCATATTATTCCTGGTTCCCTACATCACATTGATGTTAACTGGTCCTGGTAAATATTCAATCGACTATCTGATCCAGCCCGCCATTGCGAAATAAACAGAATCTCCGTAGCCGGAAGACTATTTTTTAGGTGTAAAGTTGATCGTATAGCCTGGTACTTTCCCTTTTCTAAGGGCTTCCATTAAGCTGTATTCGATGATGACCTTATTGTCCTTGGTCAGGATAGCATCCTTATTAGAGCAGGAGATGACTTCTCCAGGCACATGGATTACAGATTTGATTTTACTGTTACCAAACATCATCTCCATCATCCCCATGTCCTCACTACTCATCAGGCTGTCGCCCGACATACCCATCTCCGGGGCCATTCCACTATAATCTATGGTATCCACCCTGATCCAGCCTGCTTTCATATCTGCGTCAAATACCAGAAATGTTTCAGACTGCATTCCACCACCTCCCATGGCTGGTAACATTCCTGCACTGGAAGCATTATCCATGGTTTCGATATACTTGACCATCTCATCGAGTTGAGCCTTATTGTCGAAATTCATGACCACCCCCATGACCAGTGATGAACTGTTGGCTGGTGAGCGCATGCGAAGGTTTATTTTACTAACCAGGTCCATACGAGTCTCTTTTTGCTTTACACTATCTGGCATGATGCTGATAAAGGAGATCAAGGTGTCAAAATCACGATTGTAAACGGGATCTGTCACTTTCTCAATAATCAATTGCATAGGATCTTTCGGTGCTTCAGCAGCACGTGCTGTTGAATCTGTTGGCTCACCCGATGAAATGGTAACATCGTCATTTTGTAGGTCTCCCAATTCGCCCATACCTTTCATCATCCCCATCATCTCACCTACATCAAAGGAGGTTTCAAGGGTCCCCGATCCGTTGGCATTGAGTACAAGGTTCTGCTCTATATCACCACAACTAGACAGGACTGTCATCGTCAGGATACCCATAGTAGCCAGCGATAGAAATGATTGACGAATATTCATAAGCAAGATTTAAAGTGGTTTTCAGAAATTGAAAAGGGCATTGGTTCAGACAGGAAAATTCTTCCTGACTTTTCAAAGGTAAAGATAGTCCCCAAGTTTATGGTCTTGAACATAAGAATTGTAAACCTTTTGGGAATATTCCGGTTCATGTTGTATCATTACAAAATCATTTTTTAATCAGAAAACACAACAAACCATGGCTTTTCAACTCCCTTCCCTGCCCTATAGCACAAATGCACTTGAGCCACATATTGATGCCAAAACAATGGAAATTCACCACGGAAAGCATCATGCAGCCTACACCAATAACCTGAATGCCGCCATTGAGGGCACAGCCCTTGAAGGAAAATCGATTGAAGAAATTCTTGGTCAGGTTTCCAAACAAAGCCCTGCCATCCGTAATAACGGAGGAGGCTATTACAATCACAACCTTTTTTGGGAGATTATGTCGCCTAACGGAGGAGGCGAACCGTCTGGTGCATTAGCTGACGACATCGTGACCCGTTTCGGTAGTTTCAATGAATTTAAAGAAGCCTTTGGTAAAGCTGCTACAACTCAATTCGGTTCAGGCTGGGCCTGGTTAATGGTCGATGCAACCGGAGCCCTTGCTGTCATCAATACCCCAAATCAGGATAACCCATTAATGGATGTCAGTGCTCTTCGTGGCACACCTATCCTGGGCCTTGATGTGTGGGAGCATGCCTACTATCTCAATTATCAGAACCGTCGCCCCGACTATGTCGGTGCTTTCTGGAATGTCGTCAACTGGGATGAAGTGGCTCGTCGCTACGCTGCCGCAAAATAAAAATCATCGTAAATCATTAAAAAAAATGTTGCTTGTAGAGACGCGATTAATCGCGTCTCTACAAGCAACATTTTTTTAACGTCGTCTCACGTCTCACGTCTCACGTCTCACGTCTTCATTCGCTCATAGAGATCGATAAACCGCTCCACGGTCTGGTCAATATGAAAATGGGCGCGCATATGTTCCGCCGCATGAATTCCTCTTCTTATCCGTTCTGATTTGTCCGAAGCCATCTCCGTGAGGGCTTGCGCAATCGATACTGGATCTTTTACAGGGACCATCCACCCGGATTCACCGTCTTTCAACAAGTCCCGGTTACCTGGTATATCCGAGATGATCGGTGCAATGCCGAGGAACATAGATTCAACAACAGATTTGGACAGACCTTCTCCATGAGTGGAAGTTTGCACAAGGCAGTCACATGCTGCGAGCACTTCGCGTGCATCACTCCTGAATCCAAGCAAATGCATTTTTTCTTTAAATGGACTCTCCTCCATTTCAATATTGATCGAAGGCTCGTCGTACCCATGGCCGATAAATAGGAAATGGATGGGTAAGCCAGCCGGTATTAAACGCGTAGCTTTCAATAAGTAGGGGAGTCCTTTGAATGGTCTCACATTGGCCAGGAAGCATACCAGAATATCATCCGGTGTGAATCCCAGTGATTTTCTGTCAACGGGAATGATGCTCTTATACCACGCTGGATCATGTCCTTTTGGGATGGTGGAGAGTTTCTTTCTTGCCCCGATAATATTCCTTGACAGGATATCTTCAATGTCATGGCTGACACAGATGATATGGTCAACCCTTGGATGGAAATACTTTAAGTACATCATAGGGTCATACCAATGAGTTTGTCCCGCATAGCCCCGGTACGCAATCAGTTTTGCTTTGTTTCCGGCCAGAGCCCATATCGCATTCGTTAGCCCTTTACTGTTAAAAGCATGCACAAAATCATAACTATGCTCTTTGAGCAGATTTTTCAGAAAACGGATATAAGCGAAAGAGATTTTTTTTGAAGGTGGGTTTTCAAACACAGAAATCCCATGTTCCCTGAATCGTTGATTGTAATAATGGGCATCTGCATGGGTGATGATGTGAACCTGATGTCCCAATTGTGCCAACCGGATAAAAATTTCTGCCTCTGGTCTGGATGAGCCAACGGAACGGTAATCACTGATCACCAGGATTTTGAAGTGGACTTTGTCTATTGCCATTTTCGCCGGGGTAAGATAGGTGAAATGTGTTTTCTGAAAGAGCAGTTAAAAGGTCGGTGTAGCGGAAATCGTTAAAATGAACTTAAACCTGTAACAATACAGCACCTGACTGAGTCTAGGGATGATATCTTTAAACCATGAAATCACAATGCCAACTATCTTTTTCCGGGAAATTTATTGCGCTGCTCGTCTTTTTAGCATCGTCCTATGGCCTTCAGGCTCAGGGCATTAAAGGCAAAGTGGTGGATATTAGCGGAGAGCCATTACCATTTGCAAGCATCGGCGTGATGGGAACAAGCCAGGGGGTAGCATCCAATGTCGAGGGTGAATACATACTGGCACTTGCACCCGGCAAACACAAAGTCAGATTTCAATATCTAGGCTATACCCCAATCGATACCACCTTCTCTATAGGTTCCTCCTACACTTCATTCAGGGCTGTCATGCGACCTGAAGTCGTAGCCCTGCCAGAAGCAATTGTTTCTGGCAATGGCGAAGATCCTGCATACACTATCATGCGCCGGGCCATAGCAAAGGCAAAATATCACTCATTACAGGTAGATGAGTACAATGCCATGGTCTATATCAAAGGTAGCGGCCGCTTATTAAAAACCCCATGGCTGTTTAGGAAACAAATCAATAAAGCCTTAGCCGAAGAAGGCATAGATTCAACTGTAGCCTTTACACAGGAATCGGTCAGCAAACTTCACTACATCCGCCCGGATCAGTACAGGGATACCGTGATTTCCATCCGGACAACTGGCGATGACAATAATACAAGCCCGAGCAGTTTTATATACAGCAGTTTTTATGAACCTCAGGTAGTGAATGGTATATCCCCTTTGGCACCAGATGCTTTCGGACATTATCGTTTCGAATACCTGGGTTTTATCCAGGACGGAGGTAATGTGATCAATAAAATAAAAGTGACACCGAAAGCCAAAGGAGATTCTGTGTTTGAAGGATTTATTTACATCGTCGACAATGTTTGGAGTATTCATAGCCTCGATCTGGCCACCTATATATGGGGGATACGTTTTGATATACAACAACAGTTTGAGCCGATCCTGCCTGATGTCTGGCTGCCTGTTCATGAGATTTATGATGTGGGTGGTAGTGTGTTTGGGTTTGCATTTGAGTACAGGTATTTTGCAAAGCTCAATGATTATAAAATCAAATTGAATCCTGATCTTGAAGTACCTGTCACGGTATTGGATGTGAAAGTGGAGACTGAAGACGCTAAGGCTTCTGATGCAAAAATGAAAAACCGTTCTTTCGACGAAGGCTTACTGAGTCTTGACAGTGGTGAGGAATTAAGCGCGAAACAATTGCGCAAGATGATGCGCGAATATGAACAACAGGAGATTGAAGCTTTGCCCGATGTAGATACTGTTGATTTACCGAATTTGTCAACCCAGGTCATTGATAGCACTGCGTACAAACGTGATTCCGCTTATTGGCAGACGATGCGGCCATTGCCACTGACAGATTATGAGGTGAAGGGTTATCAGCGCCTGGACAGTATCGCGGCAATCCCTGCTCCTCCGGAAGATGAAACGGAAGAAGGCCAGGACTCTGTGACGGTCATGATGGGAGAAGATGGATTTTCATCAAGCGTGAAGCGAAGGACTGATTTCAAATTAATGCATCTGATTACAGGCGGGAGATACAGTTTGAATGATAAGACCTATTTGCAGTTGAAAGCACTTCTGCAATCTATCAATTTCAACACGGTAGATGGATTTCATCTCGGGTATGAATTGGAGTTTGGTAATAGTGGAAAAAAACCTTTGAACTGGGAAGCCAGTGCATTAGGAAGATATGCCATCTCAAGAGAAGCGATCAATTATGAAGGCAAATTCAAGCTTTTCGGTAAAGGCTGGAGTTTGCAGTTGCAGGGCGGAAATCAAACAAGGCAGTATGGATACGATCATCCGATATATGCCTGGGCCAACTCGTTGTATACCTTGTTTGTCAACCGCAACTACATGAAAATCTATGAACAGCAGTTTGGCAGGCTGACATACAAGCAGAATATTTCAAAGGCATTTGGCTTTGAGGTCATAGGAGAATATGCAGACCGTAAGCGATTAGTGAATACGACTGATCTTGTCTTTTTTGATGACAAGAGTTTATTGTATACTGACAATGATCCGCTGCATCTCGCGGGTAACGACGATGTGTTCAATGACCACAAGGCAATTATCACTGAAGGATCTGTTTGGGTAAAACCTTTCTGGAAGTATAAAGTGGAAAGAGGGGCCAAGCGCAAGGATTATAGTGATTCCCCAATGCTGACCTTGATGTATAGAAAGGGATGGGGCGAAGATTACGATCCATTCGATCTCGCGACTGCTCAGTTTGATGCAAAAGTATCCGTTGGCGCAGGCAGTCAGCTCAGTATGCGTATTGCAGCCGGAATGTTTCTAGGTGACGACAAGCCAAAATATTTTCACGATTTCGCCCATTTCCCTGGTAGCCGTATGATAGGCTCACCGGCCAATCCGGTCAGTGCATTCAGGATGCTGGATTACTATCTGTACAGTACGGATGATCAGTTTGCCTATGGACTTTTCAATTACCAGTTCAGGCGCTTTGCATTGACACAGTTTGATTATTTCAGACGCCAGGGTATCAGGGAAAATATCATTTTCAATACACTGGTCAGTCCTCAATCAAATCAATATGCGGAGATCGGCTATGGTATAAACTATATTCTTCGCGTATTACGTGTTGAGTTCGTCACCTCATGGCAAGATTATACCTATCAGGATTTTGCGATCCGGATAGGGGTGGCTACGGATTTTGAATCTATTTTTGGAGGATTCTGATCAGTGGGAAATAAGGATCTTATGCACACATTTTTCCCCAGGTTCAAAAGAGCCTTGTAGGATGTAAAGTCCTGGGCTTAAAGTAGAAATATCAATATTTGCTTGAGCATCAACAGATGAAATAAGTTGATGAAAGTGCAATGTTCCATCGGTGGCGTAAATATTTAACTCGATCCATTCCTTTGGTATGGAGATTGTCATTGATCCATTAGATGGATTCGGGTAAACCAGGCACATGGAGGGAGTGAATTGATCGTTTTCGTTGGTGTTTACTACCATACTATCGCATAGTGGCTCTCCCAGGGCACCGAGACGGTAATTGGGGAAATGAGGAAATGAATAATTGTTGACCGTGGGGAGTTGAATGACATGTTGTTCAAAGCGGCATGCAGTTCCTTTTTTTTCCGGTTCCTGGATCACATGCAGCCATTGAGATCCCGTGCGTGGATTCATAAAGATGCGCTTGTCAGGTGTGCGCTCCATGTGGTAGAAGACGGTAAAGAAGGGTGAGGAACCGAATCCATCATAATCAGCTATATGCGTCAAACTCGATTGTAGATCATCAGCAAGCATATCGAGTTGATAAAGGGAAAAATAATGGTTGACATAAAGAAACCGCCCGGAAGGGGAGAATTCCAATCCTCCCGAAAGGAGATCGGCTGCAACAGGAACATCAATGGACTGGAAGTTGGATAAAAATCCGGTAGAACGATCAAAGTCATAGAGAAAAAGACCATTTCTTGGTTGATACCACGCGAAGTGGGTTCCATCAGGTGAGAATTTTCCTTGGCCACCATCTGCTAAAGGATCAGTGGCCTTTCCCAGGTATTGTTTGCCTAGGTATTGAGGTCCTGTCTGATCCAGAAATACGATGTGAAAACCACTTTCCCAGCGATCTGGAGTAATCACCCACCAATCCAGCCCATTGGCATGGCGGACAGCTGTTGAAGGCATGCCAATCATCCCGGTATCGGTAAAGATAATTTTGTTTTTGTCGATCACCTCCAGAAACCCATTATCCAAGGAGGAATGAACAGTTGTCATATAAAATTTATCAAACTGGACTAAAAATGCTGCATTAGGTTCTCTATTGTAGATTTCTCCGATGTGGAAGAGGTAGTAAATCGAGGTATCATATCCACTCGGAAGGAAAAACATGTTATGGAGTCCACTATACCCAAAATTAAAAGGACAATCTTCATTGTGAATCTCACCAGGATTTAAACCTGTCCCGTTTTCAATTATACTGTCTCGAAAGTCGAAAATATCGCACCCATTAGTGTATAGAAGAAGATTTCCCATTTTCGAGCTTATTACAGCGAATGATGCCAGTTGACCAGATTTCTTTTTCCTTGACTGCACAAGATACTCGGGCATGAAGCTAATAAGACTACCTCCAAAAACATCTGTAGTATCATTATTTTCAGGTCCACCGAGTATCCATTGGTTGTCATAAAGCCTATCGCAATATTCCTGGCTAAAAACAGCAGAACAGAAAATAAAAATCCAAACTAATGAGAAACAGAATCGAATGACATTTAGGTGGGTCATAGTTTGCCTTAATCAACTTTGAACAATTTTCCATGACCGAACTGACCAGAGACGGATTTGGTAATGATGTAATACATTCCTGGTGGAAACAAAGACAGCTCACAATCTAATTGTTTTTCGCCTTCTGATTGTATCCTGTATATGCGATGGCCAACAACATTAAAAATCTGAAGCTCACTTATATCCATTTCGCTTCTCACCGTGAAGTTGGAAGAGGTAGGGTTGGGGGATATGGTTATTGGGAGTTCACGGATAGGCGTATTTTCTGATCTTGGGAATAAAGCTGTGCAAAGATTACCATCATCATAATAATTCTGAAGACTATCTACTCTGATCAAGGATCTGGCGTAGAATACTGCGTCGCTATATCTGTCAGGACATACTGAGGCCAATTCAAATATATCAGTTGAGCTTGCCAGGGAATCTAATTTAGCAAATAAAGCCGATGATAATAGTGCAAATTGAAGCTTTTCTTCCCAGGTAGAATCAGCAGGAATCGATTCGATATCTGCCAACAGATTTTCAAGCCTTGCAGATGAATGGGCCTGAATAATAGAATCCTTCAGGTTGAAGCTATAACCAAATATAGCTATTGAGTCTAGCAGAAATACCATTTCTTCAGCAATACTATCATTCGATCTGTCATTTAGTAACAAGCTGTCAAGGAAAAGGAATTCTGTAAGTTTTCCGAAAAACCTTTGAGGAAATTCTGTCAAACCTTCCTCGTAAGCACCGGAACATAAGAGTATAGCTGACATAGAGTCCAGACTTCTTGAAAAAAGACCAATATTCTGAGACGCCTCTACCTCTAAAAAATCAACTAGTTCAGAAGGATAACCTGCAATATTCGCCATATGAAGTCTGTGGTAAGTATGCAATCGACCAGACCAGCTTAAAGGATTGTCAAAATATTCAAAGCCAAGATTGTGTTGGGCTATCTCAAGATCAAGACTATCCCAATTCGTTAGGTTAGTTGTTGAGCCCACCCCATTCAAGCAGGTTGAATCAACGCTGCAAAGAAAGGTTGTGTCAGAATCATCATTAAATATAAACCAATCTGTCGCAGAAGAGTCAGAAGGCGGTGATACATTAATGCCAAGTGTAGTTGTAGTGTCAATAAAGAAAAGCGACCTGGAAACTAATGCCTGAGGGCCGAGATGAATTGCGGCAAAGTGAAGGAAATCCTCCTGATCTCCTTCCCAGGTGTTGCCAGAATGAACTTGTCTTCCTATCACAGCATTTCCATCATTAGGATACCTTCCAAGAAGGAGACCATCCCAATGGTCATTACCAAAATTATTTCCACGCAGCCTGCTGGATGTGTTCATGCCAGCAAAATTGATTCCAAATCCAAGCTCATCTACATCATTGCAAGAAATTGTAAAATCATCAGAACTGGTTGCCTGGATGCCAGTTGTCTTCTTAGAGGAGACGGATTGTGAAGTGCCTTTTATCAGGTTACAATAGATTGATGCGTTTTTGGAGCCTTCCATCTGTATTCCATAGGACATTTTATCGGTATAGGGAACGAGATCAATGGTATTTTCAAAAACTTCTAAATCATAGCCAACTCTATGAAGGATACCATACCCAGCTCCATCAAGCGACAAATAGTTATTATTGACTTTCCATCCGCTGGGAATAGGAAAATCATTTATCTCTATACATGCATTGATCTCGGATTGGTTGGTCACGTAAATCGAATTATCCTCAATTTCACCTAAGAGGGGAGTAATAGGGAAAACCTCAATTCCCTTATGATTACTGGATATGAAATTATCTCGTATTTGAATTATTCGATTCTTTGTGCTGGCAACAACAATACCTTTCCTGCAATTTTGAATATCTTGACCGCTTACATCCAGATGCCCACCAGAGCTTTGTATCGCAACATCCACATTGTAGAAGTGGGATGAATAGGGTGGAAAACTTCCTATCGTATTGCCTTCAATTTTTGTCAGCTTCCCATTTTGGACATGAATCCCAAAACCTTGCTGCAAAAGGGGAGATTGAGCATCTTTAACAATGTCCTTAAAGAAAGTATTGCCAACATACAATGAAGAGTGTCTGGCAATGATGCCGTTCGATAAGTTTTCAAACATATTTGCATACCCAGATTCTGGATCACCGGGTATGATTAAGGAAGATACATAATTTGCTTCAATGCCAGCATAAGGAATGCTTCCTGGTGCTGGTTGTTGACCTGCATATCCAGGCAACATTTCTCCTGAACCTATGAATAGATTGTTTGCAAAAGTTCTCAGGTTTACATATGAAAAGCTTGGATCTTCTGGACTGTTTTGATGAGCATACAGAGAAATATATAACCCAATATAATTGTTTAAAAACACATTTTGGAAAGCTATGATAGTAGATCCTCTTTCTGCTTGAATTCCATACTGTGCATTCTCAATAATGCAATTTTGAATTGAAAGGGTTCCACCTTTCTTTACATAGAATCCTTTCCACATCTTATTGCATGATCGGATATATTGGCTGTCAATAACCAGACTCGCACCATCTTCAATGATGATTATACCACCTGGTTCAACTATTATTCCGCCTTGAAATTTATGATTATATATGCAATAGTTTGGAATATCGAAGATCAAGGAGTCTTCAATGTATAAACTTTGACTCGTAAAAAGATTGCATGCCTCAATTTCAGGAGATGCTGTTTCCAATGGAAATATCGTGAGAATAAGTGAGTCAGCATAGTTTTGAAGTAATGCAGACGCGGTCTTGTGGTTCCTTCCCGGAAAAGGGATTGGTTTGTAATCAATAGGGAAAGTAGCTATACCTATTTGTGCAGAACCCTCATGATTATTCGACTGTTTAGTTATTTTATGAGGAATAAAATATTGATCGCCTGCGAAAATTTTACTAATAAGTTTGTAAGAAAAAGTTTGAGTAGTACTAGATGCAATTTCAGGTGTAGTAAAATGTATATAACTCACATATGATATGGTTGAATCTTCTTGTATATAGCTATCTGGGAGACCTGTAATATCCATTATTCTGAAATTAGTCTCCACAATTGTTATCCTGCCTTCAAAGGCTGAAGTCACTGAAGTATTGTTTATAGTAATTGAAATAGTAAAGATGTCACAGAATGAATGTGGGAATTCTATATCTTTTGTGAGGGAGTAAGTAAATCCGGGGTCTTGTGCAAATGCAATTTTCAAGTTAAATGTCAATAGAATAAGCAGAAGCTGCAAACGGAGAACGGAGAACGGAGAACGGAGAACGGAGAACGGAGAACGGAGAACGGAGAACGGAGAACGGAGAACGGAGAACGGAGAACGGAGAACGGAGTCATGACGCTAGTTTTAGGTTAAAAAGGATTATAAAACTACGCTTATAATGGGTGAAAAGCAAGCCCTCAAATGTTAAAATTTTGGGGAATCAAAAATATACTGGATATGTTTCTGTAAGGAATAACAAGAATTGGCTTAAAGGTGATTCTCAGTTTTTCACCAACGCAAAGCGCTTCCAATTTCATACCAGTCAGATGAAAGCCTGTAATGCTTTGAAAATCAAATGATCATTTTGATTGCAATAACGATATTAGAGACACCCTAAACAATCTTTGAATCTCTAATAGATTTCTGTGCTGCTTCAGTGATCACAAGTCGTCCGCTGATGCCTGCGCGTTCATCGAGGAGTTGATCCCAATGCTGGGTATCATGCCACAGCGCTTGCTTCAGGGCCAGGAGAGCAGAAGAACTGGTGGCCGCAAGTCTTTGAGACAATTCATCAACGTATGCATCCAACTGCTCAATGCTGTCAAAGACTTCGTGGTACAATCCTTTTTCCTTCGCCCAATGCGCTGTCTGCCATTCGGTAGCATTGAGGGCTAACTGACTAAAAGCACTGAGGCCTATCTTTCGTTCGACCGCAGGTCCGATGACGAAAGGACCGATGCCAAGGGCGAGTTCGCTTAGCTTGATGGTACCAAAATTAGTAGCGAGGCAATAGTCGGCAGCGGCAGCAATACCTACGCCACCACCAATTGCCTTACCATGGACCCGGCAGATAATGATCTTAGGACATTTGCGCATCGCATTGATGACATGCGCAAAGCCAAGGAAGAATTTCTTTCCGTCTTCTGAATTAGTGATCGTGATCAGTTCATCAAAGCTGGCTCCTGCGCAAAAGGTTCGATCTCCGCCGGAGCTCAATACGATCACATGGACGTCCGGGTTTTCACCGGCCTTTCTGATATGGGTGGCCAGATCAGCCAGCAGGTAGCCCGGCATGGAATTGTGTACCGGGTGTGAAAAGGTAATGACGGCAATATGCTTATCAATCGAGAGGGTGATAGATCCTTCCATAAGTTGGCTATTCAATAAAGTGGTTATTCAAATGTAAGTTAAGTGCGCAAATATATCAAAGGAACGAAAGTAATGCTTTAACTTCATGCAAATTAAAACCAATTCTTAATGAAAAGGGATAAGTTGAACTTGCTCAAAAAGGTGCTCAGATACTTTTTTTTCTGCACATTCATCTTCTTCGGAGTTGGTGTTTTGATAAAACATTACCTTTTCGGGGATGAAATGAATCATGAGGCAATCACAAAAACCCTTTTTTCAAGCCTTTTCACCGCTATCATTTTCACTATCGTATTCCGTTCACAATGGAACGGGAAGGATAATGAATCAATCTTTAATTCACCCGACCCGAAAACGGATTCCTGAAAAAACAGTTTTTAAATACAGGCAATTAGCTGGTGAAAAGTATAATCATTGTGTAAAGGTTCAAAATACATTTTGTAGGGGTTCAAAATTTTGAACCCCTACAAAATGTATTTTAATCCTAATTGCGGACTGCGGACTGCCCACTGCCCACTGCCCACTGCGGACTGCCCACTGCCCACTGCCCACTGTTACCTGCCTTCTGAGGACTGCCAACTGCCAACTTCTCACTGCTAACTTCTCACTGCTAACTCTTCTTTGCCTTCTGTACCATCGTCAAGATCGTAGCGATCGCCACCGTCTCACCCGTCTCATCAAAAACATCCACCAGGAATTTTACGATTCCTTTGTGGATCACATCTTCTTCTTTCGGATCAACGGGAAGTTTTTCTTTGACAGTCAGTCTCACACCCAGTGTCATGCCTGCATAGACCGGCTTGGTAAATCGACATTCTTCAAGACCATAATTGAGTAACACAGGTCCTTTTCCCGGATCAACAAATAATCCGGCCGCCATCGACAATACAAAATAACCATGCGCAACTCGCTGTGTAAATGTCGTTCCTTCAAGGGACGTCACATCTGTATGCGCATAGAAATGATCCCAGCTGATATTGGCAAATGCAACTATATCAGATTCAGTGATGGTCCGCTTATGCGTAATGACGGTATCGCCGACTGTAAGGTCTTCAAAATATTTTCGGAACGGATGTACACCCGGGTCTTTGTATTGACCTCCATACTGATAGATAGAAGTGATTTCGGTGAGTGTGGTTGGTGAACCTTGTATCGCACAGCGTTGCAGGTAATGCAATACACCGCGCATGCCACCCATCTCTTCGCCACCACCTGCCCGACCCGGTCCACCATGTGTAAGCAGTGGAAGGGGAGAGCCATGCCCTGTATTTTCTTTAGCACATTCACGGTTCAATACGAGGATCCGTCCATGATGCGATGCAGCACCTACGACAAATTGTTTTGCCAGGTCATTGTCATAGGTTACAATCGAGGAACAAAGTGATCCTTTACCCATTTTAGCTATTTCTATGGCCTCATCCAGATTTGCATAGGGCATCAATGTGCATACCGGACCGAAAGCTTCTACTTCATGCACAAGTGTTGAAGTCAGTGGCCGTTCATTGACGAGGAGCATTGGAGAAAGAAATGCGCCTTGCTCCGCATTGGCTCCAATGAGCGTGACCTCATTCATATTGCCATACACCATATTAGATTCCTGCAACAATTTTTCAACCTGGCTTCTGACCTCCGCGACCTGCGTTTTACCAGCAAGTGCACCCATGCGCACACCTTCCACCTGCGGATCGCCAATGGTCGTCTGGGCAAGTGCCTTGCTGAGGGCTATCTGTACATCTTCCAGGAGATGCGCAGGAACAATGGCTCTCCGGATACCGGTGCACCGCTGTCCGCATTTCAAAGTCATTTCTTTGCGGACCTCTTTGATAAACAGGTCAAATTCTTCTGTGCCCGGCTTTGCATCTTCGCCGAGGATACTGCAGTTGAGTGAATCTGCCTCTAGATTGAAAGGCACCGCTTCAGATATAATTCTTGGATGCCCTTTCAACTGTTGCCCGGTAGAAGCCGAGCCAGTGAAAGTCACCACATCCTGTGATTGGACATGATCAAGAATGCCATGAGCAGATCCGACTAAAAGCTGGACAGCCCCGACAGGCAAAATACCTGAAGCAATAATGTCGCGGAAGATGGCTTCGGTCACATAGGAAGAAACCGTAGCTGGTTTGACGAGTGCGGGAACGCCAGCCAGGAGATTAACAGCTATCTTTTCAAGCATCCCCCAGATCGGGAAATTGAATGCGTTGATATGGATGGCAATTCCCTGCTTAGGTAACATGATATGATGACCTATAAACTTGCCATTCTTTGAGCTTGCGATTGCTTCTCCTTCCACATGATAGGGTAGGTCAGGAAACCGTCTACGGAGGCTTGCATTCGCAAAGAGATTGCCAATGCCTCCTTCGATATCCACCCAGCTATCTGCCTTGGTAGCTCCTGTCTGATAACTAATCGGATAATACTTGTCTTTCCGGTCATGCAGATATAAAGCAAGTGCTTTGATCATCCTGCCCCGCTCATGGAAAGTCATCTTTCGCAGCGCGGGTCCGCCCGTCTTCCGGCCATATTCCAGGATGGCATTAAAGTCCACGCCCCCGGATCGCGAATAGGCTACAGGGTTGCCATGTACAGCATTGAGCAGCGTCGTTTCTTTGCCCTCTCCAGGCACCCAACGACCACCAACATAATTTTCAAGTAATTGCATCCTGCGAAGATACGACCGCTCCTTTGCCCCTAAATCCCCTAAAGGGGACTTTCCTTGACTTATTCACCTTGATTTTCTTTATTCCCAGTGGCATGCTCTTTAGTGTAAGAGTTTACCTTTTTGTAAAATCCCCGGGCTGCACCCGGGGTTAGCAGATGGCGACCTTTCAGGCCTCTATGCTCACTGCTCACTGCTCACTGCTCTCTGCCGCCCTATGCCCTAAGCCTTTCATTTCACAACAGAAACTTTCTCAATTCCTGACACGCCATCCGCAGTCATCCACTGAATAAAATACATCCCATCTTCCAGTTGATGATTGATGGCCATTACTTTATTTCCGGGTTGTACATTTTGTCTTGAGACCAGTCGCCCCTGGATATCAAACATATGAATGGACGTGACATCTTTTTCAAATCCCTCGCTTTGTTT
>JANNSS010000342.1:0-26756 GCA_031402955.1 Saprospiraceae bacterium
CACATTCGGGGAAGCTTAGATTAGAAGGAAATAATTTATGTCTGAGTTGTCACAAGCCTGATTATAACACAAAGGCACATCATTTTCATGAGGTGGATACAGAAGGAGCTCAATGCATCAATTGTCATATGGTGTCAAGGACATATATGGGTAATGATCACCGGCGGGATCATAGTTTCCGTATACCTCGACCCGATCAGTCTGTGCAATACGGGACACCAAATGCATGCAAAGGATGTCATACTGATCAAACGAACCAATGGGCAGCGGAGGCAATAAAAAAGTGGTATGGACCGGTGCGTAAGTATCATTTTTCTGATGACCTGATACCGGGTAGCTTGTTGAATGATCAAAGTGAAAAGCACCTTGTAAAACTATTGGCAGATACTACGCAGCCAGAGATTGCACGTGCGACAGCCGCCTATTACCTCGGAAGTATCCAGACGCTCACCAGCGCTGAAGCTTTGTTGAAAGAATTGAAGGATACTAAAGCACTTGTGAGGTATCATGTGGTGAGGTCGTTAGAAAATTTTCCACACGACGTATGGCAGTCACAAGTGTATCCTGCACTTAGTGATCAAGTACGATCAGTGCGGATAGCCGCAGCTGATTTATATCATAGGTTGCCTGCTGAAGCTCTGCCTGTGGCTTCGAATGAAGCCTTTGAAGCAGCTGATAAAGAGAATATTTCCTTTCTGAAAAATCAGACTGATTTTGCAGTGGGCAATGTGATGATGGCTGATTACCAGATGCAGGGCGGAGTCTATCCGGAGGCCGTCATGTATTACAAAAGGGGACTGGCAAAGGACAGCCTGATGAACTACGCCCGGCTAAATCTCGCTGCTGCCTACAATACCCTGGGCAAAAACCAGGACGCATTGAAGACACTCGAAGATGCGGCAGCTATTGATCCGTTTAATGACCAGGTCTTCTACAACCTTGGCTTGCTTCATTATGAAATGGGAGCTATGGTACCTGCTCTGGAAAACTTTCAGAAGGCAGTCAACCGGGGTTCTTTGAATCCGGGACTTTATTACAATTATGGCATCGCATTACAGATCCAGGGGAAAGTTAAAGAAGCCGAACAGATTTTGCTTAAAGGGATAGCCCTCCATCCCAATGCGCTAAATATCAATTATGGTTTAGCTTATTTATATCTGCAGCAGCAAATGCAGCAAAAAGCGATGAAATATGCCGCTGTACTGAAAGCGGCTGAACCCGAAAATCCGGAGTATCAGGAATTGTTCAGGAGTCTTGGAATCTGAAAGGGGGCCCTGTAGTATTAAAGCGACACAATAATAATTATTCCTTCGCCCCAGCCTTCGCCTACGCCTTTTTACCATGATCGCCCCAATTTTATATTTCCGCAGGAAATGAAATGGCCGCTGGATGGAGTTTTCTCCGCCACCTGAATGATTGCTATTTAGAGTTTCTTGTAGGATTCATGGTTGGTATTCCTTTTGTTGGCGGAGAAAACTCCATCCAACCGCCGGAGGCCGACTATTATTTGGAATCCCTAGTAGTGATTCGCATTTGAATATTTTTTCAGAGATCTTTAAACTTTAACTTCCAAATGAAGATGAAATAATTTCCACTTCCGCCTTCACTTCCGCCTTCGCCTCCACCTTTTCTTCAATTTTTAACCTTATTTTGTGCTTCAAATAAATTACATATCATGAAAATGCATATCCCCTTTTCGTTATTGCTGTTCATTGCCCTTTTCGCTGGCACATCATTGATAGCGCAGGACACCATAAATCTTAAGGAGGCGGTCAAAGAAGAACGAATTCGCAAAAACACCATTCGTTTCAACCTGACCAATCCGGCCATCTTTGGGGACAGATCCCTTATTCTGGGGTATGAGCGGACGATAGGTGAACACCAGAGTTTTTCCATTAATGTAGGCCAGGCCACGCTGCCTAAGTTTAACCTGATCAGTATAGAAGATGACTCAATAGTGCAGTTATATAAATCGTCGAAAGACCGGGGGTATAATTTTACCGGTGATTATCGGTTTTATCTCGCTTCTGAAAATAAACATAGAGCACCACGAGGGGTCTATATAGGACCCTATGCTTCCCATGTTTTTATGGGAAGGGAGAATACATGGAACCTGAATACAGAAACTTTTCAAGGAGAGGTAAAAACAGATTTCACCTTTAGTATGACAGCTATTGGTGCACAACTGGGCTATCAGTTTATCATTTGGAAAAGGCTAGCACTCGACTTTGTATTGATCGGTCCCAGTGTGGCCTGGTATTCGCTGGAAGCTAAACTGGGTACTACCCTTGAGGCAGATGATGAGTCTGCCCTGTATGCCAAGATTGATGAAATCCTAACAGAGCGCTTTCCCGGATATTCATTTGTATTAGATGATATTGATTTTAAGACCACAGGATCTACCAATACACAAGGTTTGGGTTTCCGGTATACGATTCATCTAGGATACCATTTTTAATAACGTTCATTTTCGGATATATACTCCATGGCCAAACTTACCAGCGGAAAACCAGGCAATATTACTACTCCGCCTCACCGGAAGTTAAAACGTGCACTCATCCTCACAGGTGTAAGTGCGTTGATCGTGTTGCTTGTGTTGTTTACGATGTTCAGACAGGATCACACAAATGGTTCTACTGATCCTGCAACAACAGCAAAATCCGAAACCCTTTCCAATAAAGCACCAGAAATAAGTCGACTGATTGGCCGTTGGCTAAGGCCTGATGGTGGTTACATCCTTGAGATACGCAGCGCCTCACCGGATGGCAAGCTCGATGTCGGTTATTTCAATCCAAAATCAATTAATGTAGGACGTGCCGAATGGGTGGCGAAGGATGGAAAGCTGTATGTCATGGCAGAATTGCAGGATGTCAATTATCCGGGATCAACCTATGGACTTGAATATCAACCATCCACAGATCAAATGATTGGTACATATTATCAGGCAGTGGAGAAGAGCACATTTGATGTGCAGTTTGTGAGGGAGAAGTAATTGGGTTGATAGGTTGATGGGTAGATAGGTTGATGAGTTGATGAGTTGATAGGTTGATGAGTTGATGGGTAGATAGGTTGATGAGTTGATGAGTTGATAGGTTGATGAGTTTATCTGATGTGCTTAGTGGATTAGAAGGTTAGAGGCTTAAGAAGCACTTTCATTTTTCACTCTTCACTCTTCATTCTTCACTTTAATATCCCGGGATTTCGAAAGAGCAACGTTTTACAGAAACGGGCAACTGAAGAAAACAGGGATCGCCCCGGTTGAGCCGGGACGAGGGCAAAATGAGTTTATAGGCTAAGAAACAAACAGGCTGAGATTCAATCATACATAACTGACATAAATCAATAAAAATGAAAAACATAATTACACTATTCGCTTTAAGTTTACTGTTAACCACTTCGGTGATAGGTCAATCTTCCAAAGTGTATTATTCCGTTTCAGGAGAAATGATATTTTCCTGGGCTACGATTGAGGATGAGGGCAATGAAGCTAGTTCCCTGATGCGATGGTCACCGGTATTCAATCTCCAGTCATTTATCAATTCAGATCTTAGTCCCCATTTTGGTATTTTTTCAGGCCTGGCCATTCGGAATGTAGGATACATCTATGATGACTACCAGGATCCGGCAACATTGGTGATCAATAAGAAGAAATTTCGTTCCTACAATCTGGCACTTCCGGTAGGGATTAAAATCGGCAACCTGTCCAATTTGTATTTCTACGGGGGATATGAAATAGAATTCCCCTTTCATTACAAGGAGAAGACCTTTGATGATGGCGACAAAATCGATAAGATCACCGGTTGGTTCAGTAACAGGCAGGAGAGTTTCCAGCATGGATTCCTGGCTGGTATCCAGTTTCCCCATGGTATCAACTTGAAGTTTAAATACTACTTGAGTGAATTCCACAACCAGGATTTTACGGATAGTGCCGGAAACAGGCCATACGCCGGACTCAAATCCAATATCTTTTATTTCGCGCTCAGCTATGACATGTTCAGGGATGTGCGGGAGGCTTACGAAATGAATTGAAGCAACTCTTTTTATCCCTTCAGTCTTATTTGATTTTCATAACCCGCAACCTATCTTTTCATAATTCCAGGGCCAAATCGCGCTTTTACCTTTTGTCATGTAAATGGTATGTAATTATTTTATTTACCTCTGGCAGGAATGAAAGATATCCGCCCTTTACGGATCTGAATACATTTCATTTTTGAAGTTTTCATGCTTACCTTGCAATCAAAACGGGCTACCTGGTCTTGCCTGAGAATTGTAGGATTATTTCTACGCCTGGATCCATGTCTGATCATTAACAAAAAACCCCGAATTCTATTTATAGCACTTAACAAACACGCTTTTATGAAAAAAATCTTTTTAGGTCTGATGCTATTGTTGTCATTGCTTTTTTGCCAACAAATTTATGCGCAACAAAAGAAAGCTACTGCTGCCCCCAAGGCAACGACAACAGCACCTGCCACCCCTGCCAATACAGGGAAGCCAAACATCGTCATCATCTGGGGTGATGACATCGGTTATTGGAACATTAGCGCCTACAATCAAGGGATGATGGGATACAAGACCCCAAATATAGATCGCATCGCCAAGGAAGGGGCCCTCTTCACCGATTGGTATGGGCAACAAAGCTGCACTGCCGGACGAGCATGTTTCATTACAGGCCAGGTTGGGTATCGCACGGGTTTGCTTAAGGTAGGACTACCGGGTGCTAAAGAAGGTCTTCAGGCAAGAGATGTGACGGTCGCACAATTATTAAAAGCGCAGGGATATACGACCGCCCAATTTGGTAAAAACCACCTTGGTGATCTCGATGAACACTTGCCCACCGCACATGGATTTGATGAGTTTTTTGGTTCATTGTATCACCTCAATGCAGAAGAGGAATTCGAAAATGAAGATTACTTTAAAGATCCGGCATTGATCAAAAAGTTTCAGACGCGTGGGGTGATCCACACGTGGGCAAATCCTGACGGTACACAGAGGATCGAAAGTACAGGTCCGCTCGGCAAAAAGCGCATGGAGACTATTGATGAAGAAATCACCAATGCTACGCTCGATTATCTGGATAAGGCTGCGAAGTCAGATAAGCCATTCTTTCTCTGGTGGAATTCCACCCGTATGCATATCAACACACATTTAAAAGCAGAAAGTCAAGGTAAGACCGGACTTGGGGTTTATCCGGATGGGATGGTTGAACACGATGCCATGGTCGGTCAGATACTCGACAAACTCAAGGAACTCGGTCTTGATAAGAACACTATTGTCATGTATTCCACTGATAATGGTGCTGAGAAGGCCAGCTGGCCTGATGGAGGAACCTCACCTTTCCGTGGCGAAAAGAACACAAACTGGGAAGGTGGTTATCGCGTGCCTTGTGCCATTCGCTGGCCTGGGGTCATCGCACCTGGTACTATCAATAACGATATATTCGCACATGAAGACATGTTGCCAACAATATTGGCGGCAGCAGGTGTTCCGGATGTCAAAGAGCAACTTTTGAAGGGTATGCAAGTAGGAAACACTACGTTTAAGGTGCATCTGGACGGATATAACATCACTGATGCTCTTGCCGGAAAAGTTCCTAGTCCTCGCCATGAATTCTTTTACTTCAATGACGATGGCTCCCTCGTAGGTCTGCGTTATGATCAATGGAAGGTCGTTTTCGCAGAACAACGTGCCCATGGCTTTGATGTCTGGCAGGAAAGCTTCTCACCACTCCGTGTCCCCAAAATCTTCAATATCCGAACTGATCCTTTTGAGGAGGCTGAGCACAGTTGGGACAACTGGAAATGGCGGGCGGATCGCCTTTTCTTGCTGGTTCCTGCACAGGAATATGTCGGTCAGTTCCTTTACTCATTTAAAGAATTTCCACCAAGTCAAAAGGTTGGCAGTTTTAGCCTTGATGATGTGATGGCATCCATGCAGACAGCGGGTAAATAGAAAAAGAAATAGGAGACAACGACTACCTTAAATAGAAGTACGGACAGGTCGTGACCTGTCCGTACTTCTATTTAAGGTAGTTATTGTCTTTTTTAATTAATTCAATATAATTTTTGTATTCTTCACTGGTATAATAGGTAATTTAAATACAACAAGCATTCTGATCTTAAAGCAGTGGATATTTTGATTATTTTTAACCAATGAGCAAGGAATCCCCAAAATATAAACTAGACAAAACTATCTTCCAGTCCATGAAAGTTGAAGAAGCTGATAATCATGCCGGTTATTGGAGAAAGAAGACCCTGGAAGAACGTCTTGATGCAGCTTGTTACCTGATACACCAGTTTTACGGCACGACGCCTCATACGCCAATTGACAAATCCGTTTTTCAAAACGTAAGCATTCCTTTTAAAGAAAAAAGAAGTGCCGGCCGTTTTCGGGACCTCGATGATATCGAACAATTGACAAAACAATAAATGAAACACAACCTAAAATTTCCAGCCCTACTGATTATTGCTCTTGCAGCAATTACTTTCAGTTGTAATACTCCTCAACAGGCAACAGATACAGCAGTAAAACAACAGACGTCTACTGCAGCCAGGGACCCTCTTCCCTCCTGGAATGAAGGAGCAACGAAAAAATCTATTGTAGATTTTGTAACAAAAACCACGACTGCAGGCTCAACATATTTTATTCCTTTCGCTGAGCGTATAGCCTGCTTTGACAATGATGGCACTTTATGGAGTGAACAACCGATGTACTTTCAACTGGCCTTCGTGATGGATCGCATCAAGGCACTGGCACCGCAGCATCCGGAGTGGAAGGAAACACAACCCTTCAAGGCTGCAATTGAGGGTGATGTAAAAACCGCTTTGTCAGGAGGCGAGAAATCGATGGTGGATATGCTGATTGCCACCCATGCAGGAACGACCACAGATGAATTCAACAAGATCGTGATGGACTGGATCGCATCTGCCCGTCATCCACGGACGAACCGTCCTTATACAGAAATGGTCTACAAGCCTATGCTGGAATTGCTATCCTATCTCCGGTCAAATGGATACAAGACGTATATCGTTTCCGGAGGAGGTATTGACTTTATGCGACCATGGACCGAATCCGTTTATGGTATACCACCGGAGCAGGTGATCGGTAGTTCGTTGAAATTGAAATATGAAATGCGTGACGATGGACCTGTGGTGTACAGGCTACCTGAAGTAAATTTTATCAACGACAAGGCGGGTAAGCCGGTAGGAATAGAGCAGCATATCGGTCGCAGGCCTGTGTTCACTGCGGGCAATTCAGATGGTGATTATGAAATGCTTCAATGGACCTCAACCGCAACCGGTTATCCCAGGTTTGGTATGATTGTACACCATACTGATGATACCAGGGAATGGGCGTATGACAGAACCTCGCACATCGGCAAGTTAGACAAAGGCCTCAATGATGCACCCAAATACAATTGGTTGATTGTTGATATGAAACAAGATTGGAAGAAGGTCTATAGTTTTGATTGATCTGCTATTTCTCTTGATCATTCCTCCAATTATCTACGTCACTTTAACGTGGTCTGTATCTTTTGATAATGCTTTCAAGTATATTTACTGGAGCAACAACGGCTTCATGTTTACCTACTCCACTATATGAATTCAAACCAACTCCCTGACGAAAAGTATTCACTCATCGAAGGTGGCCTTTTTCGAAAGGCACAAAAAAAGTTTGGGGTTCAAAACCATCAGGGCATGTTGGCACTGGCTGGTATTTGCTTTGCCTGGCTTCCCTTGCTTATCCTGACAGCCATTGAAGGGACCGTCTACGCCGGACCCTCCATGCCTTTCCTGCAAGATGTAGCTATGCATGCACGTATTCTCATCGCCTTGCCGGTGCTGATCCTGATCAGAAGTGTCATCGATATTAAAACAACTGCTGTCCTAAAATATATGACAGAGTCGTTGCTCGATGCTGAGGAGCAGCAGAAAATGCTTTCTGTCACCCTACCCAGGATGCGGCAGCTGGCATGTTCATCCATGACGGAGATTATACTCATTCTGGTGGTGGTAGTTTCTGCTCTCAGTCTTATCGAAAGCGGTACTTATACAGAACTACTGGGAGGGTCGACTTCCTGGAAGCTTCTCAATACACAGGATGGCAGCGTGATGAGTCTGGCAGGTAAATGGGCTGCATTTATTTCTGTGCCGTTTTTCCAGTTCCTATTACTCCAGTGGCTATGGCGATACATAGTCTGGATTATACTTCTTTATCATTTTTCAAAAGCGCCATTGAAACTCTTACCTACTCACGCCGACCGGTCAGCTGGTTTAGGTATTATTATACTGGCTCAACGCAGCTTCAGTGCCATTTTTTTTGCCGGTAGTATGGTGATTTCCGGGCAACTGATCGTATTGATTATGAACTCACCAAACGATATTCTTTTGATTCAACGCGTGGTTATAGGCTATATAATTCTCAGTCTGTTGCTACTGCTACTTCCATTGCTTTTCTTTATTGGAAAGCTAGTTAAAACGAAGCAAAACGGCCTATTGCATTTGAGTAAACTAGGAACGGAGATGAGCCGCACCTTTGAAAATGATTGGTTGACAGACATTCCTTTTGAAAAGCGAATCGAAAGCCGACTCGTAGATCCTTCGATGGCGTATGATTATTCCAGTATGTATGATGTGCTGCAACAACTTCGCGTAGTACCCGTGACCGTGCGGGATATTGTCAGCCTGGTGTTGAGCATTGCGATTCCGTTTCTGCCCATTCTTTTTGGGTATTTCTCAGCAGCAGAGGTATTGCAAAAAATAATCGGACTGCTGCTGTAAAATCCACCTGAGGAACTATCACAGGGTAATTTTAGGGAGCAATCGCTTTATATTTTATCATGCCTTTGACCAGGACAACCGCCCAATCGTTAGCGCCACTGGCGACACTAGAAGCATCAATTACTTCGGATTGGCCGGACCATACCAGTATAGCATCGCTCACCCTGTAAAAATTAGATTCGAGATAGAGGGTCGTTTGATTTTCATAATATCCAGGTTCTGTAACGCTTGTCTGGACGGTCTCGTAATAGGTGTAATAATTGTTGTAATACTGATCATATCTGTCCCGATATCCATCAGGATGATAGTTGTAGTTGGAATTGTAATCTTGATTATATACCGGATGATTCTGCACCGGCTCACTATATACGCCCTGGTTGATCGTCTGCGACTGGGTATACGTTGATCCTTCCACATAGACCTCTTCTACTTTTTTGTCAAGTAGACTCAGGACTAGTAGCCCATCCACATGCTGTTCTTTTAATTTTTGGGCCAGTTCTTCTTTTGATATTTTGGCGTGTTGCTCGGAGAAGGCATTCTGAGAGCCGGGAAATGCACTTAGGGAGGATACGGCCTGGATTCCTTGCTTTTTTAATTTGTCCACGACAGTTCCTTCCACCGCGGCCCGGTTTGATGTTTTGGAAGCAATGGCCAGTACCATTACTTTTTCAAACTTCTGGGGCGAATAGGCATCATTGGTCCAGGAGGAGGTCAGGGAAGCAGTACTGCAAGACGTAAATACCAGTCCGAAAAGCAGGAGTACAGAAAATTTTAAAAGATGGTTCATGAGACAGGAATGTGCTTTGATTAAAACATGCTTTTCTATGGGATAAAAATTTCCGCTTACCACTTCGCCATCAGCTTGGTTTTCTGTTCGTCAAATTCGGCCTGTGTGATGATCTTGGCGTCCAGCAGTTCTTTTAACTGTTTTAGTTCAGCCACCAACTTTTCTTTGTCGCCTTCTGCGGCCTGCAGTACAGTCATCATTTCCTTAAGAGCTGCATTCTCTTTTGTTAGCACGGCAACACTGTCCGCCATACTTTTTGAGGTGGCGGATAGCCCTGAAAACGTTTCATCTCTCCCGGCTCTAAGGGAATCTATAATCGTTCCCATATCTGCAGGATTAAAGTCATGCATCACGACCTGTTCCTTTATGGTGGTATAAAGTCCCTTATACACCGTCAGGTCTTTGGATACGGAATCCAGATGCATCGACAGTGACGAAGCGACCTTCGTGGTCGAATCCAATTGGGTGGCCAGCATGGTGCTGACGGTGGTCAAAGAATCAATAGTTACATCCTTTGGATCCATCTTTCCTTTTTTCTGGCTAAATCCCTGAACAGCGACAAGGAACAGGATAGCGGAGAGAATCATTTTCATAAATTTTCAAATTTAAATGGGTGATAAAATAATTGGTTAATGCTGAATTTAGGTTTTCTTTTCCAGTCGGAAAGGAAAAATCCTATTCCACCTACCAACGATAGGCAGATTCAATGGCACAAGGTAGCATATGGTTTGAATACGATGAATGATTCAGGTCATTTGATAAAGTGATATGGTTTAGCAACATATGGAGGTTTGACATTTCGACCTGTTTTTGGCCCTAATGGTCATAATGCTTGATTTTACTTTGTAGTCAGTCAGAAATCGGTAGATTTAGCCTTCAATAAAACCTGAGAAAATGAATAAATTTTATCTGCTTTTTTGTTTAGCCATTTTGGGAAATAGTTGTCAGCAACCCGCTGAAAAAGCCGGGACTAGTGTTGATACTGAAGCTCCTTCCACAGATGGCCTCGATCGCACCATTTTACCCATTAAAGAGCCTGCTTATCCTGCATCGACAGAGCTTGATGCAAGGAATGCAAAGGCACCGGCGCGATTTGAAGTAAAGGCTCCTGAAAAAGCCCCCAATGTCGTGATCGTGCTGATAGACGATATCGGTTTTGGACATTCCAGTGCATTTGGTGGCCCAATCAACATGCCTACGTTGGAAAAACTTGCAGCCAATGGATTAAAGTATAACAGGTTCCATACAACAGCACTTTGTTCACCTACTCGAACTGCATTGTTGACAGGATATAACCATCACTCTAATAATGCAGGGGCCATAATGGAAGTGGCAACCGCATTTCCCGGCAATACCGGTATCAGGCCTCAAAGCATAACGCCCATAGCCGAAGTGCTTCGCCTGAATGGGTATAGTACGGCTGCATTTGGTAAATACCATGAGACACCACCTTGGGAAGGTTCCGTATCAGGACCTTTTGATCGTTGGCCAACCAGTTCCGGCTTTGATAAGTTTTATGGATTTATAGGCGGAGAGACTAATCAATGGCACCCGATGGTCTATGATGGTACAACAAGGGTCTTTCCAAAAGTGGATGATTCTGGATATCACTTCACTACCGATATGACTGACCAGGCCTTAGGCTGGATCAATACCCAGCAATCCCTTACACCTGACAAACCTTTCTATGTGTATTTCGCTACAGGTGCAACTCATGCTCCACATCATGCCCCAAAATCTTATAGTGACAAATACAAGGGAAAATTTTCTCAGGGATGGGATAAATTACGTGAAGAAACTTTGGACAGGCAGAAGCAACTTGGCGTCGTGCCTCAAAATGCAGCCCTTGCGCCTAAACCAACAGACATAAAGGATTGGGATAAACTTACCCCTGATGAAAAGCGATTATTCGAGCGCCAAATGGAAATTTTTGCAGGCTTTGCAGAGCATACAGATCATGAAGTAGGCCGCCTAGTAGAAGCTTTGGAAGCAAGAGGTGAAATGGATAATACGCTGTTCTTTTATATCGTTGGTGACAATGGTTCGAGTGCTGAAGGAGGGATGATCGGTATGTACAATGAAAACACCTATTTCAATGGTATTCAGGAAACTATTGACATGCAATTAGATCGCATCGATAAATTGGGAACAGAAGCTACGTACAATCACTTTGCCGCCGGATGGGCTGTTGCCGGAAATACACCATTCACCTGGACCAAACAAGTTGCTTCCAATTTTGGAGGCACCCGTAACGGGATGGTCCTGCAATGGCCGGCAGGAATTAAATCAAAAAATGAAGTTCGCTCGCAGTTTCATCATGTCATTGATGTAGCGCCTACGATCTACCAGGCTGTTGGCGTACCCGCGCCTACGATGGTCTACGGCATTCAGCAACGTCCCATGGAAGGTATCGGAATGAATTATTCATTTGACAATGCGACGGCTGCAGATGCACGCACCACCCAGTATTTTGAGATGATCGGCAACCGGGCCATTTATCATGAAGGATGGTATGCCGGCACTATCCATAAAGCTCCCTGGGAGGCGGCTCCCCGCAGACCTCTTGCTGAAGATGTTTGGGAACTCTACAATGTCAATGAGGATTTCAGTCAGGCTAATAACCTGGCAGAAAAGAATCCGGAAAAACTGGAAGAACTGAAGCAGAAATTTATGGATGAAGCAGTCAAATATAATGTGCTGCCTATTGATGATCGATCCATCGAACGTTTCGATCCCATTATCGCTGGCCGACCAGATCTAATGAATGGTCGTACCAAGCTGGAATTGTATGAAGGCGCTGTCGGAATTCCGGAGAATGCCTTTATCAATGTAAAAAACGCCTCATTGAGTTATACGGCAGATGTTGAAGTTGGCGCCAATGCTTCAGGCGTGATTCTTTGCCAGGGCGGTGATTTCGGTGGTTGGTCATTTTATATGATGGATGGTAAAGCCCATTACAGCTACAATTGGGTAGGATTGGAAACCTATACAATTACTTCAACTCAAAAAGTGCCTCCGGGAAAACATACGATCAAATTTGAATTTGCCTATGAAGGTGGTCGTGGTGGAGGCGGCAAGGGCACTATTTCTCTTGATGGCACTAAAGTCGGTGAAGGGAATATTCCAAAAACAAATAGTAATACCTTTGGAATAGACGAGTCGGCAGATTTGGGCACAGACCAGAATACACCTGTACTTCCAGCATACCATGGAAGAGAGAATTTTACAGGGAAGATTAATAAGGTGACCGTGGAAACATTTCCAGGTAAGTAGCAGGCACACCACCAACAAAGCAGGAGTGAACAGGGCCCCATCGAAATGGTACAAACTGTTCACTCTTTTTATTTTATGTATTTTTAAAACAGATAAAGATTTTTATAAAATTTGGAATCATGAAAACCTTACTCTCCATTACTGCAATCTTTGAGTGTCTGACCGGGATAGCACTGATCGCCATACCCTCCACCATCATACCGATGCTATTAGGGATTCCTTTTGAAGAGGACAGCCTTCACGTCATCAGCGGTATCACCGGGGCAGCTTTAATATCTATTGGCATCGCCTGCTGGATGTTTCGTAACAGTGGTTTACATGCGCTACCAATGGTCAGGTCAGTTTTGTTCTATAATGTGGCAGGCACACTGATCCTGCTGTATGCCCTTCTGGGATTAAGTATGTCTGCTATTGGTTTATGGCCTGTTACTATCATTCACTTCGCACTGGCTATCTGGTGTATAGCTTCATGGAGGAAGAATCAGTAACCCAGATGTGCAATCAATGAAAATCAATATCTTGTTCTTCACTTATGCAACGGTTACTCCACATCTCTATCCTTCTTGTCGTATTTTTTACCTTCATTAATGCCATGGTCTTTTTTGGATTAGGTATCTATCATAGTGTACTGGCTTATATAGATATCGTGCATGGCCATTGGGAGAAGCATCCCGGGCTCATCCTGGTCGAATCCCTTGACCGGTTCTTATTTGGCTTTGTCTTCATTATTTTTTCTGTGGGTCTTTCCAGATTGTTCTTATCCGATACGACTTTTCTGAAGAACTATGAGTTGCCATGGTTAAAAATTACGGAGTTCCATCAATTGAAATCACTATTGGTATCAGCCATCCTCGTCGCGCTTTTTGTAGCCTGGGCTCCTGCAGCAGTATCTATTTCACAGCAGGAAGTACTTGACTGGACTACCTTGATATTTCCAGCCTGCATCCTTATTCTTGCAGTTTCTGCCAAGTTCATTAAAGATTCCCACTAGCCTGCGGGCGTTTCATTTTTTTTTCACACGACGATGCCTGGATGGCATAGGGTCGGAGTGCCCGGTAGTGATCGAGTTTATTCTACACGCCCATCGTGTAGAATAAATTCGACATGGAGGCTGTAGTTCAGAAATTCAAATTTTTTTGTAATATTTTTACACGCTTACCCATCCATATTTTAATAAACCTCAATCCTTACATCTATGAGAAAGATACTTTTCATGCTATGCCTGTTCATCCAGGTACAATTAAGCTTTTCACAAACCGCCAGCTATGATTCCATAGCTGCGCTTTTACTTGACCGTATGGCCAGTGTCATCGGGGATATGCAATCCTGTTCATTTGCAGCATCCATATCACAGGATACCAAGGATCAGGAAAATCGACTTATTCAGGAAAACAGGACCGAAATAGTACACATGTACGGACCTGATAAGATGATGGTTAATTCATACGGGCCAAAAGGGCATCGGGAGTATTGGTACAATGGGACCCAGTTAGCGTATTATTCCCATGAAGAAAACAACTATGGCATCATCGAAGCACCTGCGACCATTATCGCAGCTATCGACCAGGTGCATACACAGTATGCCATTGAATTTCCTGCGGCTGATTTTTTCTATCCCGCATTTACCGATGACCTGATCGAAAGTGCGGATGAGATAGCCTACCTCGGCAAAGCACAGATAGATGAAAGGGAATGTTTTCACATTCTGGCTACCGGGAAAGAACAGAATATCCAGATCTGGATCACGAATGATGCCTTCAACCTGCCTGCCAAATACCTTATCCAGTATCACAAGGCCGATGGAGACAGCCAATATGAAGCCACATTTTCTGACTGGCAGATTAATCCTGAACTCCCAATGGCTATGTTTGAATTTATGCCTCCACCTGGATCGAATAAAATCAGAATCATGTCAACCATTGAAAAATAATTAATCACACAAAACCAAAGTAAAAATGAAACCAATACGTCATATCCTTCATACAAGTCTACTTACACTCAGCATACTCTGCCTGTTCCAGGAGCAGACTAACGCACAACGTATGCAACACCCGGCATCCCGGGGATCCGGAGCCGTTTCAAGACCATCAGCAGGGCCAGCAGCCAGACCTGCCGGCACTCCAGCACGTTCGGTCAACGGAGGAAGTGTGAAATCTCCAACTCGTCCACCCGGAAATACAATGGCTAATAATCGTCCATCGCCAAGTGCCGGAGGCAATAAACCGGGCAGTGGGAATTCAGGAATTGGAAGCGGGAACAAACCGGGCAGTGGAAACAATAATAATATTGGCAGCAATAATAGAGGGGATGTCAATATCAACATTGATAACAGTAAAGACATCAGGATCAACAACAACCGAAACACGGTAGTACGGCACAATAATTATCGTCCCTACACCCGCCCTCCATATCGTTATGGTGGCCGAAGCTATTATTGTTATCATCCATATTATTATCATCCATACCGTCCGTTTTACTGGGGACCGATATGGCATCCATGGGGTTTCTTTGTCGCCACGATCGCTACAACGGCAATCGTCGTCTCTGTCAATAATCAACAGTATCATTACGATCAGGGTGTTTACTACCAGGCCGGAAACGGAGGATATACTGTCGTGGCGGCACCTGTAGGCGCTACCATCAATACGCTGCCAACTAATTCACAGACCGTAGTGATCAACGAAACCACCAATAACTACTACTACGGTGGCACCTATTATGAAAAATCAGGAAGCGGATACACTGTCGTACCCCCAACCTCAGGTAGTGTCGTGGAAAACCTACCTGAAGGAGGTGAGGAAGTAAAGATCGGAGATGTGACGTATGTCAAATATGGAGAGACCTATTACCAGCCTATCGAACAGGATGGAAAAAATATGTACGAGGTCGTTGATATTAAAGAAGGAGAGTAACCAACTGTTGCATTATTCTGACCTGGACATTAAAAAGAAAAGGGCTATGTAGAGGTTCAAAATTTTAAAACCTTACATGGCCCTTTTCTTTTTAAAAGATACAACTTGCTTTAAGAGGCAACCATATCCTAAATTGTAAACTTATTTGATCCGGTAATTTACACTACCACCAAATTGAAACTGCCAGATCGTTGATCCGGTAGAAACGCTGGCGCCAGTGCCTCCGGTGCCCAGATAAACACCACCTCCAATCCATTGAACAGGAGACAATATCTGTGCGTGAATCCGAAGGCTTACTTTATCATTTGGGGCAACTTTTAAACCAAGTCGTCCGCCGATCGCGAATTTTGTAACATTACTGGAGTACAATGTTTCTTCGATGTTGGAAGTAAATCCGACACCCATATCGAACGTTCCAAATCCACTCACTTTATCATTGATCTGTGCATACCTGGTGGCACCCAGCATGATATAATTGAGCCCTATTTTACCGCTGCGTTGCTGGCTGAAACTTTCATCATAATAAGCTTCAGGATCTGACCGCAGATAGATCAATTCCATCGCAGCCCCTGGCTGGATGCCAAACTCAAGACCTGCACCCCATTGAAAGGCATCCTCGATCCTGCCATAACCATAATAGGTTTCGAACCTGTCGGCAAATGTATAGCCTGCAAAGGTTAACAAAGTGACAGATGATGTCTGCGCAGCTGCGCTCAAGGTGACTGCAAGAAAGGCAGTACAAAGTAGAAATGATTTCATTTGGATTTCAGTTTAGTTGGGTAAAGGTAAATTTAATTTGGGTTAGAATAAACTTGAATCCAGGTTTAATATGGAGTTTTGTTAAACTTAATCTTGAACTGCAAACCTTCTACTTATTGGGTGCTTGCCCAAATGTAGACGAATTACTACACTTTCCCTCTTTGGCTTCTATCGTTATTTGAGGACGAGTCTGACAGCTTTGCTGATAACAGGGCATTTTAATTAATAACTGAAGGAAAACAGCCTGAAGCCACCTGGTATCATTTGCAGAGCCTATGATCGTTCAAACAAGTGCCTCGGGCACAAAAAAAAGTATCGTAATATATTAGCGTATCCTAAATAATACCGATAAATTGTGACTCAATTTCAAAACGATACCCTTGACAGGGTTCTTCTTAGAGTATACAAACCATAAATACAACACTCATGAAAAAATTTATTCTTCATCTTTTACTATTGACCTTTGCAGTGACGTCGTATGCGCAAAAGTCTGCCCATGACCGGTATACGGTTTCCGGAGGCTTATTAGGCGCATTGAATCTGAGCAAGTTCAGGATAGACGGACAAAACCCTGCGGATATCAGCTATGATTCCAAATTAGGATGGTCTGCGGGTGGCTGGGTAAATCTTCCATTGGGCAAGTGTCTTTCCCTGGAACCACAAGTCATGTACTCCTATTACACCTACAGAGCTGAATATCCTGCCGCTTTACTTGGCAATGGTAATATCAGTTATATCTCTATCCCATTGTCATTAAAACTGCATCTGGGTAAAGCACTGGCCATTACAGCAGGTCCGCAACTGGATCTGGTGATGGATGCTGAAGACAACATCGGCACTACCGAAAGCGGTGATTTCACCAGCCCGAGCTTTGCAGTCAACGGAGGCATTGAAATATTCCCTCACGGCAGAGCGGTCATCTTCGGTCGCTTTATGTATGGACTTGATAACATGGACAACCGGACAGTTCCGGATGCTGTGAGTGAATTTAAGAATGATAACTTCCAGATAGGTGTTAAACTCAGATTGTTTGGCAAGTTTATTCCCGCGGATACCGACGAAGATGGTATCCCTGACAAGAGTGACAACTGCCCCACCGAGGCCGGATTTGAAAGATATGTTGGTTGCCCGATCCCTGATACAGACGGTGATGGATTTAATGACGAAGTGGATAAATGTGTGACGATCGCAGGGTTAGCTAAATATGAAGGCTGTCCGATTCCGGATACGGATAAAGATGGTATCAATGATGAAGTTGATAAATGCGTAACAGTGGCTGGTCTGGCTAAATACAATGGTTGCCCGATTCCGGATACAGATGGTGATGGTATCAATGACGAAGTGGATAAGTGTCCAAATCAGGCAGGTATTGCGAAGTATAACGGTTGCGCAGATACAGATGGTGATGGTATTACAGATGATAACGACAAATGTCCTACACAGGCTGGTGTCGCCGCCTATAATGGCTGCCCAATTCCAGACAGAGATATGGATGGTGTACTCGATCCTGATGACAAGTGTCCGGATATCAAGGGACCTGTAGACAATGGTGGTTGTCCGAAGATTGAAAATGCGAAATTCAACACACAGCGTATACAGTTTGTCACTGGTAGTGCTACGCTGACCACTGCTTCAAAAACAATGATCAAGGAAGGCGCAAAACTGCTGAATAGCGAAGATTTTAAAAACCTTAAAGTTGAAGTTCGCGGCCACACCGATGATGTCGGAAAAGATGAATCTAACATGAAACTAAGTCAGAACAGAGCTAATGCAGTCATGGCCGAATTGGTGAAGAATGGTTTAGCCTCATCCCGTATCACCGCTGTAGGCTTTGGAGAGACTATGCCGATGGCGGATAATAAAACAGCAGAAGGAAGAGCTCAGAATCGTAGGGTTGCTTTTGATGTGAGACAATAAATCAGGTTCGTTTGTCTGGAAACAGATGAAACGGATTCAATTCAATAAAAGCTCCACACCTGCCTTTGGTGTGGAGCTTTTATTATGGAATCCAGGTGTGGATTCATGGCTATAATATAGAACTACATGAAGTAGCAGTCCAGGGACTCAAAGCAGAAGTTTTTTATGGGAAAAATAGTATGTAATTGCCTCTGTATTATATGGATGTGCTTGTTACACCTAACAGTGTCGGGTCAGACAGATTCCCTCATCATGACCAACGGAGACATCATGGTCGGTGAGATAAAGTCAATGGAAAAGGGGATACTCTTTATAGAGACCCCCTATTCCGATAAGGACTTTAATGTGAAGTGGATCGAAGTCAAAGAAATCTATTCCACGACCCGCTTTCTCGTCACACTCCAGGATGGACGCAGGATCAACACAACATTGAAATCCAATGTCAAAGGAGAAATCCTGCTGCTACTCGAAGATGGTTCAACAACCACGACGACAAAGGAAGAATTGGTAAATCTCATCGGCCTGAAGTCAGAATTCTGGAGCAGGGTCAAAGCCAGTGTTGATCTTGGCTTCAGCTTTACCAGGGCCAATCACATCCGGCAGGGAACCACCCAGATAGGTGCAGGTTATCTCGGTGATACGTGGTCCATGGATATCTTTTTTAATGTCTTCCGATCTGTACAGGATAGTATTGCTCCAACGAGACGAAATGAAGGAGGTATCAATTACAAGTACTACCTGCAGCACGACTGGTACCTGATGACAGATATCAATTATCTGTCTAATACCGAACAAGCTCTCAAGGCGCGTTATACAGGCAAATTTGGAGCTGGTAACTTCCTCATTCACTCCAATCATTCCTATTGGGGCGTGGGTGGGGGTCTCTCGCTGAACAATGAAAGTTTTACGAATCAAACGGCATCCCGGAGCAGTGCTGAAGTTTATGGGGGAACAGAGTTAAACCTATTTGATACCGGTGACCTAAGCCTCCTTTCTACGCTGTACCTCTATCCGAGTCTGACTGAGTCCGGTAGGTTTCGTTCAGATTTTAAAGTGGATACGCGATATGAGTTTGTCAGTGATTTTTATGTCAAGTTTAATCTCACGCTCAACTATGACAACAGACCGGCCATCGCAGGAAATGAAATGGACTACGTGTATGGTATTTCCGTTGGTTGGAAATTATAGCGTAGCTGCTAATTTCCCTTTGACGTGTTTCCAAATGTAAACGTATAACTCAGCATCAATTGAAAACCAGTTGATTTGATAGTTCCCGTTTCTGTTTCTCCGCGAAAAAAATTGTCTTCTGATGGATCGCTGAAGCTGATCGGTTGTGGATAGTCATTACGATTTGCATAATTGTAGCGCAATCCCACGATCCATTCACTCCAGCCAAACTTCCTTTGTGTGCCAATGGTGAGATGATAATTGTCCCATTGCTTGATAGCCGGATTAAATCCATCCTGATCAGGAATGAAATCACTGAAGTATTCATCCGTCCGGAAAGAAAAAAGAAGATGGTAGTCGTCCCGGATCGTCCAATCCGCTGCTACTGACCAATTGATGACTGTTTGATTCGTTGACCAAAGTCTTAGCACTTTGTTGGTATACAATACATTTTCATCGCTTGGTGGTTGCAGGAAAGCGGCATCCCCAGGGTCCAGTATGTTGTAGGTCTTGATATTGCCAAACCAGGAGACACTGCCGTACATGCGCACTTTTCCAAATGGACGTGAGATGCCGAAAGCCGCATTGACAGGATATTTGTATTGTGCCTTGATTTTGTCAAATTCACCATTGGCCAGGTAATTTTTTCGTGGTACATTCAGATCCTCATCCAGACGAATATTCGACAAGCTCAAATCTGCAAGAATATAACCTGTGCCCATGATTCCAAGAGTTGGTGTTGATATGGCCAGACCAAGATCCCATTCCTTCAGTTTGGTATGCAGTCCGATTTTGGTATAGGTGATAAGTTTCGAATAACGGGTGTAATAATCATAGTTGGTCCCTGTCAGATCCACGCTCGCTCCACTGTCCTTGTCCGGGATCGCGTAAGCTGAAAATTTTTGCGCATATTCCTGTGAGCGGTAAATAAAATTCTGGGATATACCTAATGAAAGATTGGGGGTCAGATTCCAGCCAATTCCACCAATGATGGCAATCTCATCCAGGTTGGTTGTAATATTGTATTGAGCCAGATAATTTTCCTCCCCGGGACTTTCCGTTTCATTGATCAGATCAATCTTCCTTTCTACCCTGTCAGAAAAATTGAGCAGATCTGTGTTGTTAGTATGCAATGCATATCCAATCACCAGGTTCTTTTCGCTTTTCCTGGGTTTGATCACCCCGGCTGCAAGAGAAGGGAGGATGGTCAGACTACTGTTCTTGATGGTAAAGCCCTCACCGAGGCCATTTTCAAATTTTATATTATTGAATCCCACAGCGTTGGTACTGAAATTAAAGCTGGATTGGGTTGCCTCAGAAAGGGTAGCGGGATTGACAATCACTGCTGATTGATCTTCAAACTGACTGAGGTTGGCATTATTGAGGATCCCATTTCGGGATCCAAACTGCATCCAGGCATAATGATTGTCTTGCGCATCGACAGGAGATACAACCAGTAAGGAGATGATAATAATGCTAATGGTATTCCATAGAGTATTCATAATCGCGGGTTGAACTGCAAGATAATTATTGGATCAAATGGTTTTTGTGAAGTAGTAATTTAACTACATAGATCCGGTGAGATTAGAAAATAAAAAAAGCCATTCCGAAGGGAATGGCTTTTTTTATTTCAAGTGTCCGAAGACTAGTCCAATTCACCGATAAATGGAATCTCTTCAAGTACAGTGGCACGCATGTCGCTCAAGAGGTAAGATTCAATCTGTACGAATTGAGCCGCAGCTTTTACACCAGCTTTCTTTTTCAGCTTGCCATAATATTTGGCGATCAGCTTATCATTGGTGATGGTGATGTCATTCATCTCCTTGATCAGGATGTCGGTCGCATCATCATTCAATGAACTGTAGAATTCAGCATAGGTCGCCAGCAGGTTGAGCCTTCTTTGTCCAAGTACTTTGCGCTCTATTTCGTACGCATCATATATGGTCCAGAATTCATCCTTCTGAGGTCCTTCCAGCTTGATAAAATCAGCTACAATGTCTTTTTTCTGCATGCCATAGAGTGACTGCATCAAATCGATTTCTTCCTGTGCACTTTGCGCAAAGCCCATGGTCGAAACAAAAAGAGCTGCGAGAATAAGTAAGTGTTTCATTTGAATTGTTTATGGTTTGTTGTTAAATGGTTAATGTTAAATGGTAATCAGTATTCAGTATTCAGTATTCAGTAATCAGTAATCAGTAATCAGTAATCAGTAATCAGTAATCAGTATTCGGTAATCAGTGTCTACATAATCACTTTTCACTTGGTTGCTGAGCTGTAGCACATGGCTGAGCGTCAGCAGGTCGAAGCATCACTTTTCACTCTTCACTTCCTAGGGTTGTCTGAACACGAAGCCCACATTCAGTGCCAGATAGGATTGTGCGGCATCAAAATCACCTGCTTTAAATCCATAATAATATTTGAGCATGATGGTGGTCGCGGAAGAAATGTTATTGTTGAATTGAAGACCAATCTCAGGCGCCAGTGAAAAATTCCAGCCCTCCTGTTCAAGCGTGTATAAATTCATATCCGTATTTCTCCTGGTGTAGGCCACACCTGTGCCCAATCCAAAAAACGTACTCACCTTTTCTCCGGGATTGAGATAATAATCCGCGTTGATCATCATGGGTATATTATTGCTATACCGGTATTGTTTACCACTGAGGGCCTGGTTTTTGTATTCGTAGGTGTCGTAGCTCTTTTCTTCGTAAAAAACATTCCATCCCAGGTTGAAGCCTACGCCAATATTGGGTTGTATCATTTTACGATAATCAATAGCCGCTCCCCTGAAACTTGCTTTGCTGATGAAGTCGCCCAGATCACCCATCCCAAATCCCATTGAGTAGGTCATGTAGGTGTTGCTTTGCGCTTTCGCCATCGTCACGGAACACATGAGTACCGCGAAAAATATATATAGTAGCTTGTTCATATGCAGTAGTGGATTAATTCGTTTTTAAATAAGGGGATTGCTGAAAGGCCTGATCAACTGATTCTAATGCCCGGCTCACATTGCCAGAAGAAGTCAAAAGTCCGTTCCCAACACCAATCCAGGCAGTAGCAGATTTGTTGATCGGGCTATCAATATTTGGATCAGAAATCGTCATAATCAGCGATCCTGTCGTATAGCTGCTTACGGTATAGGATGGAGGATAATACCAGCCCCAACCGCCGTAATAACCACCATACCACCAACCGTACCAGTAAGAATAGAAATACGTTGTGGATGAAATAGCACCTGGCATAAGCAATACATCAGGAACAGCATTTATATCAACCTTATTCCACCCAAGCGCAGACATATTAGCATCAATCCTTGCTAAAATCTGGTCTGCGTATACAGGCTTCATGTATTCATAAATGGTATCCCCGCTATTGGTGATCTGCACATCAGTGACGATTTTGTCCGGCATAGCATAGGTACCTCTGCCCTGAAAATCGAATTCATCATCAAAGGTGGTGTACACTACGTCAAGATCCTCGGTATAGTCAGGGCCTGCCGGATAGCATCCTGCCAGGCCAAAGCCGGTAAGGATAGCTAACAGGGAAAACGTTAAATATCGGTTCATAATTAATTTGTGTTTTTAGAAATGGTCAAATTAAACGGCAAAGTAAGTAAGAAAAAGCCAGTCGGAGGCCTGAAATCAGAACAAATCACTGCTTTATGACGAAAATCACTTCAGAAAATGATCCGCGCTGATTTTCCTAGTAATACTGGTAAATATTGTTTTTCAGCGAGCCTCATTTTGTAGTAGAATAACTACAAAAAAGGTATTTGCCTGGATTTAATAGGAAGGCCATGGAGTCTTAGACCAGACTTAATTAATGCTCGACATGCAGAGAAACAGGAGTAGTATAAAATCATCCAATCACCGGGGTTTCTACCAATTACTTTAAAACCCGTTAACTTGCAAAGGCTTATGTTAAGATATTCCTTTACTTCACTCGTAATCATCCTTTGTCTTAGTATCCTTGACGGTCAGCCCTTGATCCTTTCGGGGAAAGGCTATGATATGCATGCCGAACTCAACTGGAACACTTTATCCACTGCCGACAGATACCAGCTTTGGAGAAAGGGAGAAGATGATCCCGGGTATTCCATGTTGACGGAAACCCGAAAATTGCGTCTGCAGGACTGGATCGGCAGGGATAATCAAACGGAAGATGTGTATCAGTATTATCTCCATGCGCTCTCTGTCACAGGAACGGTATTAGGAGTTTCTGATACCATTGATGCTGTGGTATCTTCTTTCAGCGACGACCAGTTCCTGGATATGGTTCAGGAATATACCTTCCGCTATTTTTATGAATATGGTCATCCCACCAGCGGCATGGCCCGCGAAAGGCTGGGCAGCGATGATATCGTCACAACCGGAGGCACAGGTTTTGGAATCATGGCACTGATAGTTGGTGTTCACAGGGGATTTATCACCCGTGAACAAGGTGTCAGCCGCATGCTCAAGATTGTGAGTTTCCTCCAATTTGCTGACCGATTCCACGGTGTCTTTCCACACTGGATGAATGGGAGGACGGGCGATGTAATCCCCTTCAGCACTTTTGACAACGGAGGCGATCTGGTGGAGACGGCCTTCCTGATGGAGGGGTTGTTGTCTGCCCGTCAATATTTCAATCAAAACCTGATCACCGAAAATACCCTTCGTGATGTGATTACGTCACTCTGGGAAGATGTGGAATGGGATCACTACAGTCGCAATGATTCAGGTGTCCTCTACTGGCATTGGTCACCAAATTTTGGATGGCAGATGAACTTCCCCCTTAGAGGATACAATGAAGCCCTGATCGTTTATCTCCTGGCGATCGCATCCCCTACACATCCTGTTGAGGCGTCCTACTATCACAGCGGATGGGCTGGAGCGGGATATGTCAATGGCAATACCTGGTATGGCCACAAACTTTATGTGGGTCCCCATTTAGGAGGACCGCTCTTTTTTGCGCATTATTCCTTTATGGGGTTTGATCCGAGAAATATAAAGGATGCATACGCCAATTACTTTGATCAAAACCGCAATCACACGCTGATCAACAGGTCATGGTGTATCGATAACCCTTTTAACTATCAGGGATATAGCGAAAATTGCTGGGGGTTGACGGCTAGTGATGACCCTTTTGGCTATCTGGCGCATGCACCAGGACCAGGTACTGACAATGGTACCATCACGCCTGCGGCTGCTATTCCCTCCATGCCTTATACACCACAGGAGAGTATAGGTGCTCTGAAGCATTTTTACCGCGAGTATGGTGAGGACCTCTGGAGCGAATATGGCTTTTATGATGCCTTCAACCTCAAGCAGAACTGGTTTGCAGATTCCTATCTGGCAATTGATCAGGGACCTATCATCAATATGATCGAAAACTACCGGTCCGGACTGCTGTGGTCAAACTTCATGGCTAATCCGGAAATATCACCTGCACTCACTGCTGCAGGGTTTGTGGAAGACCCGGTATCCACAAAAGAAGAAAACATAATGGCAGGCGAATGGAAAGTCTATCCTACCCTCAATAATGGAGAATTTTATCTTGAACTGAATCATATATCATATCAAGGGATTCCTTCCATTTTAATTGCTGATCTCCTGGGAAGAAGCATAGCTTTTGAAACCCAAATCATTGATGATCAACTGGTCCGCATACATCTTACAGATCATAGCATGACTTCGGGATGGTTTTGGGTCACCCTGTCTGATCAAAATCACATTTTTGGCAGTCGACCTGTCTGGTGCAGATAGCAAAAATGCCCGGTGAATAAAAATTCACTATTGACGGCTAGTTTACATATGCGAGTTATAGTTGATGAAAGTTTCTAATCTATAGCGACCTCATAAGTTAGGTATTAGTAATAAAAACTTTTTATACTCCGGTGTGACGTAAAGAACATCCTAAATTAGTTGACACGACAGTACGCTCTTCCATTCTGAATGGTTAATTTTAGAGTTCAATAATTTTCACAATCCAAAAATTCAGTTCCGATATGAAAAATGTACTTCTACTTTTATTTCTTTTCACTTCATGGGCGGGTGTCCACGCACAGATCAGCTACGAGGATTTCGAAGATGGTCAGGCGGACATATCCTGGATAGGCCTCAATGGTGTGTACAATGGTGTGGTTACAAATCCTGCTCCAGATGCAGTCAATGCAAGCGAATTCGTTGGTTCGTATACCAATGTAGAAACGTTTGATTTTTGTTTTGCCCTGGGGACCTTAACCAGTCCGGCAGATCTAAGTAAATTCAGCCTCATCAAAATGAAAGTTTGGTCACCGATTGCAGGCATCCAATTGCTCTTCAAATTTGAAGGCGGTGGAAACCAGGTCGAGATGTTTAGAAACATCCTGGTAGCTAATCAGTGGGTTGAGTATAGTTTTGATTTGGGTGCAGGTGCTTCTTACACAGGACTCGACAAAGTGCTTGTTTCCTTCAATCCATTTGTGCTTGGCAGTTTCGATACTTTTTATTTCGATGACATCGTAGGTGTTGAACCTGTGGAGGCCTATGAAACATTTGAAAATGGTAATGCACTTCCCTGGGTAGGTGCCGATGGCGTATTCACTGGTCCGGTTGCTAACCCTGATTCAAACTCAGTGAATGGCTCAGACTTTGTCGGTCAATACGTAAAATCCGGTTTACACAGCTATAGCCTGCTTATCGCAGACCGCGGCACTCCATTCGACATGAGTATCCTCAATCAGTTTCATCTCAACATACATGCAGGGGCGCCTACCCAGATCCTGATGAAACTTGAAGGAGCAGGTCCAGCCATTGAAAGGACAAAAAATATCGGCCTTGCTGATGAGTGGCAGGATTATGTGTTTGATTTCTCTGAAGCTAAAGACTGGACTCACCTGAGTAAAGTGATCCTGTTTTTTGATCCGGGAGTTGAGACGAGTGCAGATACCTATTATTTCGACAACCTGTTGGCTTTCCCTCAGGGCGTCTGCAAAGGTGTAACCCTCGATCCAAACATGATCGATGATTTTGAATGTAACCGTAACGCAACTTATGTCAACGGATGGGATAGTCTTTCCGTTGTCAATAATCCGCTTCCAAATTCTGTCAATAGTTCAGCAAAAGTTGGACGTTATGGCGATCCTTCCACAGAACAGTGGTCAACGCTGTTGCTCGACAATCAGAATCCAATTGACCTGAGTAC
>JANNSS010000343.1:0-3806 GCA_031402955.1 Saprospiraceae bacterium
ATTGGGGCTACTCCAATGAATTGTGCCGGCTTCCTTGAGAAGACCACCGGCTATGGGAACTGCCCCAAGACAGTTGCCTAAGGTGGTATACTCAAAATCAGATGGGATATACCAACCTTCCGGTGCCAGACCCCTTGAATCATTGACCGCATACCAGTTGTAAAGTTTTCCATATGTGGCTGCATAGGTCGTACTATCATTGTTATAATAACAATAGGCCCCTGTCGTCAAGGCAGCCCATGCCGCAGGATCGGTAACTTTAGGTATCGGGTCTCCGTTTCTGTAGGTGGCAACATTCAGGTTCCTGGTCATCCATCGTTGACAACAGATACTTACACTCGGATCATTCGTCCCGGGAGGAGGAGGCAGAGGCTGCCAACTGGCGAGGCCTGCGGCATTACTGGTGAGAATCTTACCGGCACCCGGTGACCCTCCTGTTATTTTAACCTGGCCTATTACCTCTAATGCTGATCCTGGATTTATAGTACCAATACCCACATTACCACCAAGGGGCTGCAAGCTGAGTGGGTCAGTCGTACCATTAAACCCCACCTGAATCCAGCCTATAAAAGGAGAGTTACTCATTTTACCAATATCTATACCCTCAACAGTATTAACACCGAATCTGGCAATACCAGTAGAGGTAGCCCCGGGTATGGTGGGGCTGGCTCCAACTCCTCTTACATCTATTATTGCTAACGGTACAGTGTGACCTATAGCCACTTTTTGCCCTTGTAAAGCAAAAGGAAATGACAGTGTAAAGAAGACAGGTAGTAAATATTTCATGATGTCGTGTTTACATACAAATACTTGAATGCAGTATAATAAGACTGAATATAAACAAAAAGAATGAAAGTTGGAGTTATTATATAAGGTGTAATGTGGCTTTACGATGGACGCTAACTTGTTTATACCTGCTCCCCCACTTTCCAAATATACCCAAATCCCTCCCTTTTCTGGCGGATTGCTGCCAGAAAACAAAAAATCATGTTGCAGCAAGCCGTAACATGTGGTCCAGGAATGCTTCTATAAAATCTTTAATCTCTCCCCTTCGAGCTTGGCACCATACCTGAAAAGCCTGGGAAACTATTTGTCGTAGTCACCAGCAATGAATATGGTTAAAAGTAATAGAGGAGAATTGACGGCAACAGCCCAAAGGTTATCACTCCCGTTAACGGAAACGGTTACCGTGGAGCGGAAAAAGTAAACGAAGTTGACCAAACTTTTCTATCGACAAGCCTACCTGAAAGATATAAGATTGTTGAGGCAGCTTTCCAGATTACCTACGACGAACACATAATTTTGGCTTATCGTCGTACCCTTACAAAATTCTGCAGGCTCCCATGATGGCATTTGACGGACAGCTTCCAGGAGGATGGCATTCGCCTTGTCATGCGGATGGAGCTGAAATCCTGATTCAAACACATATGCATCGACGACTTCTCCTGATTCATTGATCGTAAATTGAACCGCTGCAAAATCTGCAGACAGGAAACTTCCCTCAGGGATTTTATCGACGGCATTGCTTGCCAGGTAGTCCTTCAATTTTTGCTGTCCACCCGAATATCTTGCATCCCGTATTGGCTTGACATTCACTTCAAACTCAAGGGTCTTGATATCATTGTGGCTCAATGTATTCTCAGGAAGGTATTGGATGTGCACTGCAATAGGAGTCCCCGCGTCAGCATGCTGTATGATCTCCTTTTGTTCCTGTGTGAGTATATCATTTTTACCCACTGCCTTTCGTTGCTTAACCTGGTTTGTGGCGACTATTTCTACAGACACATAAGATCGTATCCAGGAGGGCTTAAAATATAAATCCAACTCATTGGCTTCATTGTTGAGGTCAGCCAGGCGATGAGCCTCTTCTACCTGCTGCAGGGTGATGGTTAGCGGTGGATCGACTTTACGTACTTCAAATCGTAATTCCTCGCTCAGCAAGTCCTGAGCAAAAGTAAGTTGAGGAACAACCAAGGCGGTCAGGAGCAGTATACTCCATTTGGTTAAAACGGTATTGATCATATCGGTAAACTTTCAAATGAACTAAGGTGCAATAGTGTAAAAATAGAATAACTATCCTCTCTTCTACCATCTCATATGTTATTTAACAGGTGTATAACGTTTTGTGACTTTTCGTAGTGGCGGATTTCGGAGCACTTAACGACCGGGCTTCATGCCGTGGCCCTCCAGGTTTTCATCTTCAAGATAGCAAAGTCTACTTCAATGTGCAAAGCAAAGAGGTAAGATATAACCGCCATGTCGTGAAGCTAATGTTATCACCAGTATTTATTTTAGTATTCGCGGACTAAAACCTCTGTCGGTATACCTAACTCTTGATTCAGCTTTCGAATCATGTCAAGTGTTAATTTTCTCTTCTTATTCAAAATTTCACTAACACGACTTTTAAGTCCCAAAGCATCTGCCAGATCTTTCTGTTTATATCCAAGCTGCTCCATGCGAAATTTTATAGCTTCAATTGGATCAGGAAAGTCTATTGGAGCCTTCTCCTGCTCGTAGTTGTCAATAAGAAGTGAAAGCAACTCAAGTTCATCTCCTTCCTTTGAGTTCCTTGTCGCATCAAATATCAATTCCAGTCGGCTTATTGCCTTTTGATATTCCTTCTCTGTTTTAATTACTTTCCATTCCATAGCTATTAAATTTTTGTTGCATCTATTTTATCATATTCACCGTGAGTCCCAATAAACCTGATCCAAACTACCCCATAATCATAGTTGATCCGAATAACAAGTCTGTACTGGTTGCCCTTAATATTAAACACAATCCTGTTGTCTGGTAATACGCTGGCTGATGGGTAATCCCGCTTGATATCTTTAACTTTTTTCCAGCGAGCTTCCTGTGCCTCCTTAAACCAGGCTTTTAACTATTGTTCACAGTCTTTGTGTTTACTCCAGAAAGTCCTTAGGGTTCTTTTCGCAATTACGCTCACCAGGCAAAGAGGAGGAATGTTCCCAATATGGGAACATTATTTTTTAAGTGGCAACTGAAATAGGAAGTGTTATTGATATTGGTTCAACGACCGGGGATGTAGACAGTGCCGGTTCATGTTAGTTAGCTTCCAGGTAGCCGTAACCTCGTCTATGTAAAAATATTCAATTACTTCGATATCCGCCAGTGATTACATCCAGTGTTATAGCCAGTGATTTTTAACTCTGTAGGCCTTCAATTTCTTTTTGCAATTCACTTAAATATTCCACTACAATTGTCCAGATTATCTTGTCCGAAACGTCGTCATATCCATGAATTATTCTATTTCTTGTATCAATAATCTTTCGTGCGGTGGCAATTGGAAAATCTGGTCTGACTTTCAAAATCCTATTGATAGCCTCCCCGATTATTTCAATATTCCTTTCGATGGTGCGTTTTGTTTTAAGGTCACTTTGAAATGCTTCGAAATTTTTTTGATCTGGAAGGAATTGATATATTTCCGAAATAGCCCGTTCAATATCAGACAACCATACTTTGATTTCTTTATCCATAGATCCTGACCATTGTCCGCTCAATTTTCTCTCTCAGGAAAGGATTTTTTAACGCCTCTTGTTCAAGCAGGTCTACTTTTCTTTGGAATAATTGCTCGAGTTGGAATTTCAAGTTAAAATAACTGTCTGAGTAGGTTTTGGGATCTTTCTCATCGATGTCTACAATCAGATCTATATCACTTTCAAGTTTGAAGTCTTCTGTTAGAACTGAACCAAAAGCAAATAGTGATTTGACTTTGTTCGAACCACAAAGTTTTCTTATTTGTTCGATATGTGTTATTAATTCATTCATTTGCAACCAAAGTTAAG
>JANNSS010000344.1:0-10026 GCA_031402955.1 Saprospiraceae bacterium
CGCGGGATGAAAGGCTTTGATCGCCAGATACACCATGAGGATGCTGTCTTTTCCGCCGGAAAATAAGATCACCGGATTTTCAAACTGCGTGGCTACTTCGCGTAGGATGAAGATGGATTCGGATTCGAGTTCTTCGAGATGGTTTAAGTAATATTTCACAGGTTGAGAAGTTGATGGGGTGATGAGTTGATGGGTTGATATGTTGATGGGTTGTTGATGAGTTGATAGGTTGATGGGTTTAGGAGGTAAATTGGTAAATGTTGAGGTTGATGGGTTGATGGGTTGTTGATGAGTTGATAGGTTGGTGGGTTAATTGGCAATTGGTAATTAAAAAATGGTAAATGTTCAGCTCCCCCTTTCAGGTCGTAGCGCAGCGAAGATCCCGCCTCATATGAGCTGCGGGAGGGTAGGGGGTCAGAGGAATCTTTCTCACTCTCTTACTCTCTTACTCTCTTACACCCGTATCCGGTGTAAAATCTGTTGATACAGCACAGCCATCGACTCTTCGATATTTGTGTCCTCAGTAAGAATGTGCACATCCGGATGCAGTGGAGCTTCATAGGGAGCATGGATGCCCGTGAAATCTTTAATTTCTCCGGCTCTTGCTTTCTTATAGAGGCCTTTGACATCTCTGGCTTCGCAGATTTCGATGGAGGTGTCAATAAATACTTCTACAAAATCGGAAGGGCCGATGATTTGTTTTGCATTGGCGCGCATGTCGCGTGTCGGAGAGATAAAACTCACGATGCAGATGATGCCATTGGCGAGAAACAATTTCGCTACCTCGGCGATGCGGCGGATATTTTCGACACGGTCTTCAGGTGTGAACGTGAGGTTGTTGTTAATGCCGGTACGGATATTATCACCATCTAATATGATCACACTATAACCCTGATCGAACAGTTGTCGCTCGAGGGCTATCGCCAGGGTGCTTTTTCCGGAGCCCGACAGTCCGGTAAACCACAAGGCCTTGGCGTGCTGGCCGAGTCGGAGCTCTCTCTCCTCGCGGGAGATGATGCTGTCGGTGATGGGGTGGAGGTTCTTCATACTCGCTTCGCTCATATGTCCCTGATCTATCGCACAGGGTTAGGTGATCACGGCCCTGCAGGCCTAAGTGGCATGCTTTAGTTTCCATGGGCTATTACCCATAGTTGACTGATGGCGGCCTTTCAGGCCTATGCGGCATTCTTTGCTTTTTTCACTTTTCATTTTTCACGCTTCACTTTTCACTTTTCACTTAAAAATGGCTTCGCCTTCCGATAGGTCGCAGCCTATCGGGACATTAATCTCGTTTTTCCCTTTGCCCCGTCTTGCCCCTAAATCCCCTAAAGGGGACTTAAAAAAGTGATCTCCAAGTCCCCTTTAGGGGATTTAGGGGCAAACGGTCACACACTTACAAGCATAGCCGGATCTACCTGCAATACCATTTGTAATCCTAAACTTTCCAGTGCTACAATCACTTCGTGCTTGGAGCGACGGGATATTATTTTTCCTTCCATGCCGGCGAGTTGGCCATAGGCGATCATCACCTGGTCACCTTGCAGCATGGATAATGTTTCTGTAGTTATTTCCAGGTCTATGCCGCTCACCTTGTGGAGCCATTGCATCTCCTGATCACTGACGAGGCAGTCCTTACCGTTCATCCGCAACACACCTTGTACATATGGCAGCGCGAGGACCTGGTTTCTTCTGTCTTTGTCGAGCCGTACAAACGTGTAGCAGGTGATAAGGGGCAGCTCATACACTTTGACTTTGCGGTTATACTTTGCCGTGCGTTTTTTCAGTGGTACAAATGCATCCATGCCCATCGCCTGGATTTTGTCCCGCACAAATTTTTCACATTTCGTTTTTGTCTTAATGACCAGCCATGGATTAACAGCCGCAGCATACTGCCTTTGTGCCCCTAAATCCCCTAAAGGGGACTTCAAAAGATAACCGGACCTGGAAAAGGAGTGCTCATCGCTCACTGCTAACTGCTCTCCCGCTACCCGTAAGGGGCGGGATCTCGCTGCGCTCGAACTGCTCACTGCTAACTGCTCACTGCTCACTCTTTTCATACGTCCTTGCTCCATAGCAGTAGCGGTTTAGTTTCAAACTGTTTCCAGTCGATGCCGGGCAGTTCGTCGTTACGGTAGATGATATATCTGATCTTGCGGTTGATCAGGGCTTCGGCTTTACGGATGAGGTTGACGAGATAATTTTCGTCAATATCGCCTGTGAGCATCAAGTCGATGACCGGGCTGTCCAGGCCATTGGAGAGTTGGCCAATGAGGTATACCTCGCGGATTTCGCCGAGGCGTTCGATGACCGTATCGACGATGGTGTCGAAGCCGATGTATTTGATCAGAATGTTGTGGATCTCGCGGTACAGGGGGTGATCGGTATTGGCCTGGAAGTATTTTTTATTACCCTCAGCGCTAGCGATCAGCATGCCTGCCTTTTCGAATCGGTTGAGTTCCAGGCGAATAGCGTTTGAGGAGTCACCAAATTCTGTCTCCAGGCCGCGCAGGTAGGAGCGTGAACTGCTGTTGAGGAAAAACTTCAGCAGGAGCTTGATCCTCGTTTTGGAAGAAATGAGGGTTTCGATCATGGTGTCTCGCGACTGATTGAGTAGTAAAAGTACTCAATATTGACCAAAATGTATGCCAAACACCCCATGGGACAAATATCACGAAAATTCTTAATATGAAGGCGGCTTATGAGCTTATACGCTTATTAGCTTATAAGATGATGGGTTTACCATGAAGTCATACGAAAAGCTGTCTTCTAAAAGTTAGACCGGACTCAAAGTACTTCATGGTTGATGGGTTGATGATATCAGATCCAAGCTACCAGCTTCCTGCTTCCAGAGTATATTCATCACTCACGACGTGAAAAGTTAGCTATAAATAGCTATTATGCTTCTAAAGCAGGATCAAGCTCCCGACAAACTTCTCACTTCGATATTCCTTGCTCGGTATTCGTTATTCCTTCTGCTCCTTGCCCCTTGTTTTTTCCGGAGAACTCACCCCCGACCCCTCTCTTTTTGCAGGAGAATTGTAGTTCGAATATGATTTTCTGAAGAGAGGGGAGGCATGATCCGTCAATAGAGAATGATGCTCATGATTCAAAAGTAAAAGCAATGAACATGATCTCTATGCTCTATGCCCCTTGCTCACTTTTCACTTCGATATTCCTTGCTCGATATTCGTTATTCCCTTCGGCTATTCCATGTTGAAAAATAGTAGAATCAAACTCTTGACAAACATCTCACTTCGATATTCCCTGTTCCCTGTTCGTTATTCAATTACATGTGTACCCAAAATCAGCGAGTAAACTCAAGAAGTCAATCGTATTGACAGCACCATCAAGATTAAAATCAGCAGGGCAACCATTGCAGGTATTTCCATAACTGGATAAAAACAGCAGGAAATCAATTGTATTGACGATGCCATCATTGTCAATATCCTGACGGATACATCTTACCGTTATATCGACAGGCATAGACACCGTAGTTATACCAAAGCTGTCCGTGGCCATAACCGTAAGTGTATACATGCCCATCGGCGTATTGACCAGGCCGGAGTTACTGTAAGGAGCGGTGTTGTCTTCTCCGAACTTTATGCTATCAAGGAAAAACTCCACAAGGGTCACTGTATCATTGACATCGGTGGCCAATACTTCCACCAAAATGACATTTGGATCATAATAAAGAAACCCGTTGTATGGCGGATTGGTAATCGAACAAACCGGAGATGCGTTTTTCAGGACGGTGATGCCATTAATCGCATATGTCACAATAAAATCAGGTGGTAAGTTGAGTGTTGAAAATATGCCTATGACTGAGTCTGTGGTCAATGCGATTTGAAAGGAAGTTCCGGGAGGAGGTGAATATCCGCCTATCAATTCCAATTCCAATGTACTACCGGCAATATCAAAATCACCTGTGATATTTAATCGGTCATGTCCTGTGCCAGGGCCTCCGGAGCCGGAAATATCTATGTCAAGAATATTGTTTTGAATAACACCACTTGGATTATTGCTAAAGGTCAACTCTCCAACAGGCAGGCCAGGTCTAATGGAGCCCAGATTGGTAAAATCACTATTAGTATACTGAACAATGGATCCGGATCCCTCGAAGATTCCGTTAGGATTATTCTCAAAAGAACAATTATTTGAAAGACGAATGGGACCGCCATTGGAGGTAAATGTACCTGAATTGATAAATGACAAATTAATCCATAAATCCCCAGTTCCACTCTTGATAAAATGACCCTGATTTTCAAAAGTTGAACCTTCGCCGATTGGAAATTCAATCATCTCGACGTTGGATGAACTAGTCTGTGTCATAGTTGCCCCGGGAGGGATCACCCAATGTGCATCATTTCTACAAATAATCCGACCGCTTTCCCAGTTGACTCCGCCGACGCAAACGAGTGTTTTTCTATACAAGGTATGATCATCAGACCCTGATATAAGCGTCAATCCGTTTATAATAATCGAACCACCAACGGAATTAAAGCCAATTGCTCCCCCCAGCCAAACAAAATCACCATTTACGGTGAGTGTGCCCGGTCCCTGCCAAAGGCCAACCCCACTAAGTCCCCCGTTCCTGGTCAAGAGACCATTGACAGTTAGGTCGAAAATACCTGCTACAAACCCATCACTCAGGACGGACAAGTTCTCAATTACGGTAGAGGAGATCAATGTAGGACCACCACTTAAAATCTCTACAGTGTCTGATGGCCCGGGAATCCCTATGGGAAGCCATTTAGATGGATCATCCCAATTGCCTCCACCGCTGACCCAGGTATAATCTAAAGCTTTTATATCATTGAAAATAAAAGATGCGAATAACAGCGAAAGAAGGAATATATTTTGTTTTTTCATGGATGTTTTACGACCAAATTTTTAGAGGAAGAAAGGTATAAGTTCAAGGTGGCATAAAGAACTTATCCGTTATATTAAATTGACAATTAATCGTAAAGAGAATAGGAAGAAGCTCATAGGCGCAGTTACCCGGAACATTGTAATTCCATTTAATTACATGAGTACCCAAAAACAGCGAGTAAACTCAGGAAGTCAATCGTATTGACAGCACCATCAAGATTAAAATCAGCAGGGCAACCACTGCAGGTGATTCCAAAGCTGGATAAAAAAAGTAAAAAATCGAGCGTATTGACTGTACCATTGTTGTCTATATCCTGACGGATACATCTTACGGTTATATCCACAGGTGATGATAATGTGCTTGCGCCAAAAGTATCCGTCGCTTTTGCTGTGAGTGTATACATGCCCATCGGCGTATTCACCAGACTTGTATTACTATATGGAGCTATGCTGTCCTCACCAATCTGTAGGCCATCTAGAAAAAACTCTACCAGTACAACCGTATCATTTGGATCTGTCGCCAATACTTCCACAAGGATCACGGATGGATCATAATAGATGAAACCGCTAAAGGGAGGATTGATGATGCTGCACACCGGAGGCGCATTTTTTATGATATAAACGGCGTTTGAGTCATACCTCATCATATAGTCTGGTGGTAAGTCGAGTGTTGAAAATGTACCCATCACCGAATCCGTTGCCAAGGCGATCTGAAAGGAAGTTCCATAAGGTGGTGAATAACCGCCAAGCAATTCCACCTGAAGCGTACTACTGTCAATGTCCAGTCCTCCTGTGATTTTCAACCTGTCATGCCCTAAACCTGGTCCTCCAGGTCCGGAAATGTCTATATCGAGTGTACTATTGTGGACCGATATCAAAGGAATCAGGGTCAATTCTCCCACAGGCAGACCAGGCGCTATCGTACCATGATTGACAAAATTATCTTCCAGGGTGATGGAGCCAATTCCTTCCAGTATCCCTGAAGGGGCATTCTGGAGCGGACCGAAAAAATGTATGGGTGCACCATTCGATGTAAACGTGCCGGAATTAATAAATGGTAAACTGCCATCAAAGCTATAACCAATACCAAAGAGGGCATTGCCGCTTCTGATAAAATGGCCCTGGTTTTCAAAAACACCGCCTCCGCTGAATGGATTGAAAATCTCTGCATAGGCTGTACAGGTCTCTGTGAGTGTTGCACCTGGAGGGATGATCCATTGTGCTCCATTTGAACAACCAATATATCCCCCTTGCCAGTTGACCCCTCCCTGGCAGATGAGCGTTTTCTTTCGGAGATAATGCTCACCGAAGCCTGCAGCATCGTCTAGTAATAGCAATCCATTCAGCGTGACAGAACCGGTGGCGGTGGAATTACCGATGGTTCCTTCCAACCATATAAAATCTCCATTGACGGTCAGATTTCCATTTCCTGTATAAAGACCACCGATGGTATAGCCGTTAAATAGCAATACTCCATTGACGATGAGGTTGAAATCACCACTGATCGATCCATTCGTAAGTACCGTCAAATCCTGAACTATCGTATGGGAAAGTAAGGTTGGGCCTTCGCTGGAAATCTCCACATTGTCTGAAAGCCCGGGAACGCCAACGGGGAACCATTTAGTAGAATCATTCCAATTTCCAGAACCACTGATCCAGGTATAATCAGTTGCTTTTATTCCTGGTAAAAGCAAAATCGTAAAAAAGAAGAACAGTTGTAACCGATTATACTTTTTCATGACCAGAAGAACTTCCAAATTCGTAGAGGAACAAAGGTCAGTATTCAATGTGGTAATAAAAGCTAATCGGTTTTATCAAATTGGTAATTATTCGTAAACAACTCCTTTCCTCTTTCCTTCACCTAAGCCTTCACCTTTTTTATAAAACATTTGAAGACTTTCCCGATTGGGAAAGTCTTCAAATGTGGGAATTCTACATTTATTGGGGAAGGCTGCAAATTTAGTAATCATATGCCAGGATTTCTCGCAGAAAAGTGTCATCATGCTTAAGAGACAAGATTGACAACCTTGATATTGACAGATCATTTACTTTGTCACTACAAACCGGCTGATCAGGACTCCATCGCCATAGTTTACAGTAGCATAGTAAATTCCATTGTTAAAAGAACCAGCTTTCAAGTCCAGTTTGATTATTTTCTCTCCAGATTGTACCGTCCTGCGTAGGATTATCCGGCCAATCTGATCAGTCACGATCAGCTCAGACCCGCCCCTCAACTCATGCAGCTGGATATTGATCTCATCACTCGCCGGATTAGGGTAAAGCTCAAGCCTGGCATTCCATGCACTTTCTTCCTTTTCGGCTAACCAACTCTTCAATACTTTTTCATCAAGATCCCCATCGGTTTTAAAGAAGCGGGTCCAATGACCGTTTCCGGCCGTATAAAGAACATCTCCATAGATTTCCTGAAAATCAATAGGATCGATAGGAATGCATTCGGTAATAAGGGGATCCCCTGAACCAAACTTACTCAACAACAGAAGGAAGTCGAACGTGCTGACCACACCATCCTGGTTGATGTCTGAGGGGCAACCAGTGCAAGGCTGATTAAACACCCCGATCAGAGTCAGAAAATCCGTTGTGTTGACCACGCCGTCTCCGTTAAGGTCCGTATTGTAGATAATCAACAATCCTTCATCTGTTTGTCCATTACAGTTATCATCGATGCCGTTACATAGCTCAGTCACCGAAGGATTAACCGATGGATTAATGTCGTCACAATCGTCATCATTGGAAACATATCCCAATATGGGGGTACAAGAAACCGTATCGATTCCCGGATTACCATATCCGTCTGCGTCCGCATCGGCATATAAAAAAGCCTGCCCATTGAAATCGACAGTTACGTTTGCGGAGGAAGTGCAACCGGATAAATCTGTAACGGTCACGGTATATGAGCCGATCGCCAGCCCTGTAGCCATGGCCGATGTTTGCACAGGCATCGTGCTCCATGCATAGGTAAATGGAGCCGTTCCGCCTATCACGGAGTTGACCAGCGCTGTGCCATCTGTTGCCGGAAGACAACCTGCAGGTGTGGAGGAGGTAATGATCGTAAATGGCGGACATGGTGTTGCACAACTTCCTGCAGGCTGGAATCCGTCTGTCATCGGTGAGTTGTCTGTTCCGCTCACGAGATAAGGTGCATAGGTTACACTCCCGTTTATTTCAGCAGCTATGACAGCCGGCACAGTTGAACCATACCAGTTACATGTTGCATCTATAGCAGGGGACACCTTGAGATCGTTGATGGCATAACCTGTATTACCTGATAAATCATTCTCATTTATACCGCCGATGTTTCCTGCACCAGCTTCGATGCGAATGCCATCTACTGTATTGTTGGTCACAAAGTTTTGAGTAGCTGAGGTGAGGTTACCACTATTCGTTACATGAACTCCAGTGCCATTGGTGGTGATGCTGTTTTGGAAAAGGGTGACAGTACCCCCGTCCACATCGACGCCAATCGTATTTCCGGTGATCGATGATGCGTTGTTGTGCACATTACCAGTGGCATCACTGCCATAGACAAGGATACCTGTCGGGCTACCGGAAACGGTTGTATTTCCTTTCACCTCAGCGGATACGATGGCCCCGTTGGTATTGGATGGATTGTCATTGATCCGGATACCTGCGATTGTTGCGCCGGTGACGGTCACCCCGTCAATGGTCGCAAATGTATTACCTGCATTGGATCCTGTGCTTGGATAGCCTTCGAAATTATTGACGTTGATTCCTAAATCAACACCATTGATGGTGCCACCGGAGATCAACGGTGCAGCCTGGCAATTCCATACAGATATACCCGTGGCCGGAATAGCCGTGATGGCAGATGCATCAATAGTATTACCGGAAGATGTAGAAGCCGTCGGAGACATGGAGGCTAATAGAATACCATCCCATGATGCTGTTTCATTTGCATCCGCTATACCGGTGATGGTATTGCTGCTGAGTGTATAAGGAGAAGCGGTGTTGTAGGCAAGATTGTGGAAGATACCACGTCTGCGTGCGGAGATGGTATTGCCTGAAATCTGCTGGTAGGTGCTACTGCCCGGATTAGCCGAATAGTAATTACCGGTCTGCACACCAATACGTACATTACTTATGCAGTTGTCAATCACCGCTGCGTATTGGTTGTTGTAGAGCAACACACCACCTCCCCACAATGGGATACCTGACCCTGTATCATATGTGCCGAGATTCTGTATTTTATTATTTGAAATGGTATGGCCTGTCGAAGGAACTCCAGCAGGATAATCATACAAAGTCACTCCGAAATAAGAGAGATTCTGAATGATATTATTCGTTGCGGTCAGGCCATTGATAACTGTTTCGTAGACAGTGATCCCCTCTGCCGCATCGATATCAGCGCCATTGGTACTGCTGTATCCGCTGGTCAGGGCTGGATTATCCCCATCGATGGTCAAGCCGCTGATGGTGACATTGGATGCTGCGACATGGAATATCTCGCCACTGCTGATCGCTGCTGTTGCGGGCACCACGATGGCTTCTGTCACGCGGCTTCCGGAGCAAGGATTGATAGCGCTGTTAGGTCCGAGGATCGTCATTGATTTATTGACAATGATATTTTCAGCATAGGTGCCTGCTTGTACCGTGATGGTATGCCCGTTGATCGTATTGGCATCATCGATGGCACTCTGAATACTGCAGAAAGATTCCATCGTATTGGTATTTGTCACAATACCTCCGCCTACACTGATGTTACGGGTATTCGTACCATTGGATACAAATGTATTTGGGACAACCGTATTGCCGCAGGTCATCGGTGAGTTACCGCGACCGAAATAGGTATCAGCCATATCATTCTGATTACCATCACCAGGATATGGTGTATGTCCTGCTTGTTGTTGCAGACCCACGTCATTATTGCTGATTGTGTTGCCTGTTGCCGTGTGATTGGTTCCTTCGATGACGATACCAAAGCCTTCACTGGCAGAAGCACCATTGTCCTGAATATACCCGGAGACCGTATTGTTGATCACCTGCACGCCATTTGGCACATCCACATTCGAACCGGTCAGAGCTCTGCGGAATACGGCGATACCTGCGATGTCTCTTACTTCCAAAGGACGCAGTGAAAAGAAGGATGCACTCTGCGTTACGTTGTTGTTACTGATCACT
>JANNSS010000345.1:0-3625 GCA_031402955.1 Saprospiraceae bacterium
TTTGCTGTACGGACAGGACGCGTCCTGTCCGTACAGCAAAACACTTTTTTTCTCACTAACACAAAGTTGGGCTTAGGTTGACCTACGCGGTTGCTGAGCTGCGCCGCACTGAGCGGGAGAACAAGGTAGAGCGAAAGGTAGTCGAAATGTCGCACCAGGATGAGAGGTAGCAGGTAGAAGCATCCGCATACGTCAGATCAAAGGAATCATGTTCCAGGCACTACTCACTTGAGCCGTTTTTAACGGCAGGTAATATTCACGGAAATAAGTAGAGAAAAAGTAAGTACGGACAGGACGCGTCCTGTCCGTACTTACTTTTTCTCTATCTATTTCGCTTGCCTCAATAAACGATCGTCTGTATCGCATGCGCTCCAATCACCTCCTCAATGGCTTGCGATCCTACATAGAGTTTATAAGTAACGGGCTTGTTTGTCAGGTTCATCACCACAGTAGCCATCGTACCATCTTCATTCAGAAACGATGTGCTCAGCAAAGCGCTTCTGCTAGGTGCGGTAGCTACACGCTTCGCATTCGGACGAATGAATTTTGAAAAATGCCCGATGTAATAATAGGAGGGAGTATAAATCAGCTCTCCCGTATGTTTATCCGCATGTACAGGAGCAAAGCATAGATTGTTGACATGATTAGGTCCGCCGGTTTCATCAAGCAGTATATTCCAATCAGTCCAGGCTACTGTGCCCTGGTTGAAATCATTGATCATAGATTTTCCATAACGCTCTGCATTTGGCCAATACTGGTATTTAGCTGCATCAAATTTTTCGTTGCATCCTTCGGTAAATATGAGGTTCTTGTCGGGATAGGATTCATTGATCTGGTCCAGATTGCTAAACATCGGCTCTCCTCCGGTCCAGGTTTCGTACCAATGAAAACCAATGCCCCACACATAGGGAGAGGCTTCAGGGTCACTTAAGATAACCTCAGCCCGGTGATTGATCAGATCCCGGTTATGATCCCATACGATGATTTTTTTATTACCAAATCCTTCCTTTTTTAACGTAGGGCCCAGATGGTTTTTTAAAAAGTCCCGCTCCTCTTCTGCTGTATAGATGCAGGACTCCCATGTTTGTGTAGCCATCGGCTCGTTCTGAACGGTCAATCCCCAGATAGGAATGTCCAGGCCTTCGTATGCCTTTATAAATTTCACATAGTACTGTGCCCACGATTGATAAAATTCAGGCAGCAGCTTGCCACCACGCAGCATATTCTTATTGTCTTTCATAAATGCCGGAGGGCTCCAGGGACTGACATAGAGCGGTATTTTTCCGCCAGCGGTTTCAATGATTTTCTTGATCAGCGGAATCCGGTGTTTTTTGTCGTGTTCGATATTGAAGGTACCCAGTGCCTTGTCTTCATCAGACACATATGTATAACTCTCGCTGCTAAAATCACAACTATGGATGCTGGTTCGAATGAGCGAGTAGCCGATGCCCTCCGTTTTGTCAAAGTATGATTTTAAGAAAGCCTGTTGTTTTTCGGCAGGCAGGGTAGCAAAAACCTCAGCACTGGCATCGGTGACAGCACCTCCGATACCCATAAAGGTCTGGAAGGTTTTACCAGGATTGACAAAAATGGCTACCTCCGTTTCCAAGGGTTGTACTGCATCTTGAAATGCCTTAGTACCAGTTTGCGTCAGCCGAAATTCACTACTATCGGCCGTTGTATAAACTTTTACTTCCCTTCCCATCACATCGTAAGGCGGTGAGGTTATTTCTTTTTCTGTTGGCTGTGTACATCCGGTGAGGAGGAGGAGACACAAGGCTGTAATGACGAGTGGTAGATTCATGGATCTATTTTTTCTATGCTATGACCAAGTGGCCAGGAGCCTCAATATATCGCAATCATGGAAATTTCCATCATTGAAATATGAGATTGTGTGGAAAAGGTTTGGGGACCAATAATCTGTCGAGGTGGAGTCACCAAGAAGGAATGAAGCATTTTACACTGTTGGTGTTAAGATTTTGGATTTGCTCAACGTTTTGCAGCTACAAGAATTTGGCGATTCCGAAGCACAAAACTGTCTTCCACCACTGAACTTGATACGAAGTACAAAGGTTCATTTAACCACTGAACCGCCAATTTCTTATAGGTGCTGTTAGCGGTTCGTGTTTTATATTCATATCATCCCTTTTTGACAAACATTTTTGTCGGCAAAATATAGAAAGAACTAAATTCTCTAGTAAAAATCAGAAACTTCCCATCCATTGTAATATATGGAAAGTTGCCTGACATATCTTCTTTGATAATATCGCCAATATATATTGGGCTTGTCCACTTCTCCTGAATGTTATTTGATAAATATAATTTTGCCTGTTTCCCCTTTTCTGAAATTGTCATAATCATGTATTCTTCATTTGGAGAAACACAGATTTCCCAGTACGTTTTTGTAGTATCAGCAATACGTAAGTTATTAACATAATCAAACAAAACTGGCTTTTGATAATTTCCATTTTTATACCCCAGTTTATATGTCAGTCTTTTGCTCCAGTCAGGTGTGTCAGATGTGAAATAAACATTTCCTTTTTCCGTGATGCATGGTTGGGAATTATAATTGTAGATTAAGTTAGCCTGCTCAAATGGCATTGGCTTTTCCCAATCACTATTTGTTTTTGTGGTAAACCACAAATTTGCGTTTGGTTTTTTGGTAGTGTCTGTGGGTGTTCTTCGGTATGATACAAAAAATAATTTATCTGCTTCAATTGTAGAAGCCATTGGATATAAGTCTGAACTTGTGTCTAAAAAAAATATTTCTTTAGGCTCACTCCATTTATCTTTCAGAAAAGTGGATTGAAATATTCGATAATCCTCTTGGTCAGGTTTCTTATGTCGGAAGAAGTAAAAGGTCGTATAATCACTAGAAAAGCAACCCTTATAAGTATTCCCTTTTAAGGCTAATGCTGTAGCAAAAGGTGCTGGCTCTTTTATATTTTCATAAGAATCAAATATAGAATTATATTTTGATTCTGAATTGCATGAAAGCCCAGCAATAGCTACAACTATGAGTATTCCTAATAATTTAAATACTTTCATCTTACAAAAAATTTGATCGTCATTATTCATGAATTGTTTGTCAACATGACCGCTAGCAAGTACATCTCCGCAACTCAAATTATCGCTTCTTCCTGATTCTCAGCAACCCTCAGTTGCGTTTTCACATATGTTCATTGCGGCAAGCCAAACCTGCGTTTTTTATATATCCCGCTTGCATTACGTTTAATGCGCTTTGTTTCTTACCTGTATCATATTACAATCCTAAAAAGTACCACCCTTTAGAATAAGCGTCAAAAATTAGTGCACATAATAAGTATCTCGCTTATACCCCCTTCATCCTATTCCCCTTCGGATCATGCGTCACTTCCGCGAGTCCAAGCTTCTCCATCAATGGCGGGATATACATCCCAAAGCGCCCCCGCAGCCCCTTTTTCAATCCATACCATCCACCGACAGGATTGCTCTCTGAGCGTCCCCAGGCCTCAACGGTCCCGTCTTTAGCAGGTTTTTGTTCATCTGCACTGCCAAGGTCCATCCAGTCGCCATGTTTTTTAAGCATAGCATGCAGATCCTTGAGGCACCGGAAATCATAAAGGAGGGTCGTCTTACCGACAAC
>JANNSS010000346.1:0-2673 GCA_031402955.1 Saprospiraceae bacterium
CGTTGGCCCAGAAGAAGCCCAGCATTACGCTCGTTCACAAAGGGAACATTATGAAGTTTACAGAGGGCGGTTTCCGTGATTGGGGTTATGCGTTGGCAAAGAATGAGTTTGGAGCTGTAGACCTGGACGGCGGCCCCTGGCAAGTGATTAATAAGAATGGGCATAAGCTGATAATCAAGGATGCTATCGCTGACGCCTTCCTGCAGCAGATTCTGTTGCGTCCTGATGAATACTCAGTAGTGGCTACGTTGAACCTTAACGGTGATTACGTTTCCGATGCATTGGCGGCAATCGTTGGAGGTATTGGTATAGCTCCGGGAGGAAATGTGAACTACCTCACCGGTCACGCTATCTTCGAAGCAACTCATGGCACGGCACCCAAATATGCGGGTCAGGATAAGGTGAATCCAGGGTCCGTAATTCTTTCAGGTGTGATGATGTTTGAGTATATGGGTTGGCTTGAGGCTGCTGATTTAATTTACAAAGGGCTCGAAGCTGCGATTTCAAACAAAAGGGTAACCTACGATTTTCATCGATTGATGGAAGGTGCCACGCTATTAAAGTGCTCTGAATTCGGACAGGAGATTGTAAAGAATATGTAAAGGATCTTTGTCTAGTCCTAAAAATCCGATACAGGTTTATTAGGCTAAATTAAATCATCTGAGGCAGTTGCAAGAGTTTTCTTGCAACTGTTTTTTTTATAGGTTCTTATTTTTACTTTTTGTTGATCATGCATTTGTCTGGGTGTCAGCATATATGATGAATAGTGAGGTCGTTTGTTATTATAGATATCGATACTTTTCTTGACTATTTGGGTTATCTCAGCTAATTCTACTTTGTACTCATCAATCAGAAATTCTTGCTTTAAAATACCATTAACCCTCTCTGCTACTGCATTTTGATAGGGATCATAGGATTCAGTCATACTGCATTGTAAATCATTTTCAGAAAGTGTTTTCTGATATTCATTGCTACAATACTGGATCCCCTTGTCTGAGTGATGAATCAGCGTCTGGGATGTGTATCGCCTGCCCTTCACAGCCTTTTGTAAAGCTCTGATACAACTTTCCGTATTTAGATTTTCCGATACATTGTATCCCATAATAAACTTGGAATAAGCATCTGTTACCAGAGAGAGGTAACGAGGGTTTTCTCTGTTCCCCAAATAAGTAATATCAGATACCCATACCTGCTCCGGTCTTGTTATTGCTAATCGCTCAATCAGGTTTTTATGCTTCCTAAAGCGGTGGTGTGAATTGGTTGTAATCCGATAACTGCGTTTGGGAATGATTAATAAGTGATTGGCTTTTAAAATTCGAAATAACCTGTCTCTGCCTACAGACAATGATTCTAATTTTCTTTCCAGCAAATAATACAGTTTGCGTGTGCCTATCCGAGGCATTTGCTGACGTATTTCTTGGACCAGTTCAATAACTTGGGAAGCGATATCCTGACGCTTTTGTTTACTCTTTTTCTTTCGATAATAAACCTGTCTGTCTACCCCGAACAATCCACAGGCAAAGCTTATGCTTTCTTGGGTTTGTTGTTTGTACTGGTCAATTGTTCGGGTGAGGAGTTTTTTCGGATATCAATCTTATATTCTCTCTCAGCCAGGTTAATCATCATGTCGAAAATGATCGCTTTCTTGTCCGCCTTCGCAGCCTGTTGCTCTAACAAAGCTTTCTGTTTTTCCAGTAATTTAACCTTGGCCTCCAACTCCAGTATTTTCTGTTCCGGTGTTTTAGCCATGTGAGCGGGTGTTTGATTCTCCCAGTCAAAGTTACCATGTTTTCTGAGCCAGGTCAAAACAGTAGAATAGCTCTGAATGCCATACATTTTGCACGCTGATGTTACAGTTAATCTGCCCCGTTCTATTTCCTGGACAACCTGGAGCTTAAAAGTCATTGGATAATCCCGCTGACTGCGTTTTGTGTAATTTGTCTTCGCTTTTTTTGTCATAACAGATACATTTTATTGTATCGTTATTTCAGGACGGGACATATTGGACAAAAAAAAGACCTGATCAATATTGACCAGGTCTTTTTTTATTTTCAGCTGGTATTTAACTACCACAGGCTTCACAGGCATCCGGATTATCGAGCGAGCAAGTCATATCGGCGAGCTTCTGATCGTAATCTGCACTTTGCTGATAGCGTATCGTTTGTTGCATATCAACCGCAGCTTGCGCAACTGTTACATCCGCTGGTTGCTCAACGTCGCTTGTCAAGGCAAGGGCAAGATCCACGGCAGCCGTTTCCTGGATTGCAGACTTGTCAAGTGTAAACTTGATCGCATCGGCTGCTGCAGTAGAACGTAGGTAGTACATGCCCGTTTTCAGTCCTTTCTTCCAGGCGTAAAAATGCATAGACGTAAGCTTGCCGAAATTAGGGTTTGTAATGTGAATGTTCAGGCTCTGAGACTGGCAGATATATGCTCCCCGGTCTGCAGACATATCAATGATTGATTTCTGAGAAATTTCCCAAACAGTTTTATAGATATCCTTGATATTTTGAGGAATCTCTGGAATAGATTGAACAGAACCATTCGCTGCAATTAGTTTTTGCCGCATGGTTTCGCTCCACAGCCCAAGATTCATCAGGTCTCTCATCAGGTGCTTATTGGCAATGATGAATTCACCGGATAATGTCCGCCGGGTATAGATGTTTGATGTAT
>JANNSS010000347.1:0-33948 GCA_031402955.1 Saprospiraceae bacterium
TTAATAAGTATCCTGGACCTGCAAACTTCCAAATGGGATTGAGCAGTAGTTGGATGAGCACTCAACGGACGGGTACTGAGCCTGCCCAATTTTATACCACCATCGAAGGAGGCTTAGGCTGGTGGCATGATACGCGTTTCGGCACAAGAGTACCTAAGTTTATCATGGGTGGTGTTTCGTATAATTTCTTCGCATGGGCTAATGGCCCAGGTGCCGGGAGAAGTGACATTTTACCAAATGGTCAAAGAGATTGGAGCACACCCGGAGGTAAATACGGCGTAGCTCAATTATCTAACAAGCTACTATGGGCGCCCGATGGCTTGAATATGGCGCAAAGTGTAAATGGCGAAATGCTTGGATATGGATATATTCCCTTACCATTGACAGAACCCATTCCAAATACAAATGGAACCAATACCAGGACGGGCAATCAATGCTGGACATTATTCTTAAATTCCACAAACTTCAAAGGTCCTGCAACCTTCTTTTTACCCACTTTCTGGACAGAACCCGCATTGCTGGATCCAAGTTTAGAAGGATTATTCTTAGACGCAAGACCCTCTGATCCGAATGTAGGTTTCGGTATCGAACATGCAGGATCACCGGCACTTATTTCGCTGGATAGCAGCGGAAGTCCGTATGCTAAAGTGGAACAATTACATTTCCCTGCTAACCATGAAGACAATTCAATAGTGCTGAATCAAATTTCGGTATACTCCCAAAATGCGCTCTGGAATGATCTGCACAGCTGGTTCAATGGTGGCCCCGCTGTTCTGCCTGGTATTAATCCGGCCGGGACCAATGGTGTTTCGTTTGTCAACAATGGGGGTGCCATGGCTGCTGAAATCGCTGAGACCTCATTGAATGGGATAGCGCATGAGATTGATTTAAATTACATAGACAATGTTCAGCAAAATGCAAACAGTATGGGTTTTGCATATGACCTGAATATCGTTGAGAAAGGAGAAAAAAACTTCCTATTACCAGAATATTTTAAACTCAATCCGGATAATCGTTGGAGTGCTATTGAGGAAGGAGATGTGCCCCCCTCTACGAATTTGTTAACGACTGATGTACCTGCATCGCCCCGACCAGAACTCACGTATTTGACACCTTTAGACCCGGAATGTCATTGGCAAGATCCTAATGGCCCCTGGAATAGTCCTGGCCCAACAGCAGGGCCATTTAAAGCTGACCTTGGGGACGGCACTACAGTTACCTATTATTGGTATCGTTTTGTGGATCAACCCGCCATCATCCATGCCAACCTTCCGGAAGATATTCGTTCTAAGCTTCAAAGCAGAGTCGAGCTCATTCACACCAACTGGAGTCATACTGATGAATATCTGACGCCACCGGCTGTAGGAAGAGTAGCTACTGTTGATCCGGCTGCCATTGTCCAACCTCCTGCAGGTCTGGAGATAGGGTATGTTCCGATTGTGAGTAGACAGGAGAAAACGCAGTCCAAAGTCAGAGTGTTTGTTTTAGCTGGGCAGTCGAATATGGAAGGATACGGCACCATCCATGATGCTGAAAATGATCCCGGAAGCTTGATTGATGTTATTGAAAATGATGTAAGCGGCAAGTGGTCTAAAATTGGTACCATAGATGATTGGACATCACTGGAGAATGCCTCATTATATTTTGCACGCAATGGCGAAACGATCAAATCAAATGTAACGGTCGGTCAGGGAGCGTATGCGGATTTAATTGGACCAGAGTTAATGTTTGCACATCAACTGGATGAATATTTTGAAGACCCCATCTTAATCATAAAAACGGCCTGGGGAGGAAAGAGTCTGGCGGAAGATTTTCGCCCGCCTTCAGCAGGAGGGACAACAGGTCCATTTTATAATGCCATGATTCAAACGGTGAAGGATGTTACCGAAAACTTAGGAGCCGAATTTCCAGGTATAGGTATAACGGATTTCGAGATTTCAGGATTTGTCTGGTTTCAAGGTTGGAATGATGGAGCATCTGACGACTTTTTGAATGAATATGAAAGCAATTTGAATCACTTAGTCAATGATGTAAGAAATGACCTGGATAAACCGAATCTGCCAGTCGTCATTGCAAGTTCCGGACAGGGTGGGTATGAACAGATTAATGATCTCTGGGTGCAGAGTATGCAAAATATAGTTTCTGTAGCGCAACAAAGTGTAGGATGTAATGATACCCTATATGGTGGTAACGTTGGTTTCGTTGATACCAAACCATATTACCTGAATCTATCTGCATCACCGGAAGACGCCATTTATCACTTTAACAACAATGCCCTTACCTTTCTAAACACTGGAAAAGCAATGGGTGATGAAATGATCCAGGCCATCAATGATATGGCATTTTGCTATGAAGACTGTGCGGAACCTGTATCTCCCGGTATCGTCTCGATCGGTAACAGAGTTTGGAACGATATGAATCAAGATGGTATCAATAATCCTGACGAGCCGGGTATCCCGGGTGTATCTCTGGTGAGTTGGTCGGATTCTGATGGTGATGATATCCCCGATTGGCAGGGCTTCGGAGGTGTCCGGGTGACGGATGAAAATGGATATTATTCATTTTCCGGCCTGCAACCCGGCAACTATGTGGTCTTTGTATGGAGTGTTGATAATTGGGGCCCTGGAGAGCCATTAGAAAACTTCGTATCCACAAATGGCTTTCAACCTGATGCAGACAATGATACGGATCTGGATAATAATGGTTTTGGCGGTTCTTTTACAGATATCATGTCAGGCATAGTGACCCTTAGTTCAGATGAAGAACCGCTGAACGATGGTGATCCAGTCAGTTGTTATTTTAATTATGATGCGAGTGGTAATAACACCGTCGATTTTGGTTTCTATAATCCTATTGTAAGTGCAGTAAACGAAGACCTAAACCTAGAAGATTGGATTCAAATTTCTCCAATGCCAGTCGTGGATGAGTTTACAATCAAAGGAAACTTGAGTTTGTATCAGATCGAAATATATGATGCTGTCGGTCGAATGAACCGAAAGATTGACGCCTACCCATCTGCTGATCCGATTGATATTTCGGCATTCCCTGCTGGTCTGTATTTTGTTAAAATATTTAATCAGACGAACAACCACATGAAGATGCAAAAAATAGTGAAGCAATAAAGTGTCCCAAGCCCAAATGCACGAATTGGATGCGCCAATCAAAGGCCAATCTGAAACAGGGTGATCTGATAGAACCAGGCTTTAATTCAAATTACGGTCAGCGGAAGAATGCTTCTTTAGTAAAGTTGACGGCTACATTGGAGGCTGCAACCTGGAGTGCAGAACTTGCTGTGGATGAAGGGCGCGGCAGAAGATATTGGTATTTTGGAAAACATAGTTCGGCTCCGCGGTTGTTGAGCTGCGCCGCGCTGAGCGGGAGGACAAGGTGGCGCGATGGGCAGTCGAAGTATAGCAAGAGGATGTGGTAAGCAGGTCGAAACACACCACGAGGATTTTGCAGAGATATTTTGAAAAAGATTAGCGCAGATGTGTTCATCTTAACTCCATTTTTTTCCCCCTGGTTGTTGAGCGAAGTTGCAGTATTAGGGGTCATTGGGTAGAAGAATAAATAACACCTCCATAACACCCACCCACCTCCACCCATCACTATTTTCGCAGCATGGAAAAATACCTCAAAGTACTGTCGCTGCTCTTCATTTTCTGTTCATGCACCGGCCAAGGCAATCCTTCACTATCGAAAGATCAAGCCCATGAAGGGACACAGATTTCTCTCCTGACGCCAGATACAAACCTACTCCCTGAGGATCCATATTTTGTGGTAACGAAAGATACCTTCTCCACTACCGGGCCACATGACATCACCCGCAATGTATTGGAGGATAGAGACGGAAATATATGGCTCGCTACGTGGGAGGGCATCATCCGGTACGATGGTACGCGTTTTACGAATTATACCATATCGGAGAACCTGAGAAAGTTTCATGTCTTTACCATCCTCGAAGATCGTGATGGATATATTTGGTTTGGCACGATCAGGGGAGGACTGTACCGCTATGATCCTCGGGCAGATCGATCTTCCGGTCGATATGATCAGTCAAAGGCTGGCCGTGAACCATTCACACTCTTTACGACAACTGATGGCCTGGCCAATGATATGATCCTATGCATGATGCAGGATAAAGATGGATTGGTTTGGATCGGCACCGATGATGGTGTGAGCCGGTATGATCCTTCAAAACGTCATGAGCATGGAAGTAAGATTTTTACCAACTTCACTCCAGCAGATGGACTCAGCGGCATTTCTGTCAACACGATCACCCAGGATGCAAAAGGACGGATTTGGTTTGGTACCCGCTACGGAGTAAATGGAGATGCTTGTTACTATGACGGCAAGTCATTTACGCTGGTGTCGAATGCACTTGGATTGCGCTTTTCAAATGTGCGCATGATCATTGAGGATATGCAAGGTATCATCTGGATCGGCGGCCAGGATGGGCTATATCGAAATGATCTTGCCGCTGCAAAAGGAACCAGTAGCCGTTTCATGACGAATGTATCTAAGGACTTCATTGGTTATATTTTCGAAGACAAGGCAGGCAACCTTTGGCTGAGTCAAAGTGATGACAACGGAATGTCACTGCACCGCTATGACGGAAAGATGTCTGTCAAAATAGCCTCACGGGCCCAGGTATTTGGCATCACCGAAGACAAGCATGGGAATATCTGGTTTGGTACCACAGAAGGAGTGGTCCGATATAACGGTAGATCCTTTGAAGATTTTGCAGACTGATGAGTCAGTTGGCAGTCTTCAGTTGGCAATCTTCAGTCTTCAGTTGGCAGTTCGAGCGCAGCGAAGATCCCGCCAAATGCACGGCATTTGCAGTGGGACTTCAGTTGCCAGTCATCAGTCAGCAGTTGGCAGTCTGCAGTTAGTAGTTGGCAAAAAAAATAGTTAGCGCAAATTAGCGGCGGATATGAATCAGTCTTCAATCTTTAGTTTGCATCGGTCCCTGAGCCTGTCGAAGGGGCAGGTAGATGATTAAAAATGTCCTTAGTTTTGATCCATGAGAGAAACTAGTTGCACTATACTGTTGATGCTGATCACCTGGTCAGGGCATTTCTGCAAAGCACAGCAACCGGACTCGATACCTCTTCATGAATCAATGACAATAGCATCGAAGCAACTTGGTGAGACGCGCACCATCAATATCTGGACACCCCCAGGGTATGCACAAACGAATGAATCCTATCCCGTCATGTATATGCCGGATGGCGGCATCCAGGAAGATTTTCCACACATTGCAAATACATTAGCTGATCTTATCAACAAGGGAAGCATTCCACCCATGATCCTTGTAGGTATTGAAAGCACCCAGCGACGAAGAGACCTCACAGGTCCCACCGAAGTGAAAAAGGATAAGAAAATAGCACCAATAGTCGGTGGTTCAGAAAAGTTCAGAGCTTTTATAAGCGAAGAACTCTTTCCTGGTATCAACAAACGATACAGGACAACGGAGGCAAAGGGAATCATCGGTGAATCTATCGCCGGTCTATTTATCGTTGAAACATTCTTCGTCAACCCTGACATGTTTGACTACTACATCGCCATGGATCCTTCCTTGTGGTGGAATGATCATGAGCTGGTGCGAAATGCTAAGGACTATTTAACAAAAATACCTGCCAGAGAAAAGCGGTTCTGGTTTGCAGGTTCCGACGAAAAGGGCATTTCAAAGTACACCAAAGAACTAGCTGAAATTCTGGAGTCGGAAAAGCTTCTGAACATCATCTGGACATATTCAGATGAACCCAAAGAACAACATTCGACCATTTATAGAGCGACGAAAGAGAAGGGGCTAGTTTGGATGTTTAGCGGGAGGTAGTAAGCGTTGCGGGTTTGACTAATAGATGGAGGCCTAAAATTTTAACTATCTTTGTAATGACAGAAATTTAAATGAAACAGAGGATATATATAGACACTTCAGTAGTGGGTGGGTACTTTGACGATGAATTCAAAGGAACAACACGTAAGCTATTTGAACGGTTAGAGAACGACGAAATTATTTTTGTAGTTTCTGACCTCCTTGATCTTGAATTGATAAGTGCACCTTTACAAGTCAGAGACCTTCTTACAAAATATTGGGATGATAAATTTCAAAGAGTTGAACTGACACAAGAAGCAGTTAAACTTGCTGACATGTATATTGATGAAAAAGTGGTTGGTATCACAAGTATTGAAGACTGCCGTCACATTGCTATAGCAACGATTCATAAGGTGGATGTTCTAGTAAGTTGGAACTTTAAGCATATCGTGAACCTTGACAGAATTAAGGGCTACAATTCTGTTAATTTGCGACTTGGTTATTCAATGATTGAAATCAGAAGCCCTCAAGACTTAATAAATTATGGAGACGAGTAAAAAGGAAAAACAATTTGATGCCGTAAAAATGATGAGAGACATCAGAGATAAGATTAGTGCGGAAACACAAAATATGACTTTTGACGAATTGAAAGCATACATCAAACAGCAACTTGTAGATAGTAAGTCCAAGTTGGTTGGACAAAAGTAGCGACTTCAGATTTCACTGTCGTAAAATTGTAATCCAGGAACGCACAACGATGTATTACGAGTCGACAAATTTTGATGTGAAATCTAAATAGACGCAACGTTTATGAGTGAACGTATTGACCTGAGATTAATTAATTCTAGAACTTATAAGAAGCTATTTCCTTTCCTGGCGACGGTTTTTCTGTTATCCTATTTGCTATCCTTTATCTTTTTATGGCCTATGAAATGGATAGGTGGCTTGATAGCTTTAAATATACTGGTTACCGTGATCGTTTTTATCTATTCCAAAAATTTTAAGGAGACTGGGCGACTTTCGATCGACATGAATAATATAGTGATTGCCCAGCTTTTGAAGCAGCCTTTGAGCGTGCCTATAAACCTGCTAGAAGACTTTAAAATATCAAGGGGAGCCACGATCCATATGACGGATAATGGACTATTCCCGGCTGAGACGCATGATAACTGGATATCATTTACATTCGATAAGAAGAAGTATAAATTGGAATTTTGCATCATCAATGGTAAGGAAAACGAGCAGTTTGAAGCACTGATTAATCGATTGAGATCCTTATATCCGGCGTTTTATTATACTTCTGTATAATGATGAAATTAGTGAAATTAAAATAAGGCCATTCACACTTGCTGATGCCGAAATACCAGGTCTACGTTATCGAACTTTCCAAGCGTGTGTTTACTGAACATGCCAGATTCCGTGATGCGAATCCCCAGTTTATTGGCGTGGTCGAATGCCTGTATGTAGGCATGACGAGCAAGACACCCGAGGAAAGGTTTAAGCAACACATGAGCGGGTATATAAGTAAAAGAGGCTATAACATATCTTCCAGCCTGGTGAAGAAGTACGGTCGATATCTCCGCCCCAGCCTCTATGAACCAGTCAACGTAACGCCCATGAATAAGAAAGAAGCCCTGGCCATGGAAGAAAAGCTCGCCCTCGATTTAAGGAGACAAGGATATGCCGTTTGGTTTAACTAGTTCTTGACAAGTGGAAGTAGTTTTATGCATTAGCTTGGCGGCTGAATAGCTTAAGCATCATTTGGCATAATAGTCTATGATGTCAAAGCGCTATTGCGATGTATATGAAGATTACACTAAACGCTTTCCATGTAGTAACACTCACAAGCATGCTGGGTTTTACCTCCTGTCATGGTCATAGTCAGAGCCTGCCGAGCCCGGAAACATCCTTGAAATCCCGGATAGCACTTCCTGATACAAGTATCGGAGAAATCGTACAGGAACTCAGCAATAACCTGATGCTGGTCTATCAGGATCGGAACAACAATTATTGGTTTGGAAGCTGGGTGGATGGTTTGTACAAGTATGATGGCAAGAACATAATTCGATTTACGACAGCAGATGGATTGGCATACAACAGGATCGATCAGATACTGGAGGATAAGGCTGGCAATTTATACTTCAACACACCTGGAGGCATCAGTAAATATGATGGGCAGCGATTTACTACATTAAAATTGTCCTCGCAATCCTCAAGCGAGTGGAAGCGAGGAGCTGATGATCTTTGGTTTAAATGCATGCAGGATTCAGGCCTGGTCTATCGGTATGATGGTCAAACCCTGCACCGCTTAATTTTCCCTGAAATTCAAATTGGGAAAGATTTTGATGAATTAATTCCACCTTCGGATTATGCCAATCGTTTAAACCCGTATGATGTGTATACCATTTACACAGATAGCAGAGGAAATATTTGGTTTGGCACAGCCGTATTCGGCGTATGTCGCTTTGATGGAAAAACGTTGGACTGGATGACAGAAGAAGATGTGACTGAAATTCATAATGGTCCCTCCAATGGAGTCAGATCGATTATCGAAGACCAGGATGGATATTTTTGGTTTAGCAATTCATTGTTTCGATATGATATCTACAATAATACCCCTGGCATAGGCAATACGGATCGCAAGGATAAGGATGCATTTAGGTATAGCAGAGAGAAAGGAGTCGGCAGTTTGGATGGAGTCAAGGATGGAGATATGGTAGCGTATATGTCGGCTGCAAAGGATAAGTCCGGCGCATTATGGATTGCCACCTATGGAGATGGAGTGTATAGCTACGATGGTGGAAAAATTACACATTACCCATTCAAGGATGGTAACAGGTATATCACACTGTTTTCTATCTTCAAAGATCATCAGGGTGCCCTTTGGGTGGGAACGCATGAAAATGGTGTGTATAGATTTAACGGCAAGAACTTTGAGCGTTTCAGGTCATGATCCAATGAGGCAAAATGCTAACAGCTTTTAAACGGAAAAAATATTTTCTTCCGTAAATTGGTATTTTGTTGCCTGAATGACATATTTAGTAAAGCAACTTCTGTTCAGATCCTCCTGTATACTATGAGACTTACCGTCATCATTTCCTATTACAAGGCACTGGATAATCTCAAGGTGATCCTCAAGGCACTAAACCACCAATCAAGTCATGATTTTGAGGTCATCCTTTCTGAAGATGATTTCAATGAGGAAACGATCCGGTATTTCAGCGACCATAGCCATACCTATTCATTTCCGATCAGGCATTTACATCAGTCCGCAGATCTTGGTTTTAGGAAAAATGAAATGCTGAACAGGTCACTCCGGGAGTGCAAGACAGAACTCGTGGCATTTATAGATGGAGATTGTATTCCTCACCGCCATTTCGTGAAGGCATACCTTCATCATTCAAAACAGGGTTGTTTTATGGCTGGCCGTGCGGTGATGCTTGGTGAGAGAGTGTCTGCTGAAATTTTAAAGACAGAGGCGTTGGACAAGCTTAATTTCTTTTCCCTGCTCACGACAGATTCATACAAAGTTAAAGAAGCAATATACAATCCGTTTTTTCCGATGGCTTACAAGACAAGAGGCTTAAGTGGACGCAACTGGGGCTGTTTTAAAAAGCATCTGCTGGACATCAACGGTTTTGACGAAGATTACACCAATGCCGGTGTTGGAGAAGATGTGGACATCGAATGGAGATTGATGGCCCATGGCATCAAAAGAGTAAGCATTAAAAACAAGGCTATCGTATTTCATCTCTATCATCCGAGGGTTTATGGTCAGGAAGGAGTGCAGCATAATTACCGTCTGCTTGCGCAGAAAAAGGAGCTACATCACCTCCGGTGTCTCCATGGAATCAATGACCTTGAAAGCAATGACTAACTTACTACGGGCTCAGACCATCGTAAGTTAGTCATTGCTGTTGTTTAGCTTTCGCTTTAATTGCAGGTATACCCTATTTTAGTCAGCAATCTGAGAAAGTCAATGGTATTGACCGCACCATCATTGTTGAAGTCTTCATCGCAACCTGTGCAAAAGGTACCGAAAGAGGAAAGGAGTAGTAAATAATCACTTGTATTGACGATGCCATTTTGATCCAGGTCTTCGCGGATACATCGGGACACAATATCAATCGGCGAGGAAAAGGTGACCACGCCGTAAATATCCTCTGCTTTTGCGGTCAGGGTGTACAGGCCTATGGGTAGATTGATCAGCGCATTCGATTGGTATGGAAAAGAAAAATCAACCCCCAGGGATACACTGTCCAAAAAGAACTCCACATAAGCCACATTGTCCGTCGCATCCGTGGCTGATACGATGAAAGGAACGAGAGCAGGATCATAAAAGATTTCTCCATTGACCGGATCCATAATCGAGCATGTTGGTGGATCGTTGACAATCCCGGTGACAGGAGCAGAGATAGTCATCCCGTTCCGTGTATCAATTGCCTTCGCAGTCAGGATGTAATTGTCATTTGGGGGACTATTGAATGTAAACGTATACGGACTCATATTATCCGATCCAACAAGTACAGCATTGATGTAAAACTCGACTAATGAAACATTGTCATCATCATCCGTAGCAATAGCTTCAAGTAAGATGCTGGTTGGCTCGAAATAGACGAATCCATCAAGCGGACTAATCAGTGTGCATGTAGGAGGAGCATTAATGGTAATGGTGACCGGGGCTGAAACGGTAAAGGCATCGTACGAATCTGTTGCCTTTATGGTAAGTGTATGCGCTCCGATGGATGCGCCAACCCAGTTGAAGCTGTATGGAGCCATGTCATCTTCTCCAATCTTAGTAGCCCCATCAAAAAATTCAACAAGCATGATGATGCCATCATCCGTAACAGTCGCTTCGATAGGAATAGTATCAACGACATTAAAAAGAGCATTATTCAGCGGGCTGGTTATGGAGCAGACGGGGGCTTCGTTTGGAGTACCTAAGCGGACCCAGATCCGGGGACGTTCCTGGTTGCCATTCCCTGAAAAGGAAAAATTGGCTGTGATCGTGATATCAACAAATAAGCCATTTGTTTCTTCAAACAAAACGGTGAATGGGGTTTCACTGGAAGATGAGAAACTATCAAAGTTTACGCCATTAATCGTAAAATCGGTGACCTGGGCCGTTAAGCCACTGGAATGCCCCTGGCCCCAAAGGTTGACATATTTGAAACCTTTTCCTGCAAGGGTAGGAGCTAGATTGGTCACAGATTCGCTTGGATCGAGGTAATCGCCGTCACGATTGAAATCGATACTCCAGACTGAGGTTCCTGTCGCTTTGGTATAGGTGTATAAAAAAGTGTGTACGTCCCCATATTGATTACCGTTTGTATTCCAGATTGGGGCACCGGATGGGTTCATTTGCCACTGTTCGCCACCGGGTTGGCCTGGTGGTGGGGTACTTGGTGAAAATAATGCAGCTTCAAAGCCTGTATTTCCATTCCGAACGCGTGCTTCTATTTCAAAGCAAGGTGGATCATCATCAGTTGAAATAACCGGTTGGGCAGCGAGGTGGTTGAACAATGGAGTGATGAGCAGAATTAAAAGGATATGTACGCTCATTTTTATTGTAAAAATCTTGTATTGGGGCGAGTGCAATAATAGTTGCCGAATCTGTAAGGTGAACAGCATTAAAAAGAACCATGGTAGTGATTTCATAATCTTTGGATGTTTGGGTTATCAATAAGTGTAAATGTATATACGAGCTATTATCCAAATGTAAAATGAAATCATTTTTATGTAAAGAGTCGTTGGCATAACTGGCATCATAAGCAACCTAAGCAAATGGAAAATGGATCGATAAACCTGCGTATATTGGTCTGCAGAAAAGAAATTACCACGATCATGGCAGACGAAAGAGAAAGCAGGCTACTATTGCGATTATTGGCCATTGGATATTTTGCCAATTTTATTTTTGGCATCGTTGGCTCTTTATTCCCTGCGGAGAGTTTCTCAGTTGCTCGGTGTGTTCTGGGCCGTTTTTATATGGAAAGATTTCAAAAAGTAAAAAGCACAGCACGAGTCGTAATTAGTTCATAATATTTAGTTTGGGAATGAAAACATGACCGATGATCCCCAACAGCGCAAAAAACATTGACGAATACATCGCCGGTTTTCCAGCAGATATTCAAGCCATGCTTCAGCAGATAAGGGCAACAATTGCAAAGAGTGCCCCCACCGCAGATGAAGCCATCAAATACGCCATCCCAACTTTTGTATTGGATGGACGCAACCTGGTTCATTTCGCGGCTTTCAAAAATCATATCGGATTTTATCCGACACCGACGGGAATCGAATCGTTCCAAAAGGAACTATCAAAGTACAAGCAAGGAAAGGGCTCTGTTCAGTTTCCACTTGACAAGCCGATTCCCTTAGCGTTGATCGCCAGGATTGTCAAGTTTAATATGCTGAGTAATGCGGAGAAGGATAAAAAGAAAAAGTAAAATGGTCCCTGAGCTTGCCGAAGGGTAGCAAAGTAAAAATCTCCCGTTTCCTCGACGCGGAGCCGTTGGCTCCCGTCGAGGAAATGGGTTGGGGATGAGCGTTTTTTCTTCCCTTCGACAAGCTCAGGGACCGGAGAAATCAAATGTTCCTGGCGTGTTTCCTTCGACAAGTTCAGGGGCCGAAGCAAGTTAAATCGAAAATCATTTTATATATTGAGGAACTGAAAAATAGCTTCTTAAGAATGGCACTAGGTTCCGCAGTCCTCTGGGCGATCATTTGGATAGGGATCAAATCAGCGGAGAACAATGGTTTTACGACTACGATATTGTGGGCATCAATTGGAAGAGGTTTGTTTATGGGTATTACCTGGGCGCTGATTATGAAGTGGATGTCCGGTGATCCATACAAACATGTGAAGCTTAAACTGGAATTAGATGAAATCGTTGTCAAGGAAGGTGGTGCAAATCTCATGACTGGAATGCAGGGAGAGGGTGGCAAACTCGCCGTCACGAATAGACGAATCCTGTTTAAAGGGCAGCGGTATGATACAAGGGATTTCCAGTTCGTTATTGAATTTGACAAAATCGAAAGCATCCGGATTCATAAATCATGGAAGTTGTTAAAGAATGAACTGCAAATTGCCATGACCGATTGCACTACATACAGATTTGCAGTTGATCATCCAGTACAGTGGCTTAGTGCGATTGAAGGACAGATGGCTTCTGCAAGAAATATACATTTCGAAAATGCATAGTCTATTGCCCATGATGTTTTACTCGCGCTGCTTATGAGAATTCACTTCCTGATTTTAATGGGAATGTTTCCGTTAAATGTCTTTTCGCAGGAAACCCATATCCGTGAAAATCTTGAAAGAATCATTCATGTTGCCCAAACCACCTCACTGTACCGTGAAAATGTCAATTGGGAGGTAGTGAAAGATAGCATGTATCAACTTGCTGCCGACGCTAAGGACATACCAGATCTGGCTCCGGCTTTTAATTACCTGCTTGAAGCGTTGCATGATGAGCATGGACGTATTTTTTACAATCATCTGCCAATCGCATATTACCATAGCGGTGAATTAAAGGAACATCAGAAAGCATTTGAAATGGATATATACCGGCAAGTGCAAAGCGGTGCAGTATATCCTTTCAGGGCAGAGTTGATGGGTGAAAGGATAGGGTATGTAAGGATCGTAGGACTGGGAATGGGTGATAACGAACAGATGGCAAAAAATATCCAGGATGAAGTGTGTCGCCTCAAGGAAGCAGGAGCAGACCGATGGATCGTTGACTTGCGTTATAACGGTGGTGGAAACATGAACCCAATGGTTGAAGGGCTCGCTTCTATTATAGGGGATGGGCCCTCAGGTGGAGCAGTGGGCGTTTTACCTGCAGACGATGTAACCTGGGAAATAATGAACGGTGATTTTTATAACAGCGGGTATTCGATACGATTACCAAATACCTGCAGTGATGAATCGCTTCCGAGAGTTGCTGTGCTGACCAGTCTCTACACCGCCAGTTCAGGAGAAGCTTTAGCTGTGGTGTTTAAAGGCAGAGAGCGGACCAGGTTTTATGGTGGGAATACACTTGGTATGGTCACCGGAACCAACTGGGAAGTCATCAATGACCAACTGACTATATCGATCAGTGTCAACTATTACCGTGACCGGCATGGAAAAGTATATCAAAAGTACGTCGATGTGGATGAGGAGATAGCTTATCCATTTGATCCAGAGGTCTTGATCGATCGATGTGTTCAGCAGTCCTTTTCCTGGCTCCTGCAGGATTGATTTCTGTCAGACGATTTCTACTGATCAGACATCCAGCCGTCATTTAGAAGATATCTTTTTCATTCCCGGCATCCGTTATTCAGGCAAATTTCATCCGAAATTGTAGCTTCGCCCGCTCAATTTCAAAGGAACAATTCCCGTCACTGCCTGTTTAGACTCATTATGATCAAGCACCGTTATATCTCCTTCGCCTCAGCCTTAGCCTTAGCCTTTTTCATTTCCTTCACTGCTTCTGCCCAGAATGGAGAGGAGTGGAAGCAGAAAGTTTCACCTGAATTGCTCGATCAAGCAAGGGCCGGACAGTCAGCATCTTTTCTGATTCTATTGGCTACGCAGGCTAATGTCACCGATGCATATCAGCTTCAATCAAAGGAAAGCAAGGGAACCTATGTCTTTACTACATTACAGCAAACCGCCTGTCAATCGCAACGAAGCCTTAAAGGTTTCCTGGATGCGCAACAGGTGCCATACCAATCACTCTATGTTGTCAATGCGATCCGTGCAGAAGGTACAATGTCTTTAATTCAATCTCTTGCCAGCAGACAAGATGTCGCAAGCTTACTAGCAGAATCACCTGTCACATTACCAATACCTGTTGAACAGGATGAAGCACAAAACAATGAAAGGTCTGCAGTAGAGTGGGGCATCGATATGATCAATGCGGATGATGTTTGGGCACTGGGCTATACCGGTCAAGGTACCACCGTCGGCGGAGAAGACACCGGCTACGAATGGCATCACCCTGCACTCAAAACCAAGTATCGGGGATACAATGAAATTCTCGATACCGTTGATCACAACTATAACTGGCATGATGCCATACATGTGCCTGATACGCATCATGTGGATACGGTCAATCCTTGTGGCTTTGACACTAAAGAACCATGTGATGACTGGGGCCATGGCACACACACCATGGGTACGATGATCGGTAGCGAAGGTGACAATCAAATCGGAGTTGCCCCGGATGCCCAATGGTGTGCATGCAGGAATATGGAAAGAGGCTATGGCACACCATTCACCTACATCGAATGCTTCCAATGGTTTCTGGCTCCTACCGACCTCAACAATGAAAATCCAGATCCATCCAAAGCACCGCATGTGATCAACAACTCCTGGGGATGTCCGCCAACAGAAGGTTGTATTCCCGACAATTTTGAACTCATGAATATCGTCGTCAACAATCTGCGGGCTGCAGGTATTGTCGTCGTCGTGTCTGCAGGTAATGATGGCAGTGGTTGTGGCACGGTCTATACACCCGCAGCGATCTACGAAGGCAGCTTTAGTATCGGTGCGACCAGACCAAATGATACGATCGTTGGATTCAGTAGCAGAGGTCCTGTATGGTCAGATCTGAGCAATCGCCTCAAACCAAATGTATGCGCACCGGGTACTGGAGTGCGTTCATCAGTGCCTGGAGGCGGTTATGATTATTCATCCGGTACCAGTATGGCCGGTCCGCATGTCGCAGGTCTCGTTGCGCTGATGATCTCTGCCAATCCTGCCCTGGCTGGTCAGGTGGATCTCATTGAAGACATCATCGAGAGCACCGCAGTCCCTAAGACAACAGATGAGCAGTGTGGTGATATACCAGGCTCACAGGTTCCAAACAATACCTACGGATTTGGCAGAGTAGATGCATTGGCTGCTGTTGAAGCAGCGCTTGCGCTCATTGAGACTGGTGTCGAAGATGAAAGTCAAATGTCCGGTATTAAAACATATCCAAATCCCATCATCGATCAACTCGTCATAGAGATCCAACAAGCCATTGGCCCCGTGTCGTTTGGCATGTATGACGTCCAGGGCAGACTGTTATTGCAGCAACAGTGGGATGCCTCCGGTCTTTCTGTCCATAGTATTGATGTTTCATCTGTACCCGCCGGATTTTATTTCTGTAAGATCAGCAACGGTGGTAAGTTGTTTCAAGGAAAAATGGTTAAGAGTTAGCAGTTAGAGGTTAGCAGTTAAAAGTTAGCAGTTAGAAGTTTAAAGTTGACTGTCATTTTGAGCTGCCAGCTGCCAGAGTATCTGTCAATACCAACAGCTGGTTTAAGTCTTCAGACTTGAACCCAATATAATCTCGTCTCCAGACGAGTGTGAAAAAGTAAAATATTATCTTCTCCTGCTTCTGCATAACTCACCCTGACCCCTCTCTTAAAAATGATTACGTGCACGAATGAGATCCGAAAAAAGAGAGGGGAACACTTAGAGATTTTTCCTGGATAGAGGGGTGATTGATCTGTCATGCTGACGAGCTTAGTAATGCCGGGAAATTTTTAGAAAATTTAGGATACAAAAAGTAATTAGCGCGAATTAGCGACTGATACCTTTTCGCCTCTTTCGCCTCTTCCGCCTTTTCAGCCCTTTTACGCTCTTACACAATTTTAATTATCATTACAACATGAATTCCCGTCATCACATCATACTTACTTTTCTTCTGATCCGTAGCATCGGCAGCGTTGCAGGGCAAACGTACACCTCCGAAATGCTGGCATTTATTCGAATCAAGGCCGTATAATGCACAATCATTATCTCCATTGAACAGGCAGTGGTGGGCACACATAAATTTGTATTTTTAGAAAAAAGTCTCCCTTTTATGAATTACTCCTCTACTGTAAACATCCATTTTTGGCTCTGGATTACCTTGATGGTTATGACTATCACTGCCAATGCAACCACATCTGCAGTCAGATCCCCGGGGGGGGCTGATCAGGCAAATGTATTTATTCAATCACTGCGTCCTGAACAAAAGGCTATAACTGTATTGCCGTTCTATGGCCTGGCTCCGCACGAATGGACATTCCTTCCCGCGACTGTGGCTTTTCCAAAAGGGGTTGCCGTCAAGGATCTTGATTCGCTTCAAAAGAATCTATTGTATGCATTTGTGAAAGGATACCTGAGTCAGGATGGTTATGACCGTACGCGCGCGATCATGGATCTGGAAAATGTATTACATGTCCTTGAGCCATCAAGCCCTCACCGGATTCCGGAAAATTATTACATGGCGATATATGGCACACCGCATGTGGACAGCACGTGGGGATGGTCGTTCCAGGGCCATCATGTGGTATTGAATTTTACGATTGTAAAGGATAAGGTCGCCTACACACCTTTTTTCTTTGGCAGCAATCCGGCCGAGATTAAAGAAGGACCATCTAAGGGATATCGAGCCATTTCCGCGGAAGAAGATATCGCTTATGCGTTGCTCAATTCACTGTCTGATGATCAGGTGAAGAAGGCTGTGTTTCAATCCGATCCGTTTATAGAGATCGTAACCTTTACCGCCACCCAGGTGTCTCCATTGCCTGAGGCCGGCATTTCTGCAGGGGAGATGAGCGGTGTACAAAAGAATTTACTGCACCTGCTACTCACCGCGTTTCTCTCTGCTATGCCGGAGGATATCGCTGCTGCCCGGCTCAATCGCATCAAGTCGGAAGATGGCGACATGATTTACTTCGGATGGGCCGGATCGGTTAAGAAGAGTGAACCACATTATTACCGCATCCAGGGAAAGACATTCCTGGTCGAGTTTGACAAAACGCAAAACATGGCTAATCACATTCACATGGTCTGGCGCGATTTCGATGATGATTTTGGTAGAAATCTGCTGCTGGAACATTATCAGCATGATCATCAGCATTGAGCTATGTCGCCCAGTAACTTTGAAAGGATGATTCAACTCGCAGAGGATGTCTTTGCGGTCAGGAATGATCCTGATCAGATAGATGTCAATGAGGATGTGCTGGAGCGACTTCGGAGTATCCATCCTTCAACTGTATCTGAATATAATGAAGGGAATGGCCCTGCTGCATGGTTGCTGGTCATTCCCACCACAACTGAATTGATGCTCAGATTTCTTGAACACAAAATATCGGAGCGGGAATTGTTTGACTTGACACCATTGCACAGCAAATACGAATCCCTCTATTTATGCTCCGCGATGGTGCTGGAAGAGTATCGAAGAAAAGGCATCACCAAACGACTTGCCTTGAAGGCCATTGAAGAAATACGAAAAGATCATCCGTTGAAAGCGATGTTTGTTTGGTCTTTTACCGAGGAAGGAGATCTGGCTGCAGATACCATAGTAAAGGCAGTTAAGCTCCCTTTGTATAAAAGAGGTTAGAAGAAACAGCAGGTATATCATGCACTCATAAACCTAATACGATGAAGAAGAAGACCAGGGCAGCCTTCTATTAATCGCAGTGATTGATGTCTTCAAGTTAATGTTCAATTGTTTTTATACAATATGAATCTATCTTTCACTTTATATAAATCTCCCGACTTCATCTTCGATTACCTGACCGATATGGATAAGTTTGCATCCTTGCACCCGGTTATCACGAAGATTGATAGGACAGGAGTGAACAAATTTCTGGTGCATGAAACCCTTAAGCTTGGTTTTATACCCTACTCATTTACATATCCTGTCACGATCGAAAGTAGCGCGGTAAATAAAACGGTCACGATAAAGGCAACCGTCATGAATATGACCCATATTGAAATGCACTTTTCGATTCGCAGAGAAGGGGAGCATTCAGTGGTAGACGAGTCGATCACCTTTAAGTCTGTTTTACCGATCAAGGCCATCATGGAAAAAATTTTCCGTGAGCAGCATGGAATATTTTTCAGGAATATGGAAACTGTATAGAAACCCCGGCCGTTGCAGGAGTTTGCTCCTGCAACCACCAAGATACCTGCCGCAATACCCTAGAGAATCCTCTTTGGAATTCTCATGGTCGCAGGAGCAAACACTTCGGCTTCGCTCAGTGCGGCGCTCCTGCAACGGCGCTACCAATTAATTTCTGTCTTATTGCGCCTTCAAGCTTTTCATTGGCTATTGGCTATTCCCTATTGAATGAAAGCAATATCTGTCTCCTGACAGTCCCCTTGCTCCTTGCTCCTTGCCCCATGCTCCTTGCCCTCTGTCTCCTATCTCCTGTTTCCTTATTTCCTGCTTCAAACATCCACTCTCCTTGTGTATTTTAGTGCCCTAATCGTAAAAACCGAGTAAATCCATGCCTAATACTTCCTACGAGGAAATGGTGCAACATCGCATCGCCCATGAAAAACTGGCCACCCGCTCTATCAAGGCCATCAATGACCTGTGGTATGACAAGGGGATAGAGATGGTCCTGTTCCGCAACCAGCTCATCGACAAGCGGGCCTCAGAGATCCTGAGCCTCCACAACTATGCCCATAAAATGGTCGGCAAGCCCATTGACGTTGAGGACACTACTGCCTTGTTAGAAGCAATGCTGACCCTCGATCTATGCCCAGCTCGTATGGACATCGGCCGCCTCGCCTCCGAATGGCTGGAGAGCGGAGGGAAGGCCGGATCGGAAATTGCGTTTTTAGAAAAACAACTGGCCGGCTTCATAGGCCCTGAAAATTATACCCCGACCCAGCCTAAAGACGTGGTGCTTTACGGTTTCGGTCGCATTGGTCGCCTCCTTGCCCGCGAACTCATCATGCAGGAAGGCCGCGGCGAACAACTCCGTCTCCGCGCTATCGTAACCCGCGACAAGGGCACCGGTATGGCTGAGAAACGGGCTTCCCTGCTCCGGGTTGACTCTGTCCATGGTGCTTTTCCCGGTACCGTTGAAGCCGATGAGGAAAACAATGCCTTAATCATCGATGGCCATATGGTCCATTTGATCACAGCCCAGCAACCTGAAGACATCGATTACACCCAATACGGTATCAACAATGCCCTCGTGATCGACAACACCGGTGCCTTCCGTGATAAAGAAGCACTCAGCCGCCACCTGAAAAGTAAAGGCGCAAGCAAGGTGTTGCTCACCGCTCCGGGTAAGGGTGTGCCTAACATCGTACATGGCGTCAATCAAACGATGTTTAATCCAACGGAATCGGACATATTTTCTGCAGCCTCCTGCACGACCAATGCTATCGTGCCGGTATTGAAAGTAGTCAATGACCTCCTCGGTATTGAGAAAGGTCATATCGAAACCGTACATGCTTTCACCAATGACCAGAACCTGGTGGACAATATGCATAGTAAATATCGCCGCGGTCGAAGCGCTGCCACGAACATGGTGATTACAGAAACAGGTGCAGGATCCGCGATCGATAAAGCAATACCAGGTCTCGGTCCGAAGTTTACCTCAAATGCAATCCGTGTACCTGTACCAGATGGCTCACTCGCTATCCTCAATCTGCAGGTCAGTAAGCACACGACGCTGGATGGCATCAACGAGATCATGCGTAAGGCAGCATTGGAAGGAGATCTGGTAGAGCAAATCAATTATTCGATCAGCAACGAACTCGTGAGCAGTGATATCATCGGCAATAGTTGCCCTGCGATCTATGATTCGAAAGCGACACTGGTACATCCTGATGGGATGAGTGTGGTGCTCTATGTCTGGTATGATAATGAATACGGCTATACAAGACAAGTGATGAGGCTGAGCAAATACATCGCGCAGGTGCAAAGGAAGAGGTATTATTGAAAGGCTAAGGCTAAGGCGGAGGCGGAGGCGAAAGAGGCTGAAGGGCTGAAGAGGCCGAAGGGGTGTAAGGCGGCGAAAGTGGGAAATACGTTGCGTCTTTGTGTCGTTGCGCGAGAAAATTGAGTAGAATTCAACTGCGTCTCCCGCTGCAAACGTCAGGTCATTTGGCGGGATCCTTGTGCTGAGCGAAGCCAAAGTATACGAGTTGCGCGAGATTTGAATTTGGAGGATTCCAAACCTTAGAATACTAAAAGCAGAGGGCATAGTGCATAGAAGCATATCGTAGCACAGTGAAGATTCCGCCCCTTAAGGGTAACGGGAGGGACTGTCTGGAGACAGATTTTCATTGTAATATCTTACATGTAGTGTGAGAAAATAAGAGCGGTATAGATAGATCCTCTGGAAGCTGGAAGCTGGTAGCTAGTATTGGACAAGGTTTAGGGTTTGTGTTGATAAATTTGGATTATGAAATGTAGCATAGCGTTTTTCTTCATACTCTTCAGCCTGCAGCCTCTGGTTGCGCAGACCCCTCATGTCGATTCATTGCTACAACTGATTGCGGTAGAGAGGGATGATGCTAAGCGTGTGGATCTGATCATCAGCATATTCTCTCCTGAGTTTGAAACCGATCCGGGTCTCATCATTGAGACGGGCCGGCAACTACTTAACCAGGCGGAAAACAATGATGACCTGATCAGTGAGGCTACGGCCTTTAGTCTTTTCGGACATGGATATAGGTTATCTGGCAACAGCATTGAAGGCCTGAACTATCATATCAAGGCACTACAGCTTGCAGAAAAGTGTAATAGCCAATCTATCCTTGCCCTTGTCAAAAGTCAGATGGCACACATCTACAAAGACAGGGAGGAAAACGGAAAAGCGATCCGGCTCTACATGGAAGCCGATGCGCATGCCGCTAAAGGCACGAACATGATTTTGACCGTGTGGCCATTAGTCAATGCCGGAGCCGTATATCTAAATGCCAACAGGCTTGACTCTGCACTGATCTGTTTGCAACGTGGCTATGAACGTTCATTGCAGTTGAAGTATGAGAATCAACTCGCATATATTCTCACCAACCTTGGTGGAGTGCAAAGTAAACTGGGGAATGCCGCCCTTGCCGTGACGTATTATCACATGGCCATTGCCCAGGCATTGAAGAATAAATCTTACCGGTATGAGAACCTGGCATACACTGGGCTGGCAGAGCACTATAACAGTCTTCAGCAAATTGATTCATGCTTCTGGTACGCCAAGAAAGCAGTGCGCGTGGTCGAAAATTCAGTTTTTTCTTATCTCAGCATGAAGCCGGCAAGCATGTTGACGCAGTTGTACCAATACACCAATTGTGACAGCACCCTCAAATATGCCAGGATCGTCAAAGTGGCTAACGACAGCCTCTACAACAGGCAGGCTATCCAGCAGATCCAGCTGATGACGTTTGAAGAGGATATGCGTCAACTTGAAATAGCGAGAGAAAACGAGTTACAGGAATATCAGCGCCAGCAAAATATTCAATATGCCTTGTTGGCACTCAGTATCATCACCGTAGTGTCGCTCTTCCTGATCCTCAGCCATAGTTTTATCACAAGCGAGCGGTTTATCCATTTTTTCAGTGTGGTTGCGATGTTGATGGTCTTTGAATTTCTCAATCTGGTGCTGCATCCATTTTTAAGCAAGATCACGCATCACACGCCTGCCTTGATGTTGCTGGGGCTGGTGTGTATAGCTGCGCTTTTAGTTCCGCTGCATCACCGGCTTGAGAAACTAGCAACTGAAAGGCTGGTGGAAAAAAACAAGCGGGTGCGGCTTGAAATGGCCCGAAGGACGATCGAAAAACTGGGGGGTGAGGAGGAAAATAAGTGATCAATTTTGGTGTCAATTTTGGGGTAGGAAAGAGGTGAAAAAAGTGTGTTTTGGAGAATAAATTTGAAATTTGGTTAATCCGGGTATAATACATCCGGATTCCCTTTTTTAATCGTATACTCATAGCAGGATTTAATGGACAGCCTGACTTTTCGCTGATGAGAACCTTTATACTTTTGATGACACTCAGTATTCCATGTGCACTAAGGGCACAGGAATTGAAAATTGAATCACCTATGAGATTCCTGGCTCTTGGAGACTCGTATACGATAGGGCAGAGTGTAGCACCCGTAGCACGATGGCCGGAACAGTTAGCTGATTCACTGGTACGGAGAGGTATAGTGACTGACACCCTTACGATCATTGCCACCACTGGATGGCGCACAGATAATCTGGTCAATGCCATCAGGAATAAGAATCTTGAAAACAAGAATTATAACCTGGTATCCGTCTTGATCGGTGTTAACAATCAATATCAGCACCGGCCATTCAGTCAATATATCAATGAATTTCCAGCGCTTGTGGATTCGGCTATACGCTATGCCGGCGGAGATAAAGACCGGGTCTTTATTGTTTCCATACCCGACTATGCCTTTACCCCCTTTGGCCAGCAAAGCTCCAATCCTACCGAAATCAGTATGGAGCTGGATCAGTATAATGCGTTCAGTAAGCATATAGCGGATAGTATGCAGATCACCTATTTCGACATCACACCTATCTCAAGGCAAGGACTCCAGTTTCCATCGTTAGTCGCAAGTGATGGCCTGCATCCGAGTGGTCCACAGTATACAGAATGGGTTAAGTTGATGCTCGATGAAATTGATCAGCGTTTATCGGCTGTTGAGAAACCGGATATTTCAACAACACTTGATGTCCGGATATTTCCAAACCCGGCATCGGAAATGATGACTGTTGAAATACCGGAAATTGAATTTTTGGAGCCATGCCGGATGACACTCCATGATATAAATGGAAAGGTAGTAATGGAAAGGTGTTTATTTGAAAACGTATCTGAATTTTCGATCGACACATTGGCAGATGGAATTTATGTAGTTTCGATTCAGGCAAAAGGTACCTTTGCTGTTCGCAAGCTTATTCACAAAAGAAGTTGAGTGCCTGTTATAGGTCATTCTACGCATCGCTAAAGCCAACATCACATGACCATACCTTCACCCGTACCTTCCAGCCCATACGCTGATGATGCCACCAATGCCATCTACGAATTGCTCTTTTGCGATAATATTAATTTATACAAAAGTGATGCATCATCATCGTCTGACTATCCCTGGAACATATTGTTTACTCCCGCACCTGATCTGGTTGGTTTGCAGAAAATAGTTTTTGACGAACAGATGGAGTCAAGGATCAAGCTGCTGGCCTATGATGCGATGCGAAGACATGGATTTCCGATAGAAGAAAAGGAGTTGCTCGGGGTGATCGTTGAAGTCGGACTTGAAGACGGACTGGATGTATTAGCTTCCTATCAGGACGGTACTGCACGCTACATCAATTACACCGGAAAGATGATTTTATGGGATGTTACGGATCAAACATCTAAAGAGATTACAGCACAGTTATTCAGGGACAGTTTGAATATCGTACATCGCATTGGACCATGGACCAATCCAAGAAAGCCACATCCTGTCACTGGGAATGTGCGCATATCTTTTCTGGTTTCGGATGGCCTTTATTTCGGTGAAGGTCCTAGCAATGTTTTATTTAATGATCCCCTTGCTGCACCGGCCTTGTCTTCGGCTACGGCGATGATGCAATACCTGACCGGAAAAGTAATATCATAATGTATCAGAGTTATCGTAGGGGTTCAAAATTTTTAACCCCTACGATAACTCTAACTTAAAACCACCCGATCACTACTTTTTCCGTGAAAATATTTCCCCTCAATCGCAATTGAACCGAATACACCCCTGCAGGTAATCCGGTAAGATCAATTTCAAGAGCGTTTTGAAGCGAAAGGGTGGCGATTGAATAGACCTTTTCACCCAGCGTGTTGAAAATTTCCAGACCTGCACCATTTATTTCTTTTCCATTTTCTCCCGCAGTGATTGAGAATTTTCCTGTGGAGGGGTTGGGATATAACTTAAACAACAAACCGTTATCTACATGCACCACATTTGTCAGGTCGCATGGAAAAGCAAAAGGACCACCAGGCGAACCTTCAGGACATCCGTCAATCCAATTTGCCGCATCACAACAGTTGCCCGCTGGATCCAGGGTTTGAAGGGTGTATCCATTACCTGCAGCACCTTGCGGCCAGGGCGATACAGTGCCATACACTAATGATTGATATAAAAGGCCAGGTCCATCGTAGAGTCTCAACGCATCACCACCGCTACTCAAACCAAAATCGAATGGGCCAGCGGCATTGGTTACCGATGGAAATCGTGAATTGAACTTTTCAGTATTATTATACAATACAAAAAAACCAGATGGTGATATGATGGTGCCATCCGGAATGGAATAGAGGTGGTCATCATCATCATCACTGAAGACCCAGCCGGAAAGATCGACAGCAAGAGGACCATTGTTTTGAATTTCAATCCAGTCACCTGCATCGGCACTGTCTGCGGAGCTGTAATTTATTTCACTGAAAATAATTTCTGATATACACGGTGTGTACGTAGTACCAGGTGAACCACCGATACAACCTGCAAACCAGTTTTCTGCCAAAGCAGGATCTGCATTGTCTGATGTTAATTCCATGGTTCTACCATATCCATCTGCAGCTGCAGGCCATGGTTGAGCATCATCGTACGTTACAGAAACCACCGGCTGACTGCTGTTATTGATTACGCTTAATGTTTCTGTTGAGTTACTAAATTCAAAATCTAATGGCCCCAGGGCCTCCATACCCGGATGCTGCAGATTAAATTTTAGAATATTCTCTGCAAGCACCAATCGCACTCCCGGAGCAAGCATAGTGCCCGCTGGAAAAAAATAATCATTTCCACCATCTGTAACTCTCCAGCCAGTTAAGTTGATCGGATCTGATCCAAAATTCAATAATTCAATCCAATCTCCTGCATTACGCGTACTGTCACTATGGTAGTTTAATTCACTGATGGCAAGGCTCGGCAAAGAGCCTGCGATGGTAAATACTGCACGAAAAGTCTCATCGGTAGGGATATTCAAATCAATAGACGCATTAAAATCCGGAGATACCAATACGGAATTGGCGTCCCAATAGACGAATGCATACCCTGGATTGGGTATAGCCGTCAGGACCACTGGATTGCCATCAAAATAGAGGCCTGTCCATGGTAGTGAATCGGGAGTCACTGTGCTGATTTTAATCGTTCCTGCTCCGGCCGGAAATACATCAAGTGTGACTTCAACCTGACCGTTTAAACCTAAGTCGGCTTGTATATGATTGCGTACTTGTCCTGTTCTTTCACTGAGTTGGAATTGGAATTCATGATGTCTGTTGACGAAATCAGTCATTTGCTGTGCGACATTATTCGGGTCACCCCATCTACTATATTCACGGGGCATTTCCAGCACAGTCTGGTTAAACATACGTTGTTCGATGGCCGAGATACGATCTATCTTATAAGAGGTATTCATCAGGTCCGCAAATCGGTTGATGAAATAATTCCTGAACCTTGGATTTTGCATTCCTTTCAACCATACATTGATAAATGGATTGTTCGGATCCTGTCCGAGCATGTGGTTGATATGATCAAAATAGCAATCCGTCCATCCATTGGGGAGTAGGCCAAGTTCCATATCAATGAGACAGAAGCGCCACCTGTAGTTCGACTTGTCAGATCTGTATATCCTGATGTTATTTCCTGGCCAGTCGGTATTGGCCATCCAGGATTCCCCTATGATGTAGTCGACATACCAATCCATATCAAAATACTGATCGGCCAGGTCCCAGAAATCCGGGTTTGCAGGATCCAGTGCATTGAAAGCCTGGGCAGCATCATAAAAAGGTTCAACGGATCCTTCGATGGCGCGCAGGACACTGTTGTTCCAATAGCTCAGAGACAGTATGTCAATAGATTCTTCTTCTGCATCTTCATGGACAACAAAGAATTCTTCATCTAATTTTTCACGTAGCTCATATAAGCCAAAATAATTTCCATTGAGATACACGGTCACCGGACGCCATCCTGAGTAATACGTATTTGTTTCACCTCCCATGGATTCGAGCTGACAGGCATCTTTGTAAGGGAGCACCAAATACTGGTTACTTCCATTCCGAAGATAAATGTTGCTATAGGTGGTTCGGTCAGGTTTGTTTGGAATCAATGGATATTGAATCGGGCCTTCACCCAATACGGCATGATCCAGTTCTATTCGAAAGGAATGTTGCGGATATGCCCGACTGCCTCCGGCGCCTCCATCTATTTGCATACCCGCTTGCTGGGAGAAAATGAGTTGTTGTGTTGTATCAAAATATTCCACGTAGGCATTCCTTTCCCAGTCAAAAGCCCAGTTATCAAATATGCCATTGGCCCCATATAGATTTGCCTGATCTGTCACTACAGATAAAATGGGGGTGGTATGACTGATGCCCAGCAGATAAGAAGCTACAGCCATCGGACTTGGTAATATTCCATCTGCAAAAGCTCTTGCTTTCAAGACACTCGAATAGAATATCGATATAGGTTCACCACTATATTCCGGTGAGTCCCTGGTGGGATCGCTGCCATCGGTGGTGTAATGAACATGAGCATTGATGGTATCGTAATTGGTAATGCTGACACTCACCGTTTGATCATATAATCCCGGTGCCAGTGAGAAGATGGGTTCTGTCAAATAGATGGAAAAAGTATCAGATAGATTGTTCGTTGAAGCGGGGCTAGGAATCTGGAAAAGAGAAATATTTTCAGCTGCATCCGGAAATGAACCGCTACTATGGTCCGGCGCATCATTGTTGACATAAAGAGAGCTTATGAGTGCTTGCGTTGGTGAAAAAAGATAGATCGTTTCGCCTGAACTGGAAATTTTAAAATTGGTGTGCAGATAATTATTAGTATCTACTGTTTCAAAGGAAGAAGTGAGTGCTTCGGCAGATACGAGTTTCATATCAAAGTCCACATAATCATAGACGGTATTTGTATCCGTCCACACTACATCAAAAGCAAGACTTGTGATATCACCTGCCACCAAACCGGCTTCTGCAAGTTCTGATCCACGAAATAACATTTGATGCTTGGCTGCCCAGTACCAGTTGCCATAAGGTGCAGGGTAATCGGTGGCTGAATTCTGCAGATTGCCGGTATCAATTGCCATGTCGTTAAACCTGATATTAGGCCTCACATTTGTTCTGGATCCATACTCCGCAAAACAGATAGAGGGACTTCCATCTTGCACAGCAAAAAGCGTGGAAGTATATGACTGGATAGTTTGATTAAATACGGAGTTGACGGTATAGCCAACAGAGCTATAGGAGCATATATTCAGCAATATATTGGAGATGCCGTCCCAGTAAAATGGGGTACTGAATTGATGTGTGTTCCAGCCCGGCAAAGCCTTGAAAGTACTTGCTGTCAGTACATGCTTGAAACCAGTTACCGGTTTGCGATCGTTTCCGCTACAAAAAACAACCTTGTATTCCCCGGGGCCGAGACTTACATTTGGAAAAACCCACCTGGATGGATTGGAGATATCGTCTGTCAGCGAGTATCCTCCCAGATGGACAGTGTCATTGCCTGCATTATAGATTTCAATCCAGTCAGGGTACTTCCCATCTTCATCTTTGTAGCTTAAATAGTTTTTATTGGAACCTTCATTGATCACCACCTGGGAAATGATTTCAGCGCTGGGATATAGCGTGAGAAGTATGGTAATTGCAAGAATTATTTTTGATGGCAATGCAGATAGTACAGACATGTGAGAGATGAGTGGTGTGATGAAAGAAAGGTTGCTAAAGTATTGAAATAACTCAAGGAAATCGGTCAATATTTTATTTAACCCAATACGAGCTGCACCGGCCTTATCTTCGGCTACGGCGTTGATGCAATACCTGACCGGAAAAGTGTAAAAATCGCAAATTTGAAATTTAGTTAAATGTGCCCTGGCGGCGCTGACAATCAAACAGTTAGGACAGTGTGGCACACCTAGGTGTGCCACACTGTCAAAATCGACTACTTTTGACCCAATATTCCTCAGCTTTGAAGCCGTCCCACACCCCCATCGCTGTGTCCTTTTCGCACCATTTCAGGTGCATTTTTAAGCATAAATAGTATGTCAAAATATTCCGTGATTATCCTTTTTTCAGTCATCTCTGCCATAGCCCTGGCCATCCTGGTGATGAGTATTGGCTGGTATCTCCCGATTTTTGTCGTGGTGCTGATACCTGCTATCCTCATGCATATTTTCGCCGGCATCAGAGCGTATCACAAGCAGCCGGAATTCAATGTCTGGATCATCCTCTCCGCGATCGCGATGCTGGGGTTTGTATTGTTCAGACCGGATACGGATGCTCACGGAGGCTATACAGGCTACAGTTCCTTAATATATCATCTTGGATGGAATGAAACGCAACACACTGTGCCCTATCCTTATGCACTTGAACTTGCATTAGTATTTCTCCTTGCCCAGTTTTTTTGCAATACGGTCATCCTGCTGCGCAAATCAGGCAAAATGAAGTGACTTCAGTTTTTGATTTCATGACTCCACCATCACCTACATTATGAACATTCCCTTCCAGACGATTGATTGGAGTACAATACCAAAGACCGAACATCCCGGCTTGCGTGGAATAGCTACATGGCAGACTTTGCAATTTTCGGGTTTGCGGGTCCGCGTAGTGCATTATTCAGCAGACTATCAGGCCGACCATAGGTGCGAGAAAGGGCATATTGTATATTGCCTTGAAGGAGAATTTGTTTCTGAATTGCATACCGGAGAAAAATCTGTGCTGACCAAAGGACAATCCTACATCGTATCCGATGAAATGAGCTCCCATCGTTCGCATAGTGCAGATGGTGTAACCCTCCTGATCATTGACGGTGATTTTCTAAAACCCTGAGCATAAGGAATATCTTCATTATAGTCGTATAAGTCAAGCCTTTACATTCGAAAAGTGGATTGCTTTTACCGAGGCCCGGGATTTTTTCTTTCGTCTCAATAGCACAAGGTTTGTGAACGATATATGAACATTTCACCAGGAGGCTAACAACTTTCGTATCTTCATTGAACCAGATATACTGTATGTTGTTAATGGCTGAACAATTGCCAAACGCAGATCGAATTTCAATCAGCATAGGAACTGGAGTTGAATCTGAATTCTATTTCTACAAATCATTAGCAAACTTTGTAATCAGCATATCCAATGAAGCTCTACATCAAATACATGGTATCAATCCGCTGCAAAATGGTCGTCAAGGCCGAACTGGAAAAGCTTGGGCTTCATTACCTGGTGGTGGATTTCGGAGAGGTAGAAATTGCAGACCATATTTCGGCAGAAAAGCGTGACCAGCTGAAAAATTCATTATTGAAGTCTGGCCTTGAATTGATGGACGATAAGAAAGCCATTTTGATTGAAAAGATCAAGTCCGTGATTGTGGAGATGGTGCACTATGATGATGACAAGCCGAGAACGAATTTTTCAGATTTTCTCACCGAAAAACTCTCGTATGACTATACCTATCTGGCTAACCTTTTTTCAGAAGTAACAGGGGTCACGATAGAGTATTTTATCATCGCGCACAAGATTGAAAGGGTAAAGGAGTTACTCATCTACGATGAGCTTAACCTGACTGAAATATCTTACAAACTCAATTATAGCAGTGTCGCCCATCTCTCAACCCAGTTTAAGAAGGTGACAGGCCTGACGCCTTCTTTTTATAAACAATTGAAAAAGAAAAGGCGTAGCGCCAAGGACAATGTGTGAATTGTATAAGGATTCCACATAATTGTATAACGGATTACATTCTTTTAAGCTAAACTTTGCTATAAGATCGGTTCCTCCCGGAGATGAGGCCTGATCACTTGGAATTTCATTGCTCAGAATTACTGCCTTGATGTTTTTCATGGATGATCCTCATTACATTTCTTCCATTGTGCATTTGCGCTATTGACCGCAAGTGAACCTGTTGCTGACTTAGCAATCGGTTTTTTAACATTAATTTCAGATTTGAATTTATTATGGGAAATTTGCTGAATCTCTTCATAGCAATTTTGGTGGTTGGATGGCTCATCGGATTTTTTGCTTTTAACGCCGGCGGACTGATTCATTTATTACTGGTGATCGCGGTGATCGTGCTGTTGTTGAAAATTATCGCTGGAAAAGGTTAGTTTTAGAAACCCATTCTCTTTCAGCATGAATACAAGAAGCATTATTCCATTTTATATACAATGGCCACTTCTCCTTGTCGGATTCTATTTCCTGATCAGCATGTTGTCCATCGGACAAACGATCCTCCTGCCCCTCATTTATGCCTCCATCCTGGCCGTGTTGATCAGCCCGCTTGTCAATTACCTGGAAAGAAAGAGAATGAACAGAGGACTGGCGATTGCGGCTGTCCTTGCCCTGGCGCTGCTGGTCATTGGCGTGGTCCTCTTCCTGATTGTATCCCAGTCCAACCTGTTGATAGAAGCTATGCCCGAGCTTTCCAAAAAGCTGAAGGTGGTACTGCACCAGTTTGCCGAATGGGCCTCCGGGTATTTTAACGTCTCCGTCAAGGATATAGAATCCTGGTTTGAAAAAGAAAAGGTCAAATTTCTCAAGAACAGCAATTTAGGTATTGGGACTACCTTGACTACGGCAGGTAGTGTCCTTGCTACCGTTTTCCTGACCCCAGTGTATATCTTCATGATCCTCTTTTACCAGCCGCATATCGTTGTTTTTTTTTATAAATTGTTTGGCCAGGCCAATGAAGGTAAAGTGAGTGAAATCCTGGGGGAAACCAAGAGTGTTATTCGCGGTTATCTCGTGGGTCTTTTCCTGGAGTTTGTCATCATTGCTGTATTGAATTCCCTGGGATTGTTATTCCTTGGTATCGATTATGCAATATTGTTGGGCATAGCAGGTGCACTGCTCAATGTGATCCCATACGTCGGAGGCCTTGTTGCCATTGGTGTTTTTGCAGTGATTGCCCTGCTGACCAAATCGCCTATCTATGTATTCTATGTGATCATCCTCTATCTGGTGATCCAATTTGTGGACAATAATTATATCGTCCCTAAAATTGTGGGTTCAAAAGTCAAGCTCAACGCACTGATTTCCATCCTGGCTGTCCTATCCGGTGCTGCCTTATGGGGTATCCCGGGCATGTTTCTCGCCATTCCATTGATGGCGATTATCAAACTGATCGCTGACCGCATTGATCCTTTACAACCATGGGGATATCTATTGGGGGATACCATGCCACCACTCATGGATATCAAGGTTAAAAGGTTTAAGCCCAGATCCTGACAGATAGTTCAATCTGTGAATTATAGAATTTAATACGGGAATTGTGTAAGGATTATAATCGCATATGGTGACACTTTTGTGGTATGAAATTATTACCTACCAGACTGAACCAGGATTGTATCATAAGCACTCCATCAGTGCGCTCACAAAATTGTAAGCTCAGATCCAATCCGGCGTTTGTTTCCATCCATCGTTCAGCCTCGATTAAAACGCATCATTCGGGCATTCAATATCCCGATGCCAGGAACAATAGTACTCAACAACAATTGTTTAACCAGATTCCTGCCATCCAGAATTCACTTCGCTCCATAGTCGATTTAATATGATCATGACGGGCATCAAAAGCGGAAACGAATAATGAGAAGGCAACTACAAGCAGACAACTGTGATGTGGACTACTTATTTGCTAGTAGCCAACATTTTCTGGCAGGCCAGCTCGTACAGGATATGCCTGAGATTATAAGCATATCCAGCAACCATGTTGATCCCAAGCCTCATGGGTTCAATCCTAAAAGGGGTTTTGAACCCAGACAATATCTGCTGTCAGAACGCAAGCTTCAGGCTACTGCATTTGCAGGGCGTGTTCACAATCTGAGATATTACATCGGCCTTATCGGGGCAAAGGACATTATCTGATTACCTTACAGGACGAGATTTCACTATTTTCCCCCACCCATTAAACCGCATAACGAATAATTCCAGAAGCGTATGATTAAAGTTGGACGATCAGTTTCCAGGGTTCGAATGATCTATGTCATCACAACTGTTTTTATGGTTGGGCTCTCCATCTATTCGTTTCTGCAAATCAATAATCTTTTTGAGTCGGCTAACATGATCTATCATACCAATCAGGTCAAGGATGCGCTGGGTAAAATTTCTACAACCTTATTAGATGCGGAAACCAATAAGCGAGGCTATCTCCTGACCGGGGATTCATTGTTGATATTAAAAAGAGATTTCGCATTACACAAGCTTAGTGAGGCGCAAAAAATACTCGATAGTCTGATACTGGAAAATCCGGAACAACGGCGGCAAGTTACTTTTTTATACCAGGCCATTGCTGAAAAGATACTCAGCATTAAAGCGACCTCCGATAAAGGTTTACCCATAGCAATGACAGGCAACCTAAAGGCTAATATTGTTGAAGGGATCCGAAGTATGGATAAGGTCAATTTGTATTTAGAGGAGATCATGAGTCAGGAAACTTCCTTGCTTGAGCTCCGCACACAAAGGTTTACACGATTATCCCTCATAGCCCCCTTATATATTATTGTTCTCTTCCTGGGGGCCCTGCTGATTCTTTTCTATTCGTACTTTAAGTTGAATAGTGAACTGGTCAAGTCCCATGGTTTGCATGCGGCACTGGTCCTGCAGGGGGAAGACAGGGAAGTGTTGGGAGATGAATTAATGATTGCGAATAAGGAACTTGCTTTTCAAAACGAAGAGAAGGAAAAGCGGGCTGCGGAATTAATGATTGCGAATAAGGAACTGGCTTTTCAAAACGAAGAGAAGGAAAAGCGAGCTTCAGAGTTGGCTATTGCGAATAAGGAACTGGCTTTTCAAAACGATGAGAAGGAAAAGCGGGCTACAGAATTAATGATTGCGAATAAGGAACTTGCTTTTCAAAACGAAGAGAAAGAAAAGCGAGCTTTTGAGTTGGCTATTGCGAATAAGGAACTTGCTTTTCAAAACGAAGAGAAAGAAAAACGTGCAGCAGAGTTAATCATAGCCAACTATGCCCGAAGTTTAATTGAAGCGAGTTTAGACCCGCTCGTTACGATTAGTGCCGATGGAAAAATAACAGATGTGAACGCTGCCTCCATAAAAGTTACTGGTGTTTCCCGTGAAAAACTGATAGGAACGGACTTTTCAAATTATTTTACAGAACCGAAAAAAGCAAAGGAAGGCTATCTTCAGGTTTTTGAAAAAGGATTTGTGTCCGATTATCCGCTAACGATAAAGCATAAAGACGGGAATTTAACAGATGTATTATACAATGCTTCTGTTTATAAAGACGGCAAAGGAAATGTTCTTGGAGTTTTTGCCGCTGCCCGCGATGTTACTGAGCAAAAACAAGCATCTCAATATGCCCGAAGTTTAATTGAAGCAAATTTAGACCCTCTTGTTACGATTAGTGCCGATGGAAAAATAACAGATGTGAACGCTG
>JANNSS010000348.1:0-9478 GCA_031402955.1 Saprospiraceae bacterium
GACGCGTCCTGTCCGTACCTTCTTTTTTTAATTCCAATTGTACCCTAGACCAAGGTTCGGTTTTGTCATAATTATTTCTTAATTCCCTTCCTGCCAATTCCATCAAAGACCAGATTGAGTATCTTTCCGCGGATAAGCCAACTCCTGGAAATAGTTTTTCAACCTCTTCACCACTTGGATAGACTCCAAACGCTGGTGGATGGATCATTCTAAAAACCTTAAAGAAGCCCGTTAACTTCAGGAAATAAATCTTTTAAAACCTTAATACCTCCTATTTATGAACAAAGGACTTTTACTCTTGCTTTCATGTTGCTTTTTCTTCATGCACGGAACAGCCCAGTCACCCAATAAAACCCACAAGTCTTTCTTTGCCAAAAGTAGCGGCGGGTCCAGGTCATCCAGTGTATTTCTGTATACCCTGACCACCCTTTCCGATTCCTATGCAGATCTGACCGGAGCTACGTCCATCAACAATGGCCAATTGTGGGATGATCCGGATTACATCGTTCCGATCGGGTTTCCTTTTGAACTCAACGGACACTCCATTTCCTTCCTCCAGTTCCAGGGATCAGGTTCGCTGCTGGCCTCTACGACTGAAGATCCTGACATAGCAACAGCTGTTTTTCCATTTGAAATGGACCTGGTAGATCGCGGCGAACTGGCTGGTGTATCTGCCTCACCATTGAGTTATAAAGTAGTAGGGGCCACAGGTAGTCGCATCCAGAAAATAGAATGGAAAAATGCCGGTTCGTATGAAGAATTGTTTGAAGGCAATTCGCAGGATATGTTTATCAATTTTCAGTTGTGGCTCTATGAAGGCACCAATACGATTGAATTCCGGTTTGGAGAAAACTTCATCAATGACCCGGCGCTCTTTTACGGTAGTTTTGGAATTTACCTCGGTGTGACCGATGCCGACATGAACACTGATGAATTTGTAAATGCACATTTCTTTACAGGTTCTATCAGTGCACCTGAATTGTCGATGTCTGATGTCACCATTGAAGGTACCCCTGCTGAAGGCACAGTATATAGACTTTCACTTGAGCTTCCACTAGATGTAACTGTCACCGGTCAAAACGGAAATTCAACGTGCGATCCAAATGGAAGTGCTACCGCTACTGCAACCGGAGGTACTGAACCCTACAGCTATCTATGGAGTAATGACGAAGTAACACAAACTATTTTATTCCTGGATGGAGGTACATACACTGTAACGGTAACGGATGCAGGTGGAAATACAGCCACAGGTAGCGTGACGATCACCAATTCAGCTCCGATCAATCCTAATGCAAGTGCAACTGATGAAACATTTGTGGATGGTAACGATGGAACCGCCACATCTTCTGCATTTGGTGGAAATCCTCCTTTTTTATTTCTATGGAGCAATGGTGGCACCACGCAAACCATAACCAACCTTTCTCCTGGTCTTTATACGGTGACGGTCACTGATAATTCAGGCTGCACCGCTTTTCAGAGTGTTATTGTGGGAGCATTTGGTTGTCCCGAAATCACCTTTGACATCGTGACCTTGGATGCAAGTTGCTTTGGCGCGTGTGATGGTGAGATCGATTTAGAAGTTGTAGGTGGTTCAGCCCCATACATCTATATCTGGAGCAATGGGTTATCGACTGAAGATGCACAAGGACTGTGTGCTGGCGATTATACGGTTACTATCATAGATGCGGATGGCTGCACAGCTAGTGGAGGTCCATTTGTGATACTGGAGCCAACTGCCATAACTGTCAATGCGGGCTCTACAGATGAAACCGGAACTGATACTAATGACGGTACCGCATGGGCATCCCCTGCAGGAGGAGTTCCTCCCTACAATTATGCGTGGAGCAATGGTAGTGTTGATTCGTTGATTACAGGTCTTGCGCCCGGAGAATATACGGTTGTGATTACAGATGCACAATTGTGCACAGCAAGTGAAACCGTGACAGTAGATTCATTTACGTGTTATTTGACTTCAGTCATTACACACAATACATGTTATCAAAGTTGCGATGGCCGCGTAGAAGTAACGCTGGTCAATGCTGTTGCACCAGTGACCTATTTCTGGAACAACGGGAATACCACCCCGGTCATCGATAGTCTTTGTGCAGGATCATATGGTGTAGTGGCGACAGATGCTTCCGGATGCTCTGCCATAGCAAGTTATAGTGTAGTGCAGCCTGAAGAAATATCAGTGAACGCGGGCAGCACAGATGAAACCAGCCCAGGGGGGAATGATGGAACAGCCTGGGCTGCTCCTACGGGTGGCACATTGCCTTATAGTTATTTGTGGAGTAATAACAGTATTGATTCGCTGATAACAAATCTGGTGCCTGGTACCTACACGGTGACGGTGACGGATGCGAACAATTGCCAGGCCATTGAAAGTGTTGATGTAAATCCATTTGCATGTGAAGGGCTTTTACAATCCGGATTTTTCAATCCTACCTGTAACGACAATTGTAATGGCGCGGCAGGTGCAGTTCTCCTGGGCGGTGTTGGCCCGGTTACCTATGAATGGAGCACCGGTGATACGACAAACAACATTTCTAATCTATGTACTGGCATTTATGAACTGACGATCACGGATGTAGGTCAGAATTGCATCAGCATTGAAATATTTGAGATCGTAGCGCCGGATACTATGGTGCTCACTATCGATCAGCTCTTTCACTACAACAACCTGACGGCAGGCATCATCTCGATCACTGTTACCGGAGGTACGCAACCCTACTCATACAACTGGGCCGGGCCAAACGGATACATGAGTACGGAGGGAGACATTTCAGGGCTTTCACCGGGATTATATTCTTTGGCAGTCATTGATGCCAATGGTTGTGTTCAGTTTTTTGCACCGATTGAGATCAGGGACGAATTTGTGGGCACATCGACACTGGTCAATGTTGAAGTGCGTCTGTTCCCAAATCCAGCTAAGGAGCATGTGTATATTGAAATAAACGATATACTCGGCTTTGATATCCGGTTGATCGGTTTGGATGGACGTGTGATAAAAGCCTGGAAAGAGGAGAAAACCCTTGATATCAGTAATGTTCCTGCCGGGGCATTTATGATTGAGGGTTTGTCCGGGAATAAGATTTTCCGGCAGAGGCTGATTATTGCGAGGTAAGGCATGGTTTTACTTTAGCGCCGATAATCAATAATATATAAAAGCGTGGTCCTTGAGAGGGGGCTGCGCTTTTTTTTGGGTCAAATTCAAACTAATTTTCTTGTCAATCTCCAAGTTGATATCCCCTCAACCAGACTACTTCAGTAGGTCTTTTGGTCGGTTCGTCATGCTATTGAGCCCCCTTGTCACCGAACAGATCATTATTATGATAATATTAACTACATTACTTCTTGTGAAACATTATATTCACTATCAAAAAAAACAAGTTACTCGTTATCCTTTCGTTATTCATTTGCTATCTCAATTCATTCAGCAAGGATTGAAATTGAGATAGAAATATATACAGGCTAATATTCTGCGGGAATAAAAATTCCAGCCTGCCAACAATCTTCTGTTGACAGGATAAATATGCTCGGAATACTTTCCCCTCAGGAAATTTCTACAATTACTATTGAGACATGAATATACAAGTTGACTGCTTTGTTGCAAAAAGCAGGGCAATACCGTATTGAAAATCTTCCAAGTTTAAAGCAACCGGGAAATGCACAATATTAAAAAGGCTATTAATCACTTGCCTGGCATCCTGGTTTCTCTCTTGGTGCTCACCTCCTGCATTCAGAAGGAATCGAAGATAAAACCAAATACTTTTGGTCCAAAAGTGGTTGAAGCCCAAGGCTATGTAATTTCGATGGATAGCATGGCTAAACCAAAAGTATTTGTTGTTGATGAAAGTAAGTTGAATAAATCTATTGTTGGAAAACCAAAAGCAGTTCCAGCCAATACAAATGTACATCCTGTTGAATTACCGATGGTCTTACTCGCCAAAATTTCAGGTATCTGCACTCCTGGACAAGACACGTTTTCATTACCAGTCATAGTACCTGCCATCGATAGTCCTTTCATCGCAGGTATCCCGGAAATAATAGCAGCGAAAGATCCGGCAATCAAGGAGCAAAACCCACATAACTTTAGCACATTAAATAAATTGCAAGGTTTAAAAAATGGTGCTATCCGATGTATTCATCAAGACAGGAATGGCAATCTATGGTTCGGCACCCTCGGTAGCGGAGTAGTGAAATTTGATGGTAAAACATTTTCCAATTTTACAGAAAAGGATGGCCTTGCCAACCGTTATGTTATTTGTATCATGGAAGACCTTCATGGCAATCTATGGTTCGGCACCGAAGGTGGCGTGAGTAAATATGATGGAACCACCTTCACTAATTTCACTGAGAAAGAAGGTTTGACCAATAATTTAGTCTGGTGCATCCTAGAAGATTCCGCTGGGAATCTTTGGCTTGGCACCAACGGCGGTTTGTGTAAATATGACGGACATTCCTTCACGCAATTTACAAAAGCCCAAGGTCTTTCTAACAATATGGTCTTATGTATGATCGAAGACCAAAATGGAAACATATGGTTCGGAACTGATGGTGGGGGTGTAAACAAATATGACGGAAAAAGTTTTTATCATTTTATTCAATCAGAGGTCTTTGACTACAATGTTGTCCTAAGCATACTTGAAGACCAGGCAGGAAATATTTGGTTTGGATGCTATGGTAGTGTATGTAAATATGACGGAAATAACTTCACGAAATTTTCACAAAGCGATGTTTTTTCAAATTCAATGGTCAACAGTATCCTTGAAGATCAAGCCGGAAATCTATGGTTCGGCACTGACGGGAGTGGCGTTAGTAAATATAATGGCAAGACCTTTTCTAAATTTACCCATTCGGAAGGCCTTTCGAATAATACAGTTTGGTGTATCCATGAAGACCGGAATGGAGGCTTATGGTTCGGTACAGACGGTGGCGGTGTGTGTAAATATAATGGCAGTACCTTCACAAATTTCACTCAATCTGACGGATTATCTGCTAATGTAATTAGCTGCATCACACAAGATCATCATGGAAATCTCTGGTTTGGCACCCAAGGTGGCGGTGTATGTAAATATGATGGGGATACATTTCACCTCTTTCCACTTACTCCTGATATTATTGTCTTTAGTATTCTGGAAGATAAGAATGGTACGATGTGGTTTGGCACCAGTAGTGGTGTGGCAAGTTACGATGGTAAAATTTCAATCCAGTATACCTACCTTGAAGGATTAACCGATAATCATATCCGTAGTATGCAGGAAGACCGGGCAGGAAATATATGGTTTGGAACTGGTAGTGGCCTTTGCAAATTTGATGGACATGCCTTCACCCAGTTTGCCCTAACTGAAGACCTGGCAAATAAATCGATTTACGCTATTCTAGAAGATGCAGATGGAAATCTCTGGTTTGGAACCTGCGGTCGTGGTGTGTTTATGTATGATGGCAAAACCTTCAAACGGTTTACACAAGCTGAAGGATTGTCCAGTGATTGCATCATGACCATCTACGAAGCCCGCAATGGCAATATATGGTTTGGAACCACGGGAGGAGGAGCGAATATGTATGATGGTAAAACATTTACTCACTTTACCCAATCCGAAGGCTTATCCAATAATTCCGTAGGAAGTTTCCTGGAGGATCATAATGGAAACATGTGGTTTGGAACGGCTACTGGTTTAGATGTTTTAACCAAAGAGAAATTGCATGACATTCTTGCATTTGATAAGGTTGAAGGATCTGAAGAAAATATGCCTTTCCGCCCAAGAGAAACAGATGGTTTCTTCATCAATTACACCGCTGAGGATGGCTTTGCGGGCTCTGGTTGTAACAGAACAGCTATACACGAAGACCGAACCGGTATCATCTGGATTGGCACGAATGATAGGTTAATTGCCTACCATCCACCATTGGTAGAACTTCGTAAAGATTCAACTGGACCAAATATACAAGTGACAGCAATCACAATATTTAATGAGTCTGTTCCTTGGACGACTCTTGAGTCTCACAAAGACAGTATCCTCACCTTAGGCAATGGAGTAAAAGTTAGCCAGTATAAATTTAAATCCACTTCAAAATGGTATGGCTTACCTAAAGATTTAAGCCTAGCCTATAATAACAATTACCTGACCTTTAATTTTCTTGGTATTACTACAAGACAACCAAAAAAGGTTAAATACCAATACAAGCTTGAAGGCAATGACGAAAACTGGAGCGCCATAACCACGCGCACAGAAGCCCCTTATGGAAATTTACCTCCACGAGATTATATCTTCAAAGTAAAAGCGATGAACAGTGAAGGCTATTGGAGCAATGAATTTCAGTATCCCTTCACCATTAGACCTCCCTGGTGGGGTACATGGTGGGCATATAGTCTTTATTTACTAATTGGAGCAAGCACAGTGTATACGTTCTATCAGAATGGCTTAAAACAAATAAGGAACAAACAAAACGCACAAATCAAAACCATGGTCGCTACCCAGGAAGAAGAGCGAAAACGCATCTCCAGAGATCTCCATGATGACATCGGCACTAAACTCACCGCCTTAAAACTGTTCTTATCCACTCTGGGCCAAAGAGCCTCAGATTCCCGCAACGGAGAAATAAAATCACTTGCAGACAGATCCGTGCAATTAATTACGGAGGCCATGCAGGATGTCAGGCAGCTCTTACTAAATCTAAGCCCAACAGTACTGGAGGAATTCGGTTACACCACCGCTGTGGAGGGCCTGGTCAACAAGATCAATGAAACCAAACAAATCCATTTCACCCTGGTCGTATTTGGCATTCAGGGCCGGCTCCCAAAAGATTATGAGTTGGCGTTATATCGCATTACCCAGGAATTGATCAACAATGTATTGAAACATGCCCAGGCCAAACATGTTTCGCTCCAGATCGGACAACGAGACGAAAAAATAGTCTTGATGATTGAAGATGACGGTGTAGGGTTTGATGTCCATTCGCGTAAAGAGGGATATGGTCTTCATAATCTGAATTCACGGACCAAATTATTAAAAGGGACAATGACCATTGATTCAGCCCAAGGAAAAGGATCAAGTGTACTGATTGAAATTCCTTATCACGACCATGTACTATGACCAGCTATCCACATCCTATAAACCTGCTCATCGTAGATGATCATCAACTCATCACGGATGGACTTTCCCAAATCCTGAAATCAGAAAATGCCATTCGTGAAATTCGTACGGCACACAATGGCCAGGAGGCAGTAGATATCGCCCTGGAACAGGATATTGAATGTGTGATTATGGATATCAACATGCCGGTTCTCAATGGATTGGAAGCTACGAAACTGATTAAAAAAGCAAAACCGGCAATAAAAATAATCGTGGTCAGCATGCAATGCGACGCTTCCATCGTCAATAAAATGCTTAAAGCCGGCGCCAATGCCTTTATCAACAAAGACACCGGTAAATATGAGTTGCTCAAAGCCATAGAAAAGGTCATGCAGGGCGAAAAATATATCAGCCCGGAAATCGCTCACAACCTCTTTATTCATCTGTCTGATCGAGATATTTCCGGGACAGAGCCTCAAAAACAGCTTACCGAAAGAGAAAGAGAAATCATCCGTCTTATAGCCGATGGATTTACAAACCAGGAAATTGCCACTAAGCTGTTTCTCAGTACGACAACCGTGGATACCCATAGAAAAAACATGCTTGCCAAGTTGCAATTGAAAAATACCGCTTCATTAGTTAAATATGCGGCCGACAACAAACTTTTGAAATAGTCATCTACCCTATTGATCCCTTTCAACAGCAGGTAACCCACCACATGCTTATGATTGCCTATCACCTTCTACACCAAAAAAGGTATACAAAATATACACTTTATGGTGTATTGTGCTCTTCTTCGATTCAGTCCAATTTTGTATTCAGATAAGGACTAACAAGTCCCGATCCCTACAAAACGAAACCATGGAATTCAAGAAGGAGGAGCTCGTGGACCGGGAGAAAGAAATCGGAAGCTATCTCCTCCAGGGTTTACACACCACCCATATTTCTGAAAGAACGGGCCTGAGTAAAAAAACAATCTACGCCCATATCAGGAACATGATGAAAAAACTGTGCGCAACCGATACTGCTGAACTAACCCGAATCCTAAAGAATTTAAACCCATAAAAAATTCCTCAACATGAAATCAATCATTTTAAAACTAGCCCTTTTATTTGCAACCCTATCGTATACTATAGCCGCCCAGGAGGAATACCCCCTATTGAAATTACTGGAAAACTATGAGGAAACAACGGTTCCTGATGATAACCGCTACTCAACTCGTACTAAAAAAGACAAGCACCAGAATCATAATAATTTTAATGATTGCTCCAAGGTGAAAAGAACGGATTACCGGCAACCCAGTGATTATTCCTCATATTTCATCCAATTACCGGATGGACAATCCTATACCGCCACGCCAATCGGGATTAGGATGTGGGATAATTATACCTACATCAGGATCACAACAGAAAATTCTAAAATCCCGGAAAATAATATCACCGCACTGGCCCTGGATGATGATGATCATCTTTGGATCGGCACAAAAAAATCAGGCATAGTTATCGGCTCCGGTGATCCCGTCAAACCGTTCAAAATCAAACCTATTCAGACCCGTGACCAACATATCCGTTCAATCTCTGCAGATGAACATGGCTTTGTCTGGGTTGTATATGAAAATGGAGGAATTGAATGCTTCCTAAATGGTATTTCGTGCACGTATTTTCCTTACCAATAGGAAGCATTGTCGCCCCTTAAGCCCTGACGAATGAAAACCGCCATCACAACATTAGTTCTTCTCCTCAAGAAATTCACGGATTCGTCCAACCAAAGAAAGATCATTCAAGATATATCTCCTGAATACCCATTCTTCATTACTTCTATTGCCGAAGGCGAATCATACTTATACATAGGCACAAACCACGGGTTCTTCAGTAAAAACAAACAAAACGGAAAATTATCAATCCTCACCAGTGAGAATTCGGGAAGACCAGGGCATATCAAAAAAGATCTATAAGATAGAAAATAATGAGCAAATTTGAAAAAGTGCTAAAACATACCCGGGGCTGCTGACAATCTAATAGTGACGATAGCTAAAATCATAGAGGTACGGGAAGGACGCGTCCTTCCCGTACCTCTATGATTTTAGCTATACTTTTTACTCTCCAAAGTCGCCTCCTCAGCGATCCTCAATGACTCAACAGCGTTCGTATCATCGATCTTTCGTTGATGGGCGCGATCACGGATCCACGCCCATTGATCTTCCAGCATGGAAATGACCAATTGCTCATAACGGTCCATCTTATCCTTGATATCCCCGGAAGTAATCGTCATCAAGGCATCGTAGGCGATGTCCTTAAACTTTCCCGTGACATGTTGGCCCTGACCGGAAGGAGTTTCGATGACTTCGATGGAAGCGGTAGGAAAGTGATGACTTATTTTTTCAAACTGGTCTTTGGTAAATA
>JANNSS010000349.1:0-7996 GCA_031402955.1 Saprospiraceae bacterium
GAAAACAACTGATGATGCATATCCCCTTTGAACTGATCGACAAAACCAACAAACTCTACATTCGGGAGATGTCCAAACTGCTCTTTTAGCTTTATTTCAAATTGAGGAATTCGAGACTTGCCTGCGATTTTAAAAAGCACCTCAGGGAAATCCTTTGCAAGCCTGAGGGTTAGTTCGGGACGCTTGCGCTGATCCAGCCTGCCCATATACAATACCACAGGGCCTTCAGCTTTTACAACTTTATCGGGCATCTCTACCGGTGTTGGTAGGAATTCAACATCTGCCTTGAGATTGTATATTGATTTTGCTTTTGTGCGTTGATATTTTGCCGGCACAAAAACACCATCGGCCCCACGCACTGCTGAACGCACGAGTAGATTCGCTTCAAAGAGATAGTTTTTCAGTACCTGCACCCTGCTTTTACTCGGAAAAGAAAACTCCTGGAGCCATTCCTGGTATCCCTTGGGATCCTGGCAAGTGACGATATGCACTGCATCAGGAACTGCTTTTATAGCCATCCATGTGCCGATGGAAGGCTCACAAGAATGAAAAACATCAGCATTAATCTTTTTGTATATCGCAGAGGAGGTGACCATCTCCATCGGGGTCAAACCATACACCTTGATACCATCAAGCATCTCCTCAGGTTGTTGGTCCTCTCTTCTGGGGACGACAGCACTCACTTCATATCCTCGTCTGACAAGTTCTCTGCCAATGATACGGGTGGACTTACCATAGCCTCCATATTTGCCCCAGGCAAATATTTCAACACTGATCAGACAGATTCTTTTCGGCGCAGTTGGCATGATACTGCAAGATAAATCATTGCACTAGATCTGAGCCAGATATAGCAGGACATTAGGAATCCCCTTCCTGCCTTTTGTTCAATAATTCTTTGATCTTTGCAAGACCATGGAAACCTTCCAACTTCAAGGACACGAATATATCGAGCTCAACAAACTCCTCAAGCTAATCCACCTCGTCGAAACGGGTGGTGAAGCAAATATTTGTATTACAGAAGGCGAAGTGATTGTGAATGGAGCAGTGGAATTGCGTAAGAGACACAAACTGCGTCATGGGTATGAAGTAATTTTCCGGGACCGTAAGATTGTCATTCAGGACTAACCCCTCTCACGTTCTCACGCTCTCACGTTCTCACGTTGTGGAGCTGGGGGCTCCTAAACCTACCCTGCTATAACATTGTTTATCAATCAGTTATCAAATTTATAACTTAATGATTCCACACAATATCAACACACATGCGTGGTTTGGGCCAGATATCATGATGTCAAGGCCACTTCATCTAACTTTTTGATGCCATTGCAATGCAACATCAGTCATTGTCTCACCCTGGCCATTGTTCACCCTATTTCCTTATCCTTAGTAGTCTGCTAACATCGTGGTTTGTGTATTAACGGACAGCGTAACTATAAGATCGACTTAAAGTATGATATCAAACCGGAATTCTTAGCCAAAGATACCGGGGGGTAGGAAAAAAACACGTGCCCCCTTTCGGGGGCGCGAGGTATTAATTTGCAAGTGTCACTACATTTTTAATTATAGTATTGCTTACTGATTTCGTGGTGATTGGGCATCTTTATCTGGGCGATCAAATAAGGTAGATTGATATGGTATTTTATGTTCTCTACAATAATCGTGTAAGAAATGCTGCATAATTGTGTGCTGCTTCATTCCTTTGATAGAATCATCGACGAATGTCAATAGGTTAAATACTCCCTTTGGGGATAAGTATTGATGAAAGTAAAACTCACGAACCCCTTCCTCATTTTTTGGGTTTTTTAAACGAAGCCTTGGTAACGTACCAGCCGGGAAGCGCTTGTAAATTATCAGATTGGTATAGTGGCCAAAAACCTTAGGCTTATAATTACTTTCAGGATCAATTCCGCACAGTCTCCGCATTTCCTTATAGTATTCTATTTTAATCCGAGGAATGTAGGATTGAGGATCATCCAACAATAAATCCTCATTTGGACCAAGTATTCGCCTAAGTAAATTGTAATGATCAAGACTTTCATCGGAACCTTTATTTTCAATTGGCTCGTAGGTGCGATGAAGAAGCGCATCTAACTCTTCGTTAATCTTCGCTTTTCGTATCTGCCTTTCAATTTTCTTTGATGTCAGACCCTTGTTGGGATCTGGAGAATTGTTGGTTTCATCCGATTTTTTACTTTCATTATCATTGTTGTTTTCACCTGGCAGATTATTTTCGTCAGGATTTTCGAGTATAGAATCATCCATAAGCTTTGGTTTTAAAAATTTCTTTTTTGCGCAGTCCAATGGACTTGAGTGTTATATTATCGTTCCAAGAGAACGTTACTAAATTGCTGATAGCTCCAGTAATATCTGGCATTTGAAACCTGAATTTGCTATACACTTTCTTGTTATAAGGAGAATTATCCCAACAGTAGAAACTGTAAATTAAGCTTGGATGAATGTTAAGCTCCCTGGCGAGCGCGTAAACTGAAAATTGATCGTTTATATGGTTAGCTGCAATGTCAAAATACTTATCAGCGATCAAATACTGTCTTGCGTAATGATTGGCGTTATTCTCACGCTCATTGTGGTCAAAGTCGTCATCATCGGAATCAAATGACAAATGAGCTGGTTGATTTATGAAATCTTCCCAATCTCTTAATACATGGATCAGTTCATGTACGAGCGCAAACCATAGAGACGGATAAAATGGAGAAGCATCAGTTATAACTATACAGGGTTTCCCTGACACTGACAATGTTGCACCACGAACATTTAATCCTGGAAGTTTAGGAAGATAAATCATAGTTACCCCTACTTCAAAAAGATCTTTTGCTACTTGTAAAAGGCCCTTATCTAAGTTTATAGAGTAATTTTTGAGAATTGGAAAAATCTCAAGAAGCCGATCACGATCAAAAGGATTTGGATTGTTGATGGTCCGAAAAATCGAGATTGCAGATTTTAGCCAAAATGCACGGGATAAATCTAATGTTCCTCTGCGTGAATTTGTACTAAAAGCAACTTGATTAGAGTATAGTCCCTGATAATGCTCAAGCGTATCTATCCCAAAAAAAAGCTTTAAACGATTTTCAATTTGGTTGTAGTCCGCCTCATCTGAGAAAAACCCGGCCTTCTTCAAGGATTTTAGATCGATGTGATTTAGAATAAAAGCTTTTTTTTCTGTTGGTTCAAGTAAAGCCTTATTTTGTGTTATGACTGATGAGACATAGAAGTTTATTAATTGGGTAGGGGTAATCTGCAGAAAATTTGCAAGTTTTATAAAGGTCAGGGCATCAAAAGTTTTCGCCTCTCCATCAAGCATGTTATTCAGGGTCCTGGCATCAATGTCCAAAGTAGTCCATGCCTGTCGGGTAGATATGTTCAGTGTTTTAATGCGATACTCAAATAACTCCTTTAGATTAGGAAAGGCCCCTTCTAGAAGCAAATCAATATCGTCTAAATTATCATCACCCATTATATTAAATTATATCTATCGCATTTGTGCTATACAAAAATAGCATAAATTTCCAATAAAACAAGGATCAAAATTAAAACTGTAACATTTATGCTATAAATAATTTTTAATATTTGCCCTATACGTCACTTTATTTACCGTACGGTAAATTTTATAACTTTAGCAGTTCAAATACTTAAATCTTTACCGATCGGTAAATAATTATTGCATTTATCTTGAAAATGCTTTAAATTTACCGATCAGTAAATAAATTGAAAATGAAGCATACTGTTGCAACCATAGGGCAAATTGTCCGATCAACCAGAAAATCAATGAAATTAACCCAACCTGACCTCGCCCTCACGTCAGGTACTGGCCTACGATTCATTGTAGATCTGGAAAGTGGTAAACCTACCTGTCAGATAGGAAAAGCGCTACAGGTACTCAACGCATTGGGGATTAGTGTTCAATTAATTCTGCCAAAAACAAATTGATATGACACAGGAGGAGAAAACACTGCATGTGTATATGCATGATGGTAAAGCCGGCCTGTTGGTACAAGATATGACCGGTCAGTTATCTTTTACGTATGATCAGTCCTATCTCCAACATCCTGGAGCAATTCCTCTGTCATTTTCATTGCCTTTACAAGAAGCCCAATTCAGCAATTCCCAGTGTCGTGGATTCTTTTCGGGTCTTTTACCAGAAAGTGAGGTCCGCGAGGTGGTGGCAAAAAATCTTGGCATAAGTGCTAAAAGTGATTTTTCTATGCTGCGGGAGATAGGCGGAGAGTGTGCAGGTGCTTTATCGTTCATTGTTCCAGGTCGGGACGAGACAGTACATGCTCAGGATAATAAGCACCTCACTGAATCTGAATTTGCAGGCATATTACGTAGCCTTCCACAACGTCCACTCCTTGCTGGAGAAAAGGATATCAGATTATCTCTTGCAGGTGCACAAGAAAAGCTTGCTATTATATACGATGATAGTGGAATCTCATTGCCCTTGGGCAGCGCTATCAGTACGCATATTGTAAAACCAGACTTGGTAAAGTTTCCCGATATTATTTACAATGAAGAACTATGCATGCAATTAGCACAACTTATAGGTCTCCAGACAGCAGACGCACAAATTAAATATGCTGATACTACACCATACCTACTTATAAGGCGATATGACCGAATGCAATCAGGTCAGACTAATGAGCCAATAGAGCGTATTCATCAGGAAGATTTCTGCCAGGCGCTCGGCATTATCTCCGACCGCAAATATCAGCGAGAAGGAGGCCCTTCACTGGCAAATTGTTTCAAACTTATCCGAGATACTTCGGTGGTGCCAGCAACTGACCTCATGCAAATGCTGAATGCAGTCCTGTTTAATTTTCTAATAGGCAATAATGATGCACATGGAAAAAACTTTTCATTCCTATATGTAATGAATGATGATGGCAGCTTTTCAATGCGACTGGCTCCTTTTTATGACCTGATCGCGACATCGTACTACCCGGAGCTTTCTCCTTTGATGGCGATGGAAATAGGAGATAAATACAAATCAGCAGAAGTCAAAATTAAACATTTTGAAAACATGGCTCAACAGTGTGGGTTATCCAATGCTTTGCTTTTAAGACAACTACGTGTAATAATAGAAAGGATCTTGAATGCAATTCATGAGCTTGATCTATCTCATCCGAAACGGTCAGCTGTGGCGAATTTCATATCCGGAAGGGTTAATGGCTTATCAGCGATTTTCAGGTAAACTTTGACTTATACCTTTTGTACACAGTTTTTCAACGCTTTGAAAATCTCCTCTTCATCAGATAGGCATCAGCTTCAGCCTCTATTTCTTGATTAGTCTTTCTCCTTCCCTTCTTTAGATAGGCTATCAGTTCGAGCTTAGAAAAATAGCACCGTTTAGATCTCTTCATTACCGGCAACTCCCCTTTTGAAACTAACCCATAAATTGTAGCAGTCGATAGGTTCAAAAAATCCGCAGCTTCACCTACGGTAAAGATTTTATCGGGCTCTGGTTGGTTCTTGTTTAGTTGCAGCAGGAGTTGTTCTATGCTTTCAAGTTTTTGCTGAATTTCATAAACAGCTTGGGGAAGTTGGTCAAATGTTAGTGATGGCATCTTAGATTCCGGGTTGAATTTTCCTTTGGATCTTCACAATTTACGTTTCTCAATTAAAAGCACCAACAGCATCGTCGAAACCAATTCCCCCATCCTGATTAATGAAATATCCTAGGTTCGAAGCGTCTCTAAACGTCGAATGACTTTTATTGGATGGATTTAGACGCAAATCGCCCCTATCTGGTATAGTGCGGAGCCCGGTAGCCCATCATAGCTGTTGGATCGCCCGTAATGTCTTTTGCATTACGTAGAAGAGAAACCAATATGTGCATTGAAAATGGTGAAGTGACCGTAAATGCGATAGTTGGACTGCGCAAAAGAAAGAAACTGCGCTCTGGGTATGAAGTGATTTTCCGGGACCGTAAGATTGTAATTCAGGATTAACCACTCTCACTTTCTCACGTTCTCACGCTCTCACGTTGTGGAGCTGGGGGGAATTGAACCCCCGTCCAGATAAAGCTCACATCAGTTTTCTACATGCTTATTTGCAGATCTGGATTTAAGATGGTTTCAGGTACTGCAACAACGCGATCCCATCCGATTCCCTTTGATTGTCGGCCTTGGGTCAGGACATCCCCTTAGCTTAGTCTGCATTTTATGGTGTGCGTCAGATTTTGTAGCAGAAATCAAACCGTAGCACAAAGGCAAGCTAACTACCTAGAATTAGGCTGCCATAGCGAAAGAACGATCGCCGATTGTTGGTCGATAATCATTTGGTAACGGGGTGAACTATCATTCCCCGGCATGCTTACTGACACGATACATTTACTGTCGATTCCTGTCAGCCCCGTAATGTCAAAGATCTTGTGCCCCTATAACAAGGGACGCAAAGGTAAAGTTTCCCGGCATATGGCCCCACCTGCAGTGTGGCCATGCCAGTGAGGGGGTTTTCTCAGGGGTTCGGCTGCGCCTCACCCCTGAAACCCCTTAGTCAAAAAGGTGTCCCAGAGTATTACGCATCATCCATGTCCGTTCAGCCTTTTTGCCCTTCTGCCAATCCGTCATTTTTTCCTCACCCCTGAACCCCCATGTCAAAAGCTATCTCACTGTATTTCGCCTTACCCAAGAGACCTCCAAACCAGCGTGCATGGGAAAAGTAAGTCAATCTTGCGCGTTCCGCCTTTCTGCCCTTCCGCCCCTTTTTGCCTCTTCAGCCTCTTTCGCCCCTTCAGCCCCTTGCTCTCCCGCTACAAATGCCGTGCATTTGGCGGGATCTCCGCTGCGCTTCGACTTGCTCCCAGCCTTAGCCTCAGCCTTCGCCTTCGCCTTTTTCTTACCTTGCACCTCCAACCAACAACTACCATACCTATGAATGACGCTGTCCGGAGCCAATTCCCCTCCTTAAAACGGATAGTCAATGGCCGCCCAATAGTCCATCTCGATGGCCCCGCCGGAACCCAGGTCCCTCAATCTGTCATCGATGCCATGGTCCATGTATATTCCCACAGTAATGCAAATACCCATGGCCAGTTCGTAACCTCCAACGAGACGGATCAACTGGTCGAACACACCCGCAACCAGATGTCCGCACTAATAGGTGCAGAAGGACCGCATACTATTTCCTTCGGAGCCAACATGACCAGCCTGAATTTTGTGCTGGCCAATGCCATTTCCAGGTCTCTGCAACCGGGAGACGAGATCCTCATTACTCAACTTGATCATGAAGCTAACCGCGGCCCATGGCTGCACCAACGAAGACACGGCATTGTCGTGCGCGAAGTTTTACTCGAAGAAGATGGTAGCCTGGACTATGCAGACCTGGAGAAAAAAATAAGCGAAAAGACAAGAGTGATCGCCATTGGCCTTGCATCCAATATTTTTGGTACCGTCAATGAGATCGATCGTGTACGTCAACTAGCGTATGAAGTAGGTGCTCTTTTAGTTGTTGACGGAGTACACTTTGTACCTCACTTGCTCACTGATGTGAGAGCCATTGATTGTGATTTCATGTTGTGTTCAGCTTACAAATTTTATGGCCCGCATGTAGGCATTTTATATTCACGTCCCGGGGCACTGGATCGGCTTGATACCGACAGGCTCAGAGTGCAGACTCAAAATGCACCCTATCGCATCGAACGTGGCACACTCAATCATGCTGCATTGGCAGGCGTTTCAGCAGCAGTTGATTTCATTGCATCTTTCGGTGAAGGCGCAACCCTGCGCGAAAAGGTCGTCACAGCGATGGCCAGTATACAGAAGTACGAGCGCAGCCTGGCACAACAACTTTATCTGGGCTTACGAGACCTCGATGGTGTCGATATCTACGGTCCTCCCTTGAAGGAAACACAACGCGCCCCGACATTATCTTTTACAGTCGAAAACAAACGCCCTGAAGAAATCTGCAAGCACCTGGCAGATCACGGCATCTGCGCCTGGGACGGAAACTTCTACGCTATTCGTGCCGTAGAGGCTATGGGACT
>JANNSS010000350.1:0-47146 GCA_031402955.1 Saprospiraceae bacterium
GGCCGATCCGGTCATTTGCAATGGTACTTCGATCCAGCTTACCGCGATTCCTCCCGGCGGAACATTTACAATCCTCTCCGGTGCAGGTACATTTAATGGAAACGTGCTCACTGCCCTGGACATCGGGCCCATTCAGTTCGCTTACATGGTGGAAGAGCATCAATGTGCCGGCATTGTTTACGGTGAGATCCTGGTGATCAACCCGATTGCTGAGCTTATCGTGGACGGTGACCTGTTGACCAGTGGTTCTTCCGTTGGTGTATTTCAATGGCTGGATTGTGAAAATAATTTTTGAACCACTACCGGATGAAAGCAATGATACCCTGATGGTCACGTTTCCCGGAACCTATGCCCTGGTCAATGGCGCGGGAGACTGTATTGATACGTCAGCATGTGTGCAGGTAGCGCTTACGGGCATTCAGATCAACGAAACAGATCAGGAGATTCGCATATTTCCAAATCCGGTTTCATCCCGTTTATTTATCAATGGGTATGATGGTTTGCCGGTCAGAGAGATCAACCTCCGAAATGCTATTGGTGAAAAAGTGTATACACAGCGTGATGTAAATTCATCAGCAAGTATGGATTTGAGCGGGTGTGGACCGGGGTTATATTTTTTAGAAATGAGATTTACGAATGGGGGGAATTATGTTTTTCGGGTTGTAAAAATATAAGTGCCTTTTCCCAGAAAAATACTAAAAGATCCCGGGAGATATTGAATGCATTTTGAGAGAATCGGGTATCTATGAGACATAACTTCACTTAGCAGCGAGGTTAAGACCTCAGACGCCAGACTCGCAGATGCCAGACTCGTTTTCTTGTAAGATGCCAGATGCCAGACACGCAGACGCCAGACGTAGGATGTTGGAGTGATCTTTCCTGGCAGTTGCAAACTGCCTTACGATGATTTTCAAAAAGCCAGATGACTTTCATATTGATTTGAAGTTGTAAACTTCAAATAGCGGGGGGGAGAATGTAAATGAGGGCAGCGGCGGGGGAGACTGTGTATAGGTCGCCCATGGATTTGCATGTATAGCCAAGCGGGTAGGGCAAAACAGGCGCTGTACTGTAGTTCGACCTGCTTACGCTAATCCTTGTGCTACAGCTCACCAACCGCGGGTGAACAAGGATGCGTGAAAGGCAGTCGAAGTAGGGCGGGGGCGGAAAAGCCAAATCTCATCGGTGGGTGAAACCTTACCCGCTCGTCTGGAGACGAGAATATATTGCATTCAAGTCTGAAGACTTGAACGAGCAGTAAGTTGTGAAAAAAAGGAAGAAGCTGTCTCCAGACAGTCCCTATGCTCTATGCTCTCCCGCTTTTCGGCTTCGCAGCGAGCGGGATCAAAGCTGCGCTTCGATATGCCCACTGCAAACTGCTCACTTCTCACTGCTAACTTCTAACTTTGCCAAATGTTCTTCCTCATCGGCATCATCCTCTCCGCTTTCCTCTTTGCCCTGCTTGCCCTCAAGCGGAACAAATCTTATGCGGATAAGATCCTGATGATATGGATGGCTGTGATGGCTATGCACCAGCTCCTTTCATACCAGACCTATTCCTATACAACCTTCGAATATCCCCATCTCCTGGGGATCGTTCTTCCCTGGCCAGTACTGCATGGCCCTTTCCTGTTCATTTATGTTATGGCCATCACGCAGGAGAAGCCGCTGGGTTTGAAACAAATCCTGCCACACTTTATACCGTTTCTCATCCTGACCCTTCTTGCAATACCGTTTTATTTGCGCCCGGCGGCTGAAAAAATCATGGTTTTTAAGAATAGAGGGGCCGGATATGAATGGTACAGCCTATTGCAGACCATCATGTTGGTGGTGTTGGGGCTGGGCTATTCCATATGGTCGCTCTTACGCATACGAAAGCACAGGATTAAAATCATTCAATGGTTTTCCAACACGGATAAGTTGATGCTCCGATGGCTCGAATATCTGTCTATTGGTCTGGGGATAATCTGGATACTTGTCCTCTTTTCTGATGACCAGCTGGTGTTTTCCGGGGTGGTGATGCTGGTGATCTTTATTGGCATTTTCGGGATCACCCGATTCCCAATCTTTTACTCACATCCTGAAATCCTCAAGAGTACTGCTCATCCGGAACCTCCATCCTTCGATGAGTTTGTTCCTCCAGAGGATGATAACGAAGGTGACGTAGTCCGCTACGCAAAATCGGGTCTCAAAGAACCCGAAGCGACAGACCTGCATCAACGCCTGATGAAATTGATGGAGGAGAAAGCACTCTACAGACAGAATGATATCACGCTCGCCGACCTGGCCGCACTCCTCGATACGCATCCCAATTACCTCTCCCAGGTCATCAATGAGAAGGAAGAAAAGAACTTTTACAATTATATCAATACCCATCGGGTTCAGGCATTTATCCATGCCACATCACTGGCTGATAAGAAACATTATTCTTTGCTGGCGCTGGCGTATGAAAGTGGATTTAATTCTAAGTCTACTTTCAATAAATATTTCAAGGCGCATACAGGGAAGGCTCCTTCGGAATACGTTGCGCACTAAGCGTGGGGAATTCGTTTACTTTTTGCATTGCCCAAAAAGTAACAATGCTTCGACTGCCTTTCCCTCATCCTCGTCCGCCCGCTCAGCAACCGGCTAGTCGCTCAAAAAACTCACTTTGGGTTCCGCGCTTTCTTTTTGCAACCAGGTTTGCTTTCTCGCCTTTTCTCGTTTCATGTTCTGTTTCTTTCATTTGTTGTGCCCTATAGAGTCTTGTCAATGCATGAAACAGATCCGTTGAGCGGTTCAAACAATTTTGAGCGACGGAATAATGCTTATTCGAGGTGATTTTTTTCTTTTGATTTCAAGGGGCATTAAAAAGTCCCCATTTAGGGGATTTAGGGGCCAGACAAAGCATTTGAGCGGTTCAAACAGTTTTGAGCGACATGATGGTTGCCTATTCGAAGTGATTCACTCTTTTATTTTAATGAAAAGGGTCCCCTTCAGGGGATTTAGGGGTAAAGTAGATGTTGGGCGTTGGTTGCACCTGCGCCCGCGTACGTGGGATCAAAAGGAATGTGCACAAAGTAAAATGCATATAAGACGTTTTTAACGTCAGGTAATATCATTTATACTGGAGTCCTCTCTCCCCGGACATTTTTCCTTTCAAGTCCCCCTTTCAGGGGGTAGGGGGTCAGTAAGATCATTAATTTTATTTCTATTTAACCCCCTCACAACCAACCCCCTTCCCTCCCCCCTTGTAAGCCCGCACCTGTACATATCGCCGCCTTGTAGGCACGGTCGCACACCATCCGGCCACAACCGAGGTTTGCAGAAAAATTAAGCTTATGAAACCAATTTCAATTTTCCTTTTACTCCTGTTCGCCACTGCGTGCAGCGAGCTTGCTGACCCGGTAGCACCGGGAGCATTAGTGCCAATGACCGTGGACGAAGATCCTTCTCTTCCTTCGCTGGCGATCAATGGCACTTTACTACATGTCGAATCCTTCGGCAACCCGGCTGACCCTATCATTGTGATGATTCATGGCGGCCCGGGAGCCGATTACCGCTCACTGCTTGAGGCAACCGCTTTTGCGAATGATGGATTCTTTGTCGTATTCTACGACCAGCGCGGTACAGGGTTGTCACAGCGCCTCGATGCCAGTGACTTTGACGACGTGCAGATCATGATCGATGATCTCGATGCTTTGATCACTCATTTCCGGCAGAGCGATGAACAGAAAGTATTTCTCGTAGGACATTCCTGGGGTGCGATGCTGGCCACAGGATACATCAATCAGTTTTCTGAAAAAATTGATGGGACTGTTCTCGCAGAGCCCGGTGGGTTTACCTGGCCCCAGGTAGAGGACTATCTCAGCCGCTCCAATAAGATCAAGTTTTTTTCCGAAGCACTTAATGATGCTTTGTTTCCCGAACAGATTTTCGCTGGCCGGGATGAACATGAGATACTGGATTATAAGGCGGCTTATTTTTTCACCTTTGAAAATGCTCCTGGAAATACAATAGGCAATGCTGGCCCATATCCATTCTGGCGCAGTGGAGCAGTGTCTTCCCAGGCAATGTTCGAAATAGGGGATACTCAGGGTCTTGACTTCACCACACATCTCCAGGGCTATAGCAAGCGGGTTCTCTTTACTTATAGTGAACTTAACACTGCATATGGCCCCGACTGGGCGCAAACAGTAGGATCCGCTTTTCCCGTAGTGGAATATCATTTAATCCCCGGCACCGGTCACGAGTTGCTGTACTTCGGCTGGGATGCCTTTTATCCGATTGCACTAACCTATTTAAACGAAATGAAATAATGAAACCAATTCTCTTTTTCTTCATAATGATGACATTATCCGGTACACTCAAATCACAAGAGATCGGATGGTATGACCTTGATCCAACAAGTGGTCACATGGTGACGCTCCATGTCGGTGCTGATGTCGTATCCGAATTTGGTATTTCGTATGGATATAAATTCAAAGGAAAAATCCCATTTGTCATAGGCGCCGAATTAACGACACCTTTTGGTGGACAAATCATGGATGACTTTGAAGCGAGTCTAACCGCGCAAACCATCTTTCGTCCTGTTAAAAACATGGGCATTACAGTGAAGCCTTCTATGACCTGCAGAAGATACGGATCAGAGGCTGCAGTTTTGGTCAATATAAGCACCGGACTGAGTACAACGATTGGATACTACCGTGACAAATGGAGCATAGCTGCAGAAGCCGGTTACGATCATTCAAGTGCAACACTGATTAAGCCCCGCTCATTGAAGGAATATTATCCGGAGTCGAAGGAAGAGTGGTATGGAAGTACCGGAGGCAATTTCAATTTCGGTTTGGTGGCGAGCTATTGGATGAAATCTACAGGGCTTTCATTAAAAGCCGGCAAGACCTTTGGACAGAATTTTTCGGACAATCCGACGATACCGTACTATGCTGATTTTTCAGTGATGCAGAAGTTTTGATTTGTTATACTTAGCGATGAAGGAGACTCCGGGTCTCTTTCATAAGCAGCCGATGGGCGGGGTGGGAGCTCCGCCCTGGTGCGTTTGGGGGCTCGTTGCACGAGGGCTTAGTGTTACTTTTTTCATTGCTAAAAAAGTAACCAAAAAATCTAGTCGCTCAAAAAGCTCACTCTGGATTCCGCGCTTTCTTCTTGACATCAGGTTTGCTTGCTCGCTTGTTCTCGTTTCATGTTCTGTTTCTTTCCTTTGTTGTGCCCCATAGAGTCTTGTCAATGCATGAAACAGATCTTTTGAGCGGTTCAAACAATTTTGAGCGACATGATTGCAACCTAATTCGAAATGATGTCTCTTCAGGGACTTTCATGGATGAAATAGCTGATAATCATTTTAATAGGTACCCCCATTTAGGGGGCAAAGGGGGGCAAGACGGAGCAACAGGTTAATACTAATTCGAAATGATTTTTTCTGCGCCCCCTCTCAGGGGGTAGGGGGTCAGCAGGATCACAAGATCCCAGACTTTCCAAATTCAACCATTTCCCCAAATTGTTGTTCCTAGGTCAAAATCAAAGCAGCTCATTCATGAAATGTCCAAACTGTAACGTAGACCTTGTGATGTCCGAACGCTCCGGAATCGAAATCGATTACTGCCCCCAGTGCCGGGGCGTATGGCTCGACCGCGGCGAACTCGATAAAATCATTGAAAAGAATGCCCAGGCCGCCGCTCCGCCAGTGGATACCGGCTTCGGCAGCAAGGATGACTTCCGCCCTCGGAAAGATGAAAAGCGTTACCACGATGACGACGATGACTATTACAAGCGCAAGAAACGTGGTGGCCTACTTGGAGAGATATTTGATTTCTAGGATTTTATGCTGAAAGCGGGGGAACTCGTTGCACGAGGAGCTTCTAGTTCTTTTTTCCGGATAAAAAGAACAACAATTCCCTACGCCTCGTGCGCAACGAAATCCCCTCCCTTCCCCTGAGAAGACAAATAAAAAAAAGTTATATATTAAAAAAATGCTTAAATTGTAAGTTAAAACAAACAATTATGAACCAACGAAACTTTTTAGGGATGCTCCTCGTATCCGCCCTCCTTATGTTCAACTCGTGTGCAACAGGTGAGACACATGAACATGCTGCAGAAATCAATATGGATTCTGTCAAAGCCCAGATTGTAGCACTTGAAACTGCCTATGGTGTTGCAAGTAATGCAAGGGATGTGGATGGTGTTGCAGCCTATTATGCATCCGATGCAGAGAGCCTTGGTGATGACGAACCTACCCGTGTGGGTATGGATGCCATCAAAGCAGGTATCAAGAAGGATATGGAAATGGATACCAGCGGAAGCACCATTTCCTTTGCCACAACAGGCGTATGGGCTGCAGGCAACTACGCTACTGAGACCGGAACATCCACAGTCACAAGCAAGGATGGCAAAGTCGTGAGGACTGGCAAGTACATGACCTTGTTTGAATTGCGTGACGGCAAGTACATCGCCATCCGCGATATGTGGAACAATGATGCACCAACGCCCGCTGCTGCTGCACCGGCTGCTGCACAACAGTAAGTTTCTATTGCTACAACGGCATGTTCTTAGTCAGACACAGTAAGGACATTGACCAATTAAAAAAGCCACGGGTTAACCTCGTGGCTTTTTTATTTCCTATAATGCCTGATTCTTAGGATCTACCGTTTATAATCATCTTTGAATTTTCCCTATTAATAGAGTATCGTTTAGTTCAAAAGGCCATGGCCGTTGCAGGAGCGCCGCACTGAGCGGAGTCGAACTATTTGCTCCTGCGACGGCACCCCTCTTTTTGAGTTATGTATAAACGCTAGTTCTTAGGATTGGAGATTGTTTTAATTCAACCTGGGGTCTCATCATGTTTCGGATGACATGTTATAAGCTTAAGCAGTAAATGGATAGTGTTTAAAAGAAGAGACCTGGCTGAAAATGAATCCAGCCAGGTCTTTTACAAAAGGTGAGAATTATGTTTTGTGCTTATTGTGCTACTCTGATCACTACTCTTCTGCTCAAGAGGTCACCTTCGGCGTTATTAGCGCCCTTGATAGGTTGCTCTTCGCCATAACCCATACCGGTCAAACGTTCTGCTGCAACACCTTTAGATTTGAAATATTCCACGATGTTATCAGCACGCTTCTGTGACAGTTTCTTATTGTAAGCTGCATCACCAACAGTGCTTGCATGACCTTCAATGATCAGTTTGGTGCCTGGATTGTCATTGACTACCTCCAATGCTTTGTCCAAACGTTGTTTGTCATCTGCTGTAAGTGTAGGCTCAGCATTGGCAAAGTAGATCGTCATATCAGGACAGCCTCCATTTTCAAGTGCTCCAGGGTAGCGAGGACATTTGTCAGTATCATCGTTGATACCATCACCATCTGAATCCGGAACCGGGCAACCCATATAGGCAGCAGATCCACGCTGTGTAGGACACTTGTCATCATCATCGTTGATGCCGTCACCGTCTGTATCAGGAGTTGGGCAACCATTGTATTTTAAGGTACCAGCTTGTGTAGGACATTTATCCTGCTCATCGTTGAAACCATCACCATCGGTATCAGGTACCGGGCAGCCCATATACTTGGAAGTACCAAATAAAGCAGGGCATTTATCAGATTCGTCATTGATACCATCACCATCGGTGTCTGGTACAGGACAGCCATCGTATTTAGCAGATCCTGCTACCAGCGGACATTTGTCGCTGACGTCAGGTGTGCCATCTGCATCTGTATCCAGTGGAGCTGCCATCACAGCAGCCTGTTCAGCCATTTCTTCCTTTCCTTTGCCTGGGAATCCAATGGTCAGACCGACCTGGATACCATCATTATACAGGTCACTACCTTCGGTAAAGAGATCAGCAATATCTCCGCCCGTGATATCGGAAAGACCATAGATATAACGTCCGTAGATTCCAACCGTCTTAAATAATCTTATTTCAGCTCCTACTGTCACCGAAAAGAATGTCAGGCTGGAACCAGAGGTGCCATAAGATAAACCTTCGTCATTAGCGTCTTCATCATAGTCCACTTTTCCGGCTACAAAATAGTCGAGTTGCGGACCTGCAAACAGACCAAGTGGCTTAAATGGGCTTACCCTGAGAAGAATCGGCAGGGAGAAGTAGTTTAAGTTAACCTGACCCTCAGGGCCTTCAGCTCTTAGGGCATTTGCATCGAATTTAGAACCCATCTGTGAATAGAGAAGTTCAGGTTGGATAGATAACGCTTTTGTCAAAGGAAGATGGTAGAAAAGTCCGCCGGCTAATCCTGTTTTGGTATTGAGCAGATCACCATCTGTGAATTGGTTTGCAGAACGGATGTTTGATAAGTTCACTCCCGCTTTGATTCCGAAATAGCCACGGTTCTCCTGCTGTGCCTGCAGGGAGGTCAGCATCAAGAAGGATACTAGGGTAAGTAATAAAGTACGCATAAGTCTGGTTTTGTTTTAATGTGTAGAATGTTTACTATCAATTGGATAGAGCTTGAACGTAGAATTTTCTCCATTTACGGAACCCTCTTTAAAGGTGCCGGATCAAGGAGATTTGTAACAATATAGTAAATTACTATGGTCAAAAATACTAATTCCTTATAAAGTCTCACACAATTTAAACGTGCAGATGCCATGGTTTGTGGATATTCCGGCTTCGAAGACAAATGCAACACAAGTTACCACATTGGAGTGAATGAAAATACCGCATAATTAATATGTGTCAATACGCCGGGCGTCACAGCAATCCATTTCAGGGATCAGCAGACTATTCATAAAGTAATCCACTTCTACCGGAAGGCTATACTGCCCCACGGTCGGACATTGTCGGAAGCGCTAGCGGCCCTCTATAGCAAGTATAAAATTGCGAATCATATCATTGGCATTGATATCCCGGCAAAAGATTCCCAGTTTGAGGGAGGTGAAGAGCGCGGCATTAAACTTCGCTCCCGGCCAGTGATGGCCTCCATTTTTAATCCTGTAATACAGCATTTGCTCCGGACACTTGTATGTGATTTTTTCTACAGTGCATTTATCTTTTTTATACACATCAGGGAGCCATTCATGGAAAGGAGTCCGATACGCACAGGCATCTAAATACGTCGTGAATGATTCTTCAGCGGTCAGGAACATGCCATCCTTTCCTTCATACAGCAGGTCAGCTGTCCCATGGATGAGTAATAAGGGCGGCAGTATAGAGGCTTTTTTGATGATATCGGGTTGTGCTGCGGGAGTGATATTGCCGGAGACAACTGCTATTCCTTTCAAGGCTTCAGGATGCAGCGACGCAAATGTAAAGGTGAAGATGCCTCCTGAAGACATGCCGGTCATATACACATGTTCAGGATCGCCATGATACCGGGAGGTGATGACTCCGATGACATCCTTCAGATAGGTGGTTTCCCTTTGGATTGCATGGCTATCTGTATAGGGCCATTGTCCTTCGAGCGTGGTCGGATAGACAACTATGTTGTTCATTTCATCCCCGGTGCTGTTCAGCCCGGTATATATTTTCATCTCCCGACCATTAGATCCTTTTCCATGGAGGCAGAGAATAATCGGATAGGTCGCAGTGTCTGCATTCGAATACAATTTGGGTAAGTGTAAGATAAAGCTGCGTTCGATACCACCGGAAGTAAATTTTATTTTCTGGGCCAGCATAGTTTCCTGAATCATGAGAAGGCATCCCACCATGATTCCGCTGTGCAAGAACCATCCGGTGCGATGGCGCATGTGAAGAAATCTAAGGATGAAGCAGTATAATGTAGCGCCCATGTATGGTGATGTAGCTAGCTCAGGTTATTTTTGGGATGACTAGTATAAAGGGCGCCTCTAATAACCCAATGATAATTAATTATCCGTATTGATTGACAGCTCATTATAAAAGTTATTATTACCCTTTTGTTAGTTATGAGAAGCGCCCTAAATGTAAGGTTTTCATTCAAGCTTTAGGGCGCCTCTAATAACCGCTTGATGATTAAATATCTGTGTTGATTGTCAATGCATTATGGAAATTGCAATTAACGATTGGATAGTTATTAGAAGCGCCCTTTAGTTTGTAGGCAACGCAGTTTCCAGATTCTACATGCCATAGCGGCAGATGCGATATTATTTTCTATTTTGGCTCTGCATAGCCGCCTCCATGAGCCACAAGAAACTCCGAGAAGAAAAGAATTGCCTCAACTGCGGCCATACCGTGCAAGATCGCTTTTGTACCCAATGCGGACAGGAAAACCTGGAACTCAAGGATTCGGCCATTCACCTTGTCCTTCATTATATTCAGGACCTCTTTCACTATGATGGCAAATTGTGGCATACGCTTAAGACCCTGGTGTTGCGTCCCGGCCAGGTGCCTAAAGAATATATGGCAGGTAAAAGACAAAGCCACCTCGAGCCTATTCGGTTTTATGTTTTTGCCTCCTCAGTCTTTTTTCTTACGTTCTTTTTAGTATTAGGAAATGATCTGGTTACAAACGATGTAACGCCGGAAACCAATTATTCCAAACGGCTCTTTCATCTAAAACAGGAAAAAGAGTTTCGGAAAGGAGATCCCGATACCGCTTCAGTCAATCAATTGATCATGTCCCTCCGGCCGTTGGCAGGAGATTCAATTCCATCTGCCACAGATTCAATAAAGCATGTGGCAGGCAATGAAATATCGGCTGTTCAAGAAGATACCACCCACAAAATGGGGTGGCTGGAGAAAATCCTGACTGAAAAAGTTGAAGCCAAAACAGAGGAACTCGAAACCCAACATGAGGGTGATGAAGAGAAGGTCTCTAATGCCATATTGCAAGAAATAGTACATACATTTCCTCAGCTTTTTTTTGTCAGCCTGCCTTTCTTTGCCCTTTTCCTGAAGTTGTTATATTGGCGTTCACGCAAAAGTGCTTATGTCGAACATTTTGTTTTTTCAATCTACCATTATGCTTTTCTTTTTTCCATCATGCTGCTTTATATCTTGATCATATCACTGAAGGATACATTAGAAGGTGAGTTTATGGATAGCGTAAAGGAATTGCTTGGACTTGCCATGCTGTTTTACCCATTTATTTATCTCTTCCTGTCGATGAAACGTTTTTATAACGACACCTGGGGTAAGCTGCTACTAAGGTATTTTGTATTGATGGTTCTATTATTCATCACCATCATTGCTCTTTTTATTGGATTGGCTGTCTTAACGTTTCTTTTTTAAATCCTTATTACACTATTTCCCTTTACGCAACATCTCTGCGTACGCATCCGGTAATATGGAAAGCTCTATAGCGTTTGCGGCTTTTTCCACATTATAATGAAAACGAATAAAGTCTACCTGGAAGGAATCTTCCTGGTGCATCGATGCACGTTCATCAATGGTCAGGATGACATAGCAACCTCGAGGGTCACCATCTTTGGGTTTGCCTACAGATCCAATATTGATGGCATGACGGAAGGAGGGCGCACCAGGCGTATCGGATTGGAGTATGCGATGATAAGGCTTGTGCGTATGCCCAAAGCACATGATATCAGCATTCGCTTTTTCCATGATGCTCAACAGGCTTTTTTTATCACGGTCTTCAAACAGATATTCATTTATTTTCCTTGGGCTTCCGTGAACCAGGAGGAGAGTAATCAACTCCTCACTATTCTTAAATTCAACGCGGATGTGGGCTGGAAGACCGCGCAGATAATTTCGTTCGCTATCTCCGACGATGGAGTTGGTGTATGAAATAGAGATGGCACCCATCTCCTTTTCACTATCCGTTTTATAAGCACATCCACAATCATTACTATTTAGACCAATCCCCTGATCATAGTTGCCTGCAATGGTAGGAATACCCCTTCGCCGTATTTCATTGATCACTTCATTGGGCCAGATGTTATAGCCTACCAGGTCTCCAAGGCAATAAATGGCATCAGGTTTATGCTGGGTCATACTTTCAAAGCAGGCTTCCAACGCAGGGAGATTTGCATGGATATCTGAAAACAGGGCGATCTTCATCAGGTTATTATTGTTGTGCAGCTCAATCACAAAGGGGCTTAGCGAATGACGGATGCAAATTAATAAAATACCGGATGGAGTCAGGTAATTCCAAACCCCATCCGTGACGTCAAATAAACTGTATGTTTTGAATGATTAACAACATCCCGTGCCGGGTTCACAGCAGGATTTTGATTTTTCAGCATACACGGTAATGCTAAAAATGCCGGTGGTACCATCTTTAAAAGCTGCGAGTTCTTTTTCGTCCAGATAGTTTTTCAGGATGTCATCCGGAATCACAATGGCCTTCTCTTTCTGCAAGGTCACATTTGTAAATCCATTGGTATAGATCATGTTGAGGTATTCATGTTTATTGATGGCCCCGGACACACAGCCTGCGTACATCTCTGCATCTTTCTGAAGCGCTTCGGGCAACTGACCGACAAGCACTATATCAGAGATGCTGAAATGGCCACCAGGTTTCAGGACACGGAATATTTCCTTGAAGACACCTTCTTTGTTGGGGACCAGGTTGAGGACACAGTTGCTGACGATGACATCCGCGACGTTGGATGTGAGCGGCATTTTTTCAATGTCTCCCTGTCTGAATTCAACATTATGAAATCCTCTTTTTTCGGCGTTGATCCTTGCTTTTTCGATCATCGCTGGCGTGAAGTCGATACCGATTACTTTTCCGGTTTCGCCCGTTTCTGCCCTCGCGACAAAGCAATCATTGCCGGCTCCACTGCCTAGATCTACGACCACGTCTCCCTCTTTAATGTGTGCAAATTGGGTCGGCAATCCGCAGCCAAGGCCAAGGTCAGCATCCGGGTTGTATCCTTCGAGCGTCGTATAGTCATCACTCATGATGTTGTATACTTCAGTAGAGCAGCCGCCTGCCCCACAGCACGAGGATTGATTGGTTTCTTTATCCTGTAGGGCGATTTCACTGTATTTCTGTCTTACGAGATCCTTGAGTCCGGCGTCAGTGGTTTGTGTTTGCATAATAGATTAGGTTTATTAATTAATGATCGTAAAAAGACGATTGAATTGGGTAAAAAAAATCAACAGCATTTGGTTTTCTGGACTTCATAACTCGCGAAGAGGCCCTGGAGGGCGTTTTTGGCAGCATTCATTTCAGCATCATCAATGCAGTAGCACACCTTCGCGCCTTCGATGTCACCTTTGATCAGGCCTGCCTCCTTTAGTTCCTTCAGATGCTGAGAAACGGTGCTTTGGGAGAGTGGGAGTTCAACTACAATATCCCCACAGACACAGGCCTGGCGTTGGATCAGGAGTCGGAGGATAGCTACCCTGGCCGGATGAGCCATGGCCTTGGCATAGGTGGCTATCCGATTGTCCTTGACGGAGAATTCTTCTGACTTGGTCGAGCCCATATTTGTGTATATGATCGTAAAATTACGATTAATATGAATACGGCGCAATTTTTTTTTCAGACCGCTTTTGGAAGCTTTTACAAATCGGCAGGTTTATCCTTTTGATAACCCGCCGTTTCTCTCCTTCAGGACTTCTTCGACCTGGCTTAAATCAATATCCTTCGCCCGGAGCAGAAGAAGGAAATGATACAGCAAGTCTGCAGCTTCGTTCCTGAATCGCTCCTTGTCGTGGTCTTTCGCTTCGATGATGAGTTCGACCGCCTCCTCTCCGACTTTCTGCGCTATGGCATTGATCCCTTTTTGGAAAAGGCGGTGAGTATAAGACTGCTCATCGGATTCCGCAATACGGTTTACGATGATTTTTTCAAGTTTATAAATAAATCCTTTAGCGGATGATGCACCAAAGCAGGAGGTAGATCCGGTATGGCATACGGGCCCCGTTGGTAATGCGGTAATCAACAGGGTGTCATGATCGCAATCCACGTGGATATCTTTTACGAGCAGATAGTTTCCTGATGTTTCCCCTTTTGTCCATAATGCTTTCCGGCTGCGGCTGTAAAAGGTTACGTTGCCGGTGAGTCTTGTGGCCTCAAGTGCTGCTTCGTTCATGTAGCCGAGCATCAGGACCTGCATAGTCGCTTCATCCTGCACGATAGCTGGCACCAGGCCGTTTCCTTTTATAAAATCTATATTCATCGTATTGGGATATTTTCTTTGCGTAGATAATTTTTGAGTTCAGGTACTTTGATTTCTTCAAAATGAAAAATACTTGCGGCAAGTGCGCCACTGGCATTGGTTTGTTCGAAAAGGATTTTGAAATGTTCTTTTGTTCCTGCTCCACCAGAAGCGATCACAGGGAGATTGACGTGCGCACAAACAGCTTGTGTTATTTCGAGGGCAAATCCGTTTTGTACACCATCATGGTCCATAGACGTGAGCAGGATTTCACCTGCTCCCAGCCTTTCTGCTTCTAAAATCCAGTCAAGAGTTCTGAGATGTGTTGGCGTTTTTCCACCATGAACATATACCATCCATTCATCTCCCACATATTTGGTATCAATCGCCAGCACAACACATTGATTGCCCAGGGTCCCGGCAATATCAGAAATAAGATTGGGGACCTTGACTGCCGCAGAATTGATACTAACTTTATCTGCCCCTGCCTGTATAAGCACTCTGGCTTCATCGAGACTGCTGATTCCACCTCCTACCGTAAAGGGAATATTGATTTCGTGTGCAATTTTTTCCACCAGACTGACAAGGGTTTTCCTGTTTTCAAGTGTTGCCGTGATATCAAGAAACACCAGCTCATCAGCCCCCTCGTCCGCATACCGCCTGGCCAGGGCAACCGGGTCACCCGCATCACGTAGCCCGAGAAATTTTACCCCTTTCACCGTTCGGCCATCCTTGATATCCAGGCAGGGTATTATGCGTTTCTTTAACATAATGTGCTCAGTTCTTTTAATGAAATGAAACCTTCATAGATCGCCTTGCCAATGATGGCACCGTTGCAACCCAATTCTTTTAGTTGGGCAAGGTCCTCCATACGATGTATTCCACCGCTTGCAATAAGTTGGATGGGTGTTGCGGCAAGGATATCTCTATATAGATCGAACGCAGGACCAGAGAGCATGCCATCTTTTCCTATATCTGTGCAGATCGTACAGGTTACACCTTGGCCTGCAAATGCTGAAATAAAATTGACCACATCGACTCCTTTATCCACAAGCCAACCATGTGTAGCAATCAACCGGTCCCGGCTATCAGCGCCCAGTATAATTTTTTCCGGGCCATAGTGCTCAACCCAATCCATAAACAAGGCAGGCTGATCTGCGGCTATACTTCCGGCTGTGACCTGATGTGCCCCGTTATCAAATGCAATAGCAACATCCTCCGTGCTCTTGAGACCTCCGCCAAAATCCACTATAAGAGAAGTTTGCGAAGTAATATCCTTCAGCACATCATGGTTGACTACATGATTTGAACGGGCGCCATCGAGATCAACAAGGTGGAGGTATCGCAAGCCATGTGCTTCCATACGTTTAGCCATATCAAGTGGATGCGCGTCATACACTTTGGAGGTCGCATAATCTCCCTGCGTCAGTCTTACGCATTTACCATTGAGGATGTCCATTGCAGGTATGATTCTCATAAGGCGAGGAAGTTTTTCAGGATGTGCTCTCCGACAGCAGCAGATTTTTCCGGATGAAATTGTACGGCAAAGAAATTATCTCTTTGCAGCGCTGCGCTGAAAGGAAATATGTATGAACAAGTAGCAACAGTTTGCTCGCAAAGTCCTGCATAGTAACTGTGGACGAAATACAAATCATTGCTTTCAGGTAAGCCTTTAAAGAGCGGGCCTTTTAAATCCGTCAACGTATTCCAACCCATATGAGGTACCAGCCTGGTGGGTGGAAATTTCCTGACATCCGTATCAAAAATACCGAGGCCGTTTGTGTCACTTTCTTCCGAAGTCTGGCACATGAGTTGGAGTCCCAGGCAAATACCGAGGAATGGTTGTGTGAGTGATGCAATGACACGGTCGAGGTTAAGATCAATCAGATACTTCATCGCAGTACCCGCTTCTCCCACTCCCGGAAAAATAACTTTATCAGCCTTGTTGATGATATCCGCATCACTTGTCACCACGACTTGTTGGTCTAGTCTTTCCAAAGCATTTTTTACAGACCTCGTATTGCCTGCGTTATAGTCAATGATGGCAATCATAGTATTCCTTTTGTACTCGGGATAGACGAATGGGCAGTCTTGCGGACCGCTAATGCTGCAGCCCTTGCAAAGGCTTTGAAGATCGATTCAATCTTATGGTGTTCATTGGTTCCTTCTGCTTTTATATTCAGATTACATTTTGCGTGATCGCTGAAGGATTTGAAAAAATGTAGGAACATTTCCGTAGGCATGTCCCCGATTATTTCGCGTGTAAATGTAGCATCCCAAACAAGCCAGGGCCTGCCGCCAAAATCAATAGCCACCTGCGAGAGACAATCATCCATGGGCAATAGAAACCCATACCGTTCTATTCCCTTCTTGTCACCTAATGCCTTGCAGAAAGCTTCACCAAGGGTGATCGCTACATCTTCGATGGTGTGGTGTTCATCGATTTGAAGGTCTCCTTGCACTTGGATATGGAGATCAAATAATCCATGACGTGCGATCTGTTCCAGCATATGATCAAAAAAACCTAAACCGGTGTTGATATGACTCTTTCCGCTGCCGTCCAGGTTGAGATTAATTTCAATGCGCGTTTCAAGTGTCTTACGCACAATATGGCTGGTGCGTGGTCTTTCAGTCAGAAACAACCAAATGTCTTTCCATAAAGTTGTGGTCAATGCGGCTTCCTCATTCCTGGATGGGCTTAGGTAAATGGCCTGGCATCCCATGTTTTTGGCGAGCTGGATGTCTGTCAGCCTGTCACCAATCACAAATGAATGGGCCAGGTCATATCCATTTTTCAAATAGTGGGTAAGCATGCCTGTGCCGGGTTTGCGTGTATCCAGGTTTTCATGCTGAAAGGAACGATCGATCAGGATTTCATGAAAGTGTATGCCTTCATTGCTGAACGCAGTGATTGTTTTTTCCTGCGCAGGCCAAAACGATTCTTCAGGAAAGGAAGGGGTACCAAGACCATCCTGGTTAGTCACCATGACCAGCAGGTAATCCAATTCGGTTGCGATGCGCGACAGGTGTTGAAAGACCCCCGGATAGAATTCAAGTTTTTCGAGGCTATCTACCTGCTGATCAGATGTTGGCTCGATGATAAGGGTTCCATCCCTGTCGATAAAGAGTACTTTTTTCATAGGGGTAATTGTTCAAGTGTTTGCATCAGGATTTTGTTTTCTTCAGGAGTGCCGACTGTAATCCTCAGGCAGCCCGGCACTTCATGGCTGCGGTTGCGTGTGATGATTTGATGTTGCAGTAAGCTTCTGTAAACATGGTCTGCATCCTTCATTTCCACAAGAAGAAAATTGGTGTCTGATGGAAATATGTTTCGGACAAATGGCAAAGCAGACAGACGGGTCATTAAGGTTTTCTTTTCCGAAAGGATCAGGGCTTTATTGTTTTCAAATCTTTCCTTCTGTGATAATATATCGATCGCAGCTGTTTGATTGACCTGGCTGATATTATAGGGTGGTTTTGTTTTGTCAAAGAGGGAGATGATTTCCCGACCGGCGAAGGCCATTCCAATTCTTGCCCCGGCGATTCCCCAGGCCTTGCTTAGCGTTTGAGAAATAATGAGGTTGGGAAATTCATTTAGCTGATGAATCAATGAGGGCTTCACACTGAAATCAATGTAGGCCTCATCAAGGAATACGACGCCTGTGAAGTTCCGGATCAGTACTTCCAATGCATCCATATTGTTACCAGTTGGGTTGTTGGGAGAGCAGATAAAAATCATTTTTACATTTTCTTCCTGTGTTGCTGCACGCCGTATGCCAGCCATATCTAACTGAAAACCCCTGGTCAGTGGAACCTTGACAATTGTGCTGTCATTGATATGGGCCATCACTTCATACATGCCATAGGTGGGTGGACAAATAATGATTTTGTCTTTGCCGGGTGTGCAAAAGATGCGCAGGGCCAGATCAATCACTTCATCACTGCCATTGCCGATGAAAATATTTTCAAGCGGAATTTCCTTCATGCCGCTGATGGCCGCTTTCAGCGATTGCTGATGAGGGTCTGGATACCTGTTGAGTAAGCCAAAGGGATTTTCATTGGCATCGAGAAAAATACCTTCAGTGCCATGGTATTCATCTCTGGCACTGGAATAGGCCTTGAGGGAAAGGATGTTTGGCCTCACTATATTTTCGAGTCTGAACATAGTCTACAGCGTTTTGAGTCGCAGGGTTACTGCATTTTGGTGCGCGAATAGTTTTTCTTCCTGTGCCATGCGTTCGATAGTGGGACCGAGAGACTTGATCCCTTTACGTGTGATTTTCTGGAAGGTTATTTTTTTTTACAAAGCTGTCTATGGATACCCCACTGTAGCGGCTGGCATAACCGTTGGTAGGAAGGGTGTGATTCGTGCCGCTGGCATAGTCACCGGCACTTTCACAGCTATAGTTTCCAAGAAATACAGAACCGGCATTTATGATTTCTGCAATCAGTGATTTTGGTTTTTTAATGGCAAGGATTAAATGTTCAGGGGCATACAGATTGCTGAAGGCCACGCAATCATCTATGGATTTAAACAGGATCGCCTTGCTATTTCGTAATGCCTCCTTTGCGATTTCAATTCTTGGAAGCATTTTTATCTGTTGTTCTATTTCAGCCAGAACAGCGTCCAGCACTTTTTCGTCATCTGTTAGAAGGACGACCTGGCTATCCGGACCATGTTCTGCCTGGGAAAGAAGATCGGCGGCCACAAAGGCTGGTTTGCAAGACTGATCCGCGATGATGAGTACTTCGCTTGGCCCTGCGGGTAAATCGATAGCCACTCCCATTTGAAGCGCATATTGTTTGGCTGCTGTGACATATTGATTTCCAGGGCCAAAAATTTTATCAACACGAGGGATTTGTTTGGTGCCATACGTGAGTGCCGCGATAGCCTGTATGCCACCCACCTTGCAGATAGTGGAGATGCCGGAAAGGTGTGCCGCATAAAGAATCGCAGGATGAATCTTTCCGTTTTTATCTGGTGGGGTGCATAAAACAATCTCTTTACAGCCTGCTAACTGCGCTGGAATACCCAGCATCAGCACGGTAGAAAATAGGGGGGCTGTTCCGCCTGGAATGTATAGCCCAACGTTTTCGATAGGTCTGCTCTCACGCCAGCAATAAACGCCTTTCATGGTCCTGATGACCTTGGGTTTTTCAATTTGCGCAGCATGAAACCGACGAATATTACTTGCCGCAATATGCATCGCTTCTTTTAAATCGTTTGACAACTTCCCTGAAGCTGCTTTTTTTTCTGCTGCGGATATTCGGGTTTGAGAAATGGAAGCTTTATCAAAACGCTGTGTATATTTTGCAACTGCGGTATCACCGTTCTTCTTGATATCCATAAATATTTTTTCCACAGTGGAAGACAGCTCTGCCATATTGACTGATGGCCGTTCAGCGAGTTTTGGCCAGCTTCGGGTATCAGGATATTTTATTTTTTTCATTGATAGTTGAGTTGATAGGGGACCTTTCATAGTTCAAATGTTTAAACAATCATTTTTTCAATGGGGATGACGAGGATACCTTCAGCGCCCAGGGCTTTCAATTGTTCTATAATGTCCCAGAATTCATCTTCCTTGATGACTGAATGCAGGCTCGACCAACCCGGGGTGACGAGCGGGAGGATGGTGGGTGATTTCATGCCGGGCAGGATCTGGCATATGCCTGGTATCGCTGTGTCGGGGGCATTGAGCAGGATGTACTTATTGGCTGAAGCATTTCTCACTGCTCTGATCCGGAAGAGAAGCCTTTCCAACGTTTTGACTTTTTCCGGATTCAGGTTCGGATTAGAGATCAAAATAGCCTCGCTTCGGGTCACGATCTCAGCCTCCTTGAGCCCGTTGAGCATCAGCGTGCTGCCGGTACTCACGATATCAAAGATGGCATCAGCAAGGCCTATGCTTGTGGCGATTTCAACGCTTCCACCGATTTCTTCGATTTGGACATCGATCTGGTGACCTTTGAAAAAATTGCGTAGAATCGATGGATAGCTCGTGGCTATTTTTTTATTCCTGAACCAGGAAAGTCCTGTGTACAGTTCATCCTTCGGGATCGCCAGGACGAGTTTGCAGGAGGCAAATCCGAGTCTTTCAAGCTGGGTGACATCCTTCCCTTTTTCCCAGACTTCATTTTCGCCCAGGATGCCGATATCTGCTACACCTTGTTCCACATATTGCGGGATATCATCATCGCGGAGGAAGAGCACTTCCACCGGGAAATTTTCTGCAGTCGCTTTTAGCTTGCGGTCCCCATTGGAGATCTTAATGCCGCAATCGGCCAGCAAAGCAAGGGATTTTTCACTTAAGCGTCCACTTTTCTGGACGGCGATTTTTAGCTTACTCATTTAGTCAGGTCAGGTCTGAGTAAACCGGGAATGCTGGGCAATAAAAAACCCGTCCGGTAGAATCAGACGGGTTTACAAAAGGATATTATTTACATATCATGCCAACCACGCCTTCGCGCAATGATGACAATGATGATGAAGATTCAGGATATTGGTAATCATATTATTGATCGTTACAGGCCAAAGGTAAGGGGATTTTAATACCCACCAAGTTTTTTGACTTTTTTATTTCACACCCCCGATTAGGTATCTCGGGAATTGAATTCAATGAAACACCTGAAGTGATCTCATTGTTCAATAAATGATTTGGCAATCCCTAAGGGCCGCATGATATACCTCTTCTTATTGACATGACCTTGCTGACGCGTGAGGATGTCATCAAGTGTTTCGATCGTCTTGACTATGTATTTTCCTTTGTTGAGCATGACACACTCCGCACGACCACTCATGGCTGCATCTGTGATTTCAGAGCGGGTAGCATAGCCAGTCTTGTTGAGTGTCTCCAGTACCTGAGTAGCCCAGATGACAGGCACATGTGCGGCTTCACATATCCAGAGTATCTCTTCCTGTATTTCGCTCAGGCGTTCAAAGCCTATTTCCACCGCCAGATCACCTCGCGCAATCATCACACCCATCGCCTCATCTTTCATCCCGTTGATCAACAGAGCAGGCAGCTGCTGCACAGCAGAGAGACGCTCTATTTTCAGGATGATGGCCGGCTTATGACGTGGATTGTATTTATTTATTTCCTGTCGGAGGAGTTCTATGTCCGCTGGACTACTGACAAATGAGTATCCAACCATATCAGCGTGCTCACAAATGAATGGAACATTGCCTTTGTCCTCTTCCGTCAGGGTAGGAATGGTAATATCTGAATCCGGCAGATTGATCCCCCGTTCTGGTTTTAAAAAATGATTCCTGGCAGAGATCCTGACGATTTTTACAGTTACTTGATTAGGCTCCACTTTAGTAACTCTTGCTTCGAATTTCCCATCATCAAAAAATAAATGTTCTCCTTCTTTGACCATCTCCAGCAACTCTTTGGGTTCGATATGGAGTACATCAACTTTTCGTTTATGTTTCTTTCCCTTTATTTCCGTTGCTTTCGAATGGCTCAGGATCAATTCTGTGCCTTCCTTGACAGGTAATTCGAGGTCTTGATTTTTTTGGAGGGCATGGATGCTCTTGATCCGGATTTTAGGGCCTGCGAGATCCATGTATATTTTACAATTCCTACCGGTCTTGGCCATGGCTTTTTTGAGCATTGAAATCATCTGCAGCCAGATCTCAGGCGTGTCGTGAGCACAATTGATACGTGCTACGGACATACCTTTGTTGAGCATTTCTTCCATCAGCTTGCGATCCTCAAGGAGTGCAGTTGAAAAGGTGACCATGATGTGCGGCCTGTCCTGTTTTGGAAATATGCCGAGCAATTCTTCAGCATGCAATAATTGGAGTCTGGAAGCCTCATCAAAGTTGCAGGATGTAACCTTTTTTGTCTCTGGCTCTTTATTTTGCAACCAGTTTAAGACTTGTTGCACCTGGGAGAGGGTATGGCTTTCAGAATTGGTCAAAGAGGATAATCCAACATGATGGAGGAATTCCTGTATCTCCCGGATTTCATTGCTGCGCAGGACCAGGTAATGCATCAGGTTGACACCACTGTGTTTGAAGTGGTCGTGAAGCTGATCTAGCATTGGTGAAAATTTTCGCTCTGCCTGCTTCATTTCTCTTACAATGACAGCGAGTCTCCTGGCTGCCTTTGCCCGGGTTAGCCCGTGCAGCGTAGTTTGTCTGATGGTATTCTTGGCCATGATGCTATAATACATAAACACGCTTGTAACAGACAAGCCTGCGGGAAGCCAAAAAGTGGTGGTAGTGATGGTGTATAAGAAGATCATTTCTTCTCCTTATACACGATGTGCAGCAAAGTTAAGGACTTTGAGTTCATGGTATGTAAAGAAAGGGTAAGTTTTAGTTACCCTTTCCAATATCTATATGAGAAAGTTTACGCTGCCTACTGAGGCTCGGCGAATATAAAATCATCCATCACCGAAACGTCTATCGCGCCTCCGTCATCAGGACCTAAAGCAGCATTTCCATATTCGATCCGGATATGGTGAATGACAGGGGATTCAAAAAGTACTCCGAGGAAAACATATCCCTGGTTTAAAGCTTTGGTTCCGTAAACGCCCAATGAGTTTTCATTAATATCGAAAAATTCAAAGGCTGCATTTTCATCGCGGTCTACATCGATATAAACTGCACCAAAACCCCTTACGACAGCAGGAGCATCTGTACCAGGTACATAAAACCTGATGTCAGCGATATTGCTACCCAAAGGTGAGAAGATACGTTCGCCGCTGAATGGGGGAAAGGTAGTGGTATACGTCGGATTTATATTTCCAAAAGACATCGGTGTATTGGTTGGGTTGTTTGAATCTGCACTAACGATGAGCCCCATGCCGGGTGTTGTAAATTCAATACCCCGTGTCAAACCATTGGATGGCAAATTGAAAAAATCGCCTATGTATCCATTGGGCACTGCTACACTATCCGGTACAGCGTCCCAGTTGATTTCCCTTCGTCCTGTGGTCTGTGAACCTGATGCGTTTCCATTGTTTGGACCTAAGAGATTTCTGAATTCGTCCATGGATGCTTGTATATCTCCTGCTGCGCTGAAAATGGTTGGTTTGGCAGCAGCGTCCTCATCCGAGCAAGCCGTGAATCCGGCAATGCAGAGAGGCGTGAGGAGGAGAATAAGAATTCGGAGAAAGTTACTTTTCATCATCATAAAGTTATAAAGGTTATCGATCAAAGGTATAGTTGTTAAATATGGCCCGCCATACCACAAAAGGGGGATTTATTAACATGGATAGAGCACCTTAAAAGAATAAGACCCGTTTTGCACGCGAGCAAAACGGGTCCTGTATATCTTTGGTATCCGGAAAAAGCGGAAGGCGATGTATGTTTTGTGTGTATGCTATTATAAAGCAGACATCGTTAAAACATTCCGAATGTATCAGTCATTCTTAAAGAAATCCCTGACCTTAGCTACGGTCTGTGGATCGGTCAGCTTTTCAGCACTTCCGAGCGTAATCTTTTTGCTTTTGAAGTGATTGTCATCCTCCAGGAAATTCAAAAACTCTTCCTGTGACTTGCCGGGACCAAAAATGTATATTTCATCAAATTTGAGCAGATGACTGGCGATGGTCTTAAAATATTTACGGTTGTCCGTCTTTTCGGCGTTGTTGTATGCATGTTCACCTTTATCGCCGTGATATTCACCGGCTACGACTTTATCTTCCTGGATCGCAAATTCGCCGTCCGCTAAGGTGATAAATATAGCATTGCGGTGATCCATCCATACGCCGGCATATTCTTTTTGATGTTGATCTTTCATGTTGGTTGTTTTTTTGTTTGAAGTTTGAATTGTAAAATTAGTCCTTTTAGAAGGAAAACACTAGTTTTTGGTTAATGTTTCAGGAAGAGAGGACGCGTGTTTCAATAATTCTCACTGAATTGTATAACTCTTTTTTTTAAGCGAGGCTGGCAGCAGTAGATAATTGCTTTACTGTCGAGATGGATATCCTCATTTTTTATTGGTCTCCACGAACCGGGTCATTGCTTTCAGGACTTCCTCAGGTTGTTCTTCCTGTGGAAAATGACCGGTGGATTCCAGCCTGATCACATCAGCTTTTGGAAATCCAAAGACAAATTTTTCAAGATTATGTGGCTTGATCACCGGATCTTTCATGCCCCAGATAAGGAGGATAGGTTTATTCTTGAGGACATCTTTAGCATTCCACAGGGATTCGAACCAATCCTGGTCATTCAATAAAGACCGTACAAACGCAAGCGCCCCGTTTCTTTCAGTCTTATTAGCAAAGGGTCCTGTATATTGCCTTGAAAGTTTTTTAGAAAGTTTATGGTCACCAAATGATTTTGGTAGTATAAAACGTGGTGAGAAATTTAAATACCGATAAAGAAAGGGAAGCAAAGGACTTCTTAGAATCTTGCTCATCTTTATAAAATCAGGATCGTCCTTACTGCTCCAGAGCCATGAATTCAATATGACAATGCTTCTGATCAGTTGCGGATAGCGGATGGCTACATGGAAGCCAATGGGGCCGCCAAAATCATGGACTACAAGTGTGAAATCCTTCAACCCGAGGTCAAGGATAAAGTGTTCCAGGGTCTTGCTGTGATTTAAGGTGCTGTAATCATATTGACTGGGTTTGTCTGACAATCCAAACCCGATATGGTCTATGGCTATGCACCTGTTCGTTTTACTAAGTGCTTTGATACAATGCCGGTAGTCGAAACTCCAGGAGGGTGTGCCGTGGACAAACAGAATGAGGTCACCTGCCCCTTCATCAATGTAATGGAGTTGATACCCGTTGATCGAAAAATAGTGCGGATTGAAAGGGTATTCGGTTTTGTCAAGCCAATTATGTTCCATAAGCGGATGTTTTATCAATTAGTTTTCAATATTTTTTAAGAACGTTTCTCTGTATACACGTCCGATGGGAATCTCCGTATGACCGATTTCCACATCGAGGGTTGTAAACGCTGTTATTTTGTTTTTAGCAACAATATAAGATTTGTGTGCCTGTAGAAACTGTTGTCCGGGTAAGAGTTTGAGGAAGTTACCAATGGAAATTTTTGTAATGACCGTTTTGCCAGGCATCACGATTTTCACATAGTCTTTGACTCCCTCGATATACAGGATGTCATTTAATTCAATCCGAATGGTTTTTCGGTCAGCTTTTACATTGATATAATTAGCCACATCAGGGATGAAGCCGGGGCTATGGTGTAGAGTATAGTCCATAAATTTATCAATCGCCTGGACAAAACGCTTGAGTGGAATTGGTTTTACAAGGTAATCGAGGACATGGAGGTTGAAGCCTTCTACTGCATAATCTCTGTAGGCCGTAGTCAGGATGATCGCAGGTTTATGTTGAAGTGATTCGATAAACTCAAGGCCTGAGATATCGGGCATTGCGATATCAAGGAATAGCAGGTCAGGCTTTAAGGTTTTCACGCGACCCAACGCCTCCACAGGATCTGTGGACGTTCCGCAGATAGTCAATTGGTTAAATTTGGACAGATGCTGTTCGATGACGTGTATCGCCAGCGGTTCATCATCAACTATAAAGCATTTAAAGGTCTCCATCCCTGTAATGTATTTTCAGACGTACACTGAAATGATCCGCTGTGTCCGCGATATTCAAATGATGATTTCCAGGATAGAGCAGGTGAAGTCGCTGTTTGATATTCTCCAGCCCTACACCACCGTTGACCACCGGTTTCTCCTGATTAAGTTTTCTGCTGTTGGTGATGTGAAAGTTAAGTGAAGTTTCATCCGCATGCAGTTCTATGCTGATCCTGAATATACCATCTGCTCCTGCACCACCATGCTTAAAGCAATTTTCAGCAAATGGCAGCAGGATCAAAGGCGCTACCATGGCACTTTCGTTTTTTACAACAATAGCGGTTTCGATCCTGAGTCTTTCACCATACCTTAGTTTTTCGAGTGCTATATAGTTGCGGAGCAACTGAACTTCAGTAGATAGCGTCACCTTGTCCATATTCGCGCGGTACACCAGATAGTCTAGTAATTCGGTGAGCTTCAATATGCTATCCGCTGTCAGGTCAGATTTCATCAGCGCCAGGCTATAGATATTGTTGAGTGAGTTGAATAAAAAATGAGGATGGAGCTGGCCTTTGAGCAATTTGATCTCGGCTTCCGCTTTTGATTTGATCAATTGCTCATTGTGTTTTTGTTTTTTTCTGTAATCTCCAATGATATAGATACAAACGCCAAGTGCGATGATTGCATAATCCCGAATGATATTTTTTAGCATTTTGGAAGCAGGCATTTGATGGTATTGACCGCTGTCAAGGAAATAAAATAACTCCTGCCATTTGATGCGAAGGAAAAATACCAATACACCGACGACCATGATCCAAAGGATAAACATCGTCCATTTGTCTGTTTTCAGGTAACGAGGCACGACGTACCAGGCGATAAAGTAGGCTGGGAGCATCAGGGCGGGTAGTGTGAACACGATGGACTTGAAAAAATCCAGGTTCCGCCCTGGCGTCATATGCATGAGATTGGCAAAATATTCAGAAGCCACATACATCGCCCAGAAGACGATGTGATATGATACTTCCCGGTAAGAAGTCCTATGATTTGAAACGCTCATCTCTAGCCATCATTATTCCATACCAAGTAACGCAAATAATGGACACGCAGATATGAAAAGTGACAAACGGTTGATCCTGGTATAGCAACGACCGAAACAAATTTGATTTCCTTGCATGCGATCAAAAAATGTTGTTGCTCCCCCGTAGCAGGTTGTTGGTCTCTTTTGTCATTTTGGCGTGAGCCATAACCGCAGTTTTGTATCAGTCCTCCAGGGAGGAGGTATTAAAACAGTCATTTTAAACCTAAAATTTAGACAAAATGAAAAGGAATCTGAAAAAGTTGGTGGCCACTGCCTTGATGTTTGGCTTTATTGGGTCTTGGACGGGTAGGTTGGTGGCCTTCCCAGAAGTAATTGCAAATAGGGATAGCTCCGTTTCGGTCGTCCTTGGTGGCGCTTACCTCCTCTTTGCCGGCAAGTTTGGTGGCGATGTCAGTAAAAAGGAAATCGAATCACAACGCGACCTGGCCGTGGATGGTTGTGCGAAAGGATCAAGAATTTTTAAATATACATTGGTGGTGAACAAAGGAGGGCAATCGTCTACCTATCAGTCCTCCTCCAATGTGCTGACGAGTGAGATGCATAGCAAATTGAAAAGCCTTTCAGCCGGTGATTATTTTGAGTTTAGCCAGATCAAGGCCTATCTGCCCAATGGAAAGGATGTAGTGGAGGTAAGTGCAAAGAAATATTATGTAATCTGAGAGGTGAAGGCGGTATTCCTGTCTTTTATCAACGTATATAAATGGAAAGAAAAGCGAACTCAGCTTACAGCGATGGATCCTGGGTTTGCTTTTTTCTATTAGGATGGATATACCTTTCGTAGGAATTCAAGTTTAGCACGGGCTTTTTCCTATTTTGACAGCCTAAATACAAGTATATGAGTAACCCTGGGGAAGAACAGAAAAGTGATGGCGGTTCTTCAGGTCAAGTGCCTGGTAGATACAAGTTTAAGGAGATGAAGGTCCACTCCTCCGATGAGTGGATGGCTGGCTCGTCTAAAAAGTATAGGAAAGTTTTTGATCGGTATGAAACCACCCACTTGCGTGTCGAAATTTCATTTTTCAATAAACTGTTTGATGAAGAAGAATGGGAGGCCTCTATTCGGTCTAAGTGTTTTTTTGTCAATGGCAGCCAGAAAAATGAACTCTCCAATTTTGAGGAGAAGCGTAAAGTACTGAAAGAAGAGAATATAGTTTTTGTGCGACATTCCTGGGGCAATGCAAAGCCAGGTGATTACTGGCGAAAGGGCACCTATGTGTGGGAGGCTTATATTGATGAGGTGAAGATCGGGGAGACGACTTTTTACATCGAGGACGTGGGAGATCTTCCGGCAGAACAGAACCATTATTTTGATCTTGAGTCCATCAGATTATTTGAAGGGGACGGTCAGGCCTCTACCTTGCCGGATAAGAAATATGTTAAGAAATTCAGTCAGAAGGATACGCGCTTTGTATGGGGTGAAGTCAATTTCAAGAACAAAACCGAAAAGGAATATTATGCTGAGATTTTCTTTCTATATGCAGATGCTGATGGGCAGCCTAAAGGAAGCCAGAGTTATATGACCTACGTTCCGCCTAATACAGCGGGGCAAGTGTATTCTGTCTATGCCGGATGGGGCAACCTGCAGCCCGGATCATGGCATCATGACCGGTATACGATGGAGATTATTTTCCTGGATATGCACATTGCTACAGTTCCTTTTGAGGTCGGAGATGGATTTGAGGAAGGTGGTGCGCATGTAATCACAGACAAAGAACAAATATTGGCTCAATCTGTTGCGTCCTCAACGGGAACAAAAACTGCATCCTTAGAGACATTATTGGCTGATAGTCTTGAAGAACTCAACCTACTCACTGGTTTGGATAAAATCAAGACAGAAGTTAACGAGATGGTCAGTCTGGTAAAATTTTACCAGGAAACAGGTAAGGATGTACTCAATAAATTTTCATTGCATACGGTCTTCACCGGCAATCCCGGGACTGGCAAAACAACAGTAGCGAGGATACTGTCTAATATCTATAAGGGCCTTGGTATTTTGGAGAAAGGCCATCTTGTGGAGGTGGATCGCGAGGGATTAGTCGCCGGGTATATCGGTCAGACGGCGATCAAGACCGGAGAGAAAATCAATGAGGCCATGGGAGGTGTTTTGTTTATTGACGAAGCTTATTCGCTTTCACAGGAAAAAGGATCTCCGTATGATTTTGGCGGAGAAGCCATCCAGATCATCCTAAAACGGATGGAAGACCTTCGCGGAAAGTTTGGAGTCATCGTTGCAGGTTATACGCACAACATGCATGGGTTTATCAATTCTAATCCGGGATTGAAATCCAGGTTTGATAAATATTTTCACTTTGAGGATTACACACCTGACCAGATGTTTATCATCGCCCTCTCGATGTATCGCAAGGAGGGAGTCATGCCTGATGTAGATGCAGCCACACACTTGAAAAGCTATTTCACTGCACTCTTTAATCATCGGGATGAGTTCTTCGGCAATGCCAGGACGGTACGGCAGGTAGTAGCGGAATCTGTGAAGAATCAGAACCTGCGGCTTGCGGCTATAAAGAAGGAGGAACGTACACCTGATCTGTTAGCCACGATCATCTTTAAAGATGTCATGGAGTTTGATCCAAAGAATGTCAGCGGTGGGAAGGCGAAGATTGGGTTTAAGAATTGAGATGTTTTTTTTATTACCTTTAAGACAGGCCCATCGAGACAGAGGGACGATGGGCTGCACCCATCGTAAGGTGATGACGCCCCTTCGGGGCTTGAGCTAATCCCAGACATAGCGTTCGTCATATTCCACATGATATTTGTCCAGAATACCCCTGAATTCATCCTGGAATGTTTTTTTTCGGTGATGATGTTTTTGATTTTTTATATAAGTCGTTACCCGATCTACCCCTTTAGGATTTACCGGAAACGCACCATATCCATCTTGCCAATAAAAATTGGAGTAACCCGGGCCCTTGGGTTTTATCCATTTGGAAGAATGGGATTTTACTTCTTCCACGAGTTTCATCAATGCTATTTTCTTTGATAGCAAGCACAGGATATGGATATGATCAGTGAATCCACCGACGATGAGTGGCTGGCATTCAAGTTTCTTGCAGATTCCGCCTATGTATTTGTGAAGTTCCTCTTCGACAGGCGGGAGGATCAGGGGTTGTCTATGCTTTGTACTAAAAACTATATGGATATAGTTTTTAACTAATGATTGTCCCATACCGGTGAAGTATTTAGTGACAGGACTAAATTAGGGTGTGGGAGGATATGGTGCATGATTTTTTTTGATGGGCCTTGCCCATCGTCGAGGGGCTGCACCCCTCGCAGGTAGATGGCGCCCCTTCGGGGCTGGGGCATGATGGGCTGGCCACATCATGTGTGCGATGGGCTGCACCCATCGTAAGGTGATGGCGCCCCTTCGGGGCTTAAGTAAAAGCTTAGCCCTGAAGGGGCGCCATCTAACGTCACAGGGTGCAGCCCTGTGTTCCATGCAAAGAAGGAAGTCTAATACTTTAGATACATCACATGATTCGGATTGAAATGTGTCGGAGAGACTTCGAAGTCATAACTCCCGATAATCTTAAAGCCCTGCTTCAGGTAAAAGGCAAACGCACGGTGGTTTTCAATCCAGACATGAAGCCAGATCCCTAGTTGATGATGATCTTTTGATAATCGTACATTATGATCAAAAAGTTTTTTACCTGCATCCATGCCATAATACGGTTTCAGCAGATAGATGCGTTCAAGTTTAGTCACAGGCTGCTCTGTGATCAGTGAATGATTGAAGTTTAATATGATTTTGGAATATCCGGCAGCCACTTCATCCACATAGATGATGTGGTAAAGATTGTCAGGATTGGTGAGTTCATTTGTAAATGCTTCGACAGAAAGTTTTTTTGAAATATAAATCTCATGATGCTCAGCACTTGCGCTGTGTCCATGTGATTCCATATGCACCAGAGGAGCAATGACTGATAAAAGCTGGGCATCAGAAACCGTAGCAGGACGAATGTTGATCATGATGATGAACGGTGTTTAGATCATTTGTTTTTTCGTTCAGCGATTTCTTTTACAGTGTCCAGCGCCATGTCCCAACCTTCGAGTGCTTCTTCAAATTGATCGTCCCGCATATCGAAGGCGAGTTCTTCTTCAGCATGCATGATGGTATATTTTCCCATGTCCTCAAAACGATATGTGATAGTGGACGTGAGACGCTCTTTTGTTTTCATGTCATACAGGCTGTGTTTAAGTAGCTTATCGGGCTCGAGCTCAAGGATGATGCCATAGCTATAGAGTTTGCCATCATCACCTTTCCATTGCAGGGATTCTCCTTGTTTCCAGGAGGAGACATAATGGCCACCCATGAGCATAGTTACTGGAGGGTCAGTGAAGACTCGCCACACCTCATGTGCTGAAGCAGTGATGGTGATGGTTTTTTTGATGTGCGTGTTTGACAATATCTATGATATTTTTTTGAATCCAAATGAAGGACGCTTCTAACAACTATCCAATCATTAATTGCAATTTACATAATGCATTGACAATCAAGACAGATATTTAGTCACTTTGCGGTTATTAGAGGCGCCCTGAAGTATTATTGTTTCACAAACTTTCTGATAGCCGAATATCCATCTGCCTGAACAAGCACCCAATACATCCCGGGAGCGAGCCGGGAAGTTTCCACTTTCACTTTTTCACTAAACTCCCCTTTGTCATTTACAACACCTAATGCATTATGAATTTCATATTCCATAAAGGAACTGTTTCCGGGAGTTTCGATATAGAGTTCATTGGTAACGGGATTTGGGTATAGAAACACCGGCAAATTCCAGTCAACTTTTCTGACATCAGAAATAAAGACGGTTAAAATGTTAGAGGGCGCAGAACTACATCCGTTTTCGGTTACGATCACATAGTAGTTGCCATCTGTGTCAGCGAAATAGTCCTGCCCGGTAGCGCCGGGTATTGGTCCATTCTGATCATACCACTGGTTGCCCATAGTAGCGTCAGAATGCAGATGTTGTTCAACCAATGCATTAGTAATAAAAGGCGCAACAGGAATTGCATGTACAGTTACAGGTATTGAAGATGCGGCACCTAAACATCCCTGACCAGCTCCTGCAACGATGATGATTGCTATATCCATTGGGGTATTGAAGGTGACCTGTATGGTATTCGTATTGCTGGATCCAGTTGTGCCATCCGGTAAGGTCCAGAGATAATCTGTTGCGTTTTCAATGGCCTCAATGGTGTAAGTTGCTTCCTCTCCATCGCAAACTGAGGTGTCACCTGTTATCAATCCAGCATCACCGGGTGCTGGCATCACGATGATATTGACTGAGTTAGTATATACCGGGGCAAAGGATGGTTGCGTGATTTCCGCCCTATAGTAGGTGGTTGAAGATAGCGGAGGCGTGATATACGTTGATGTGTTTGCGCCATTGCCGCTGGCAACATTAATCCAATTGGTATTTCCTGCAGGCGATTCCTGCCACTGAATGAATCCGCTGTATTCCTGAACAGAGATATAACCAGCATCTCCGGAACATAATACCAGGTCTGAACCTGCAATTCCTGCAACAGGCTCTGTAGGAGCCAGGGTGGCCCCGATCATCAACCGGTTTGGAAGCAGGTAAGGTGAGGTATTATTGCCGGTGAGGTCAGAAAAATAAAAGGTCTCTGGTCGCAACGGATCTTCTGACTGTATACCCAATGGATAATAAACTACATCAGCAGCCTGGGCGGCAAGGCCGGCATAGTAATCTTTGTCTGTAAAAACAGGTGGTGCCGGAATCTCAAAAGTATGCCAGGCACCCATTGATGTTTCTTCAATGATATATGGATCAGATTGAGCCACAATCGTACCTGCATTGTTGAGCACTACGCCATAAACGGTTTGTCCAATATTGCTGGGATCATAGGGGATATATGCTTTTATAGCACGTACGGCAGCTGTTCCGGTGATGTGATATTTTGTCTGAAATATAAATGCTTCATTTGATGCCAGGCCCAGTGGTTTCACCGACGCGGAAGTTGATGAGTAGTTGCAATCAAATTCAGTTACATTTTGTTCCCAGGTAATCGTGTTATTGGAGAGATTATCATCATCAGGGAGTGTAATCTCAAATACCGTAGGTCCGTTGAATTCAGGCGTAAACGCAGGTAAATGGAGAATGAAATAATCAAACTGAGCAAGGCCGCCAATTACGCTTGTCTCCGACGCAGCATTTGCTCCTGAAATGGTGAGGGTAACCGGTATATTCTCCCTCTCAGTCAATCCTTTGTTTTCAATATACACTGCAATGGTCTGCGGAGAGGAATAATATACGGAGGCATCACCCAATGCATATATTTCTTTTATCCCCAGATCATTATTGTAAATGGGTTCAAACCTGAATGTTCTCCCGGCATCTGGCTTAGGACTTTCCGGAGGTTTAGCATAGTGGATGGGTGAAGTAGAAAGATAATTAGCATTAGTGAACCACACTTCATCCCATGTCTGCTCAACGCTTTTGCTTGCAATCAATACCTGATCATTCGCCCTGCCCGAACCTTTGAGACCGCAGGCTACTGTCCTGAAATCATCCGCATTTCCTGATGACGCCCAATCACCGTAAACAAACTCGATCAAATTGCTGGACTCATAGAGTTTAATCTGGAATTGCATATTATCAAATTGAGGGACAGGATCCGAATTAGCTTCCCGCACATCCTGGTATTGAATCGTGCAAACTCTATTGGGGGCTAACCCGGAGGTATGCATTCTGTATTCCGGCATGCCAGTGCCCGCTGTAAGGTCGAGATTTAAGGGGCTCAGCAAATTGACATCAGCAGGATCACTGTTATTAAAGATTCCACCTGCTGCGGTGCGGGGGTCGTCAAAAAACATTGCAGCAGATGAAGGAGGTGTATCTCCTAATTTGATAAAGCCATTCGTATTGAGTATAAACTGTGTAAAAGTTTCACACTTGTATGTAAAGGTAAACCCAATGTCTTGTGGGGAGGAATTAGCATTGTCGAAATCGGAAGTTGTAATCACATTCCCATCAGATCCCAGGGACACATAATCACCGGGTATACTTGTAGCCTTGTAATCGAAATAATTTAAAGCAGCACAAGGGTCAAATTCCGAAACGCGGATGGAATAATCTTCGACTTCTCCCCACTGAGAGAAACCACAAGCCTCTTCGTGGGGCCCGTTTTGTGAATCATGAAGCCTGACCCTCATTCGTGTAATACCTAATGTAGCCGTTGGAGGAGCAGCAAAGAAGCCTTTAAATAACATTTCCCCTGAAGGGCCTGAATTATAAACGGCCTCATCCGGATCTTCAAAATCACCATCAATATTCCAGTCGACATAGATGAGCACCACATCAGCAAAATACGGTACCCCATTTTCTACAGAAATCTCTAAGTCTGAGCCAATGCTCATATCAATGACCTGTGAAGTAAAATCAGTATATCCACCAGGATCTTTGCCTGAAGGATTATCAACGGACCCGATGGTGACTCTTGAAATATATTCATAAGTTAGTTCAGCAGCACCGGCATCGCAATAATCAAACGCAATAACGCGGGCACCCGGAGGATCCGAAATAAGTAATGTCTTTGGTTCGTCCAGGACAACGGACGTGCACTGGGCATCCAGTTGATTGCCAATCACCGCAGTCGCAGGGATGTCATAAGTCAACCAGAAATTATTTCTTCCATTGCTAAGCTCCTGATTTCCGGTGATGATAAATTCTCCGTCAGGTGAAATTATGGTTTCTCCAAATTGATTTGTTGTGGAAAATGCAGATGAGGTAGCTGTGTAATAAAGTTTTGCATTCGCTATATCGCTAACCGGACTGGTAGAACCATTTGTATTGAATGTAAAGGAGGTCGCACTAAATGGAGAAAGATTGCCATTCGTTACTAATTCTACTTTCAATATCTCCTGGTCTGTCTGGGCAGGTGCTACAGAGGAAAGATTCTTTTGTACAGCGGTGCTGGAAACATAGATCATTGGTGTAGCTGTGTATTCAATGGGTGTTTCCCATAAGCCTCTTCCATAGGATGCTGCGCGTAGCCTGCTTTCCCCGGGATTAGGCGCATAATAAATTTCGATTTCACCGGTTTTTACATTTGGAAGGCCATTGTTGTAGGGCACCCAGTCATTGAGGCCTTTTTTGTAATAAACGCCGAGTTCTGTTCCTACGTATAGTTCCACTTCATTTGCGGACTGGTGGTTTTGCACCATCGAGTATGCAGGAATCGGTGGTAGCCCGGCGGAAATATTGGTCCATGTCGCGCCACCATCAATTGATTCATAAACACCCGGATTGGAGTATCCGCTCAATACTACCCAGAGCGTATTAGGATCATCATGTTTGACAATGATATATTCGAGTGTGCCGCTTCCTGTCGGTAGCGTTCCTGTAATATTGTCCCATGTATCTCCGCCATTTGAGGTTCTGAAGATCTTTTCGTAATCCGCAACATAGAGATACCGCGAATCGGAAGGTGACGCAGCCATCGAACGTATGCGACCTGACTTGTCAATGTTTGAAATTTGTGTCCATGAGTCACCTCTGTTCGCTGTCTTCCACACCTGATTATATCCTCCATAGAGAATATTCGGGTTGTTAGGATCGATGATAAATGGGGTCACCCAATCACCATCATCCGGTGGCGTGATATTCGTTGCATTCTGCCAGTGATTCGTGGTGCGGTCTATCGCTCCAAAGTAAATAGTGCTGTATTGTATATTGACATCCGAATAGTCAATCAGGCATTCCATACCATCACCTCCTCTTACATCATACCATTGATTGCCGGTAACCAGTTTGGTTCCATTGTCCTGCAGGCCAGTGATGACATCACCGGGTTCAGTTTGGGATACACCCAGTCTGTACATTTGGCTGATCTGTATGCCATTGGTTTTGTCTGTCCAGCTTGATCCATTATCAGCGGAGAGATAAATACCGCCATCGTTGCATTCAAATACATCACCGTTGCTCCTGTAAGCCAGTTTATGTTTATCCGCATGAACGGCCTGCACCATGTCTCCCCACCAATGGTTGGTAATGGACCAACTGACTCCACCATCAAATGATCGCCATGAATTGACGCCACCGACGAGCAGGATGTTGGCGTCATAGGGGGATGCCGCCAGTGCCAGGTCATACCAGCCTTGTCCGCCTGAACCGCTTCCATCAGACTCCCAGGTCAACAGATTTTTGGTGCTGCCACTGAATACTTCATTGTACGTAAAGCCGCTATCGGTTGATTTAAATATTCCGTATAAGCCACTGTTTCCGTTGGATGCAATAGCATATACCCAGTCAGGTTGGTTTGGAGATACGGCAAGCTCGATCCTGTTAGCATTGCCATCAGTAAAAACAGGTGAAAATGAATTCCCATCTGTTGAACGAAATATCTGGCTGTATTTGGTCGAACCGTAGATAATGGTTGGATTAACGGGATTGAATTCCATGTCTATAAATTCGACATCGGTCATCTTTGTATTCCATGTAGTACCGCCATCGAATGTTTTAAAAACACCAATGGAAGTTGCCGCTATTAAGACGTCTTTGTTTATTGGATCTTGTAAAAGACGATTGACCATGCGGCCATCATAAATCGTAAAGCTAAGTCCGGTGGCATTCCAACTGATTCCACCGTCTGTGGATTTGAGTACTCCGATGCTGCGATTGTCCCATCCATCTCTGTCGCCGGTAGCGATATAGATCGTATTCGAAGTGTCATAATCATCGGGGATGACAATATCGCTCACGCCCAGTACGCCATTATTGTCTGTAAGGCATGTCCATGTGCCGCCGTTGTCCCGTGTTTCCCATAGACCTCCTGCTGCAGCACCCACCCAGTATATGTTCAGGTCTGTCGGGTGAAAAGCTGCGCAGTTGATCCGTCCGATACCTGAGTATCCGCTGAAGGAACTGAAAGGGCCGATCGGTGTCCAGTTAGCGGCCGTGGTGGTCCTGGGTGCCGGATGCGTGCGTTCAAACTCTTCGCGCACCTGCATGGCTGATTTTTTCGGGAAAGCGCCGGTCGAAGGGTTGACGATACTTGACATCTGGTATTCCCAGCGCTTGAATTGTTTCCAGCCCGGGGCTTTCTTAGTGACACCGTTTTCGATGTAGGTGCCTTTTTGGACATTAAAGGGTGCCCAATACGACTCAAAAGCCTGTTGATAGTCCGGAAGCGTAAGTTCTGATTTTGCCTTTCCGGCTGGCAGGTTTTGAAGCCATGGCTGGGCGGATAGAGATGAAGCTATCAGGATAGCCAGAAGGGTAAGATGAAGGGTCCTCATAGGTGAGTATAAGATATAGATGATTGTCTGAAAGTGAAGGAGTGAAGGTAAGGAAAAGTGAGCTGTCAGCTATCAGAAAAAGCTATCAGTTGTCCGCTATCAGCTATCAGAAAAAAGTGTTTTGCCCATTAGTGCTAAGCCTGGCTGCCAGGCTTGGGAAATTGAATAGCCGCGACTTTCAAGTCGCGGGACGCTATGAAGTGAGATGCAGTAGGCTATGATTACAGCTTGACTAATTGATGGATAAAGCGATTACTTCGATTGATGCCATTTACGCTGTACAAGCCAGGTTGAAGTGTTGATAAGTTCACCAACTTCTTATCCACCATAATTCCTTGATGTACCACTCGCCCCATCATATCAATAATCTGAAACGCAACCTCTTTCGTATTCCCTTCCATCTCAATCGTCAACACATCTCCTACCGGATTGGGATAGATTTTGAATCTTGAATCTGCTTCCGGGTCTCCGGTAGCCACTGTCGATAACTCAATGGGATTAGAAGGTGCCGAGATACAATCTCCTGATGTAACGATCACGTAATAGGTGCCCGGAACAAGCGCAAGAAAGAATTGCCCTGTAGCTCCAGGGATAGGTCCATCTTCATTAAACCATTGGTTGCCCAGAATGGTATTAGAGTTAAGCGCATCTCCGGATGCTTCGATGACAGGTGTTGTTGGAATTACTTCTACAAAAACTATATTGGAATATGCAACGCCTGATCCCGGTTGAAATACTGCAGCCCGATAATAAGCTGAAACAGTCAAGGGTGGGGTCGTATAACTCGAAGGTGTTGAACCGGCGTCCTGCTGCACAGCTTGCCAACCGGACAAACTATCTGTTGATGTCTGCCAGGTGATAAAACCGGTAAACTGCTGAAGGGAAATATTGGCCATTCCAAACGCACATATGGTCGTGTCACCGGTAGCAGGTCCTGCAAAGGGCGAGGTGCCGGAAAGGGTTGCTCCAATCATAAACCGATGTACCAAAGCAACTGTATCCATAGGTTGGAGATTGTTTCCGGTGATGAGGGATTTGTAATATGTTCCTACACGAACAGGGTTTTCATCCTGGACACCAAGAGCTGCATATTCAGTCAGACTTGAGGTCATACCAAAGCCTGCATAAAATTCTGAATTGGCTATAACCGTTGGTGTTGCAAAAGTAAAAGTATGCCAGCTATCAAGGTCTGTTCCTTCAATGATATAGTTTTCCGAGCGAGCGACAACTACACCTGCTGCATTGAGCACGATTCCAAACACCGTCTTACCAACTGATGCTGCATTGTCGGCTAGGTAAACATTGACTGAATTCACTGCTGCGGTACCATACACCGGATATTTAGCATAATACACCCCCTGCACTCCGGAAAGAAATCCATACGTACTTGCAGGGGCATCATCAGTGGAGTAATTGATATCAAAATCATTCACGCCTTGCAATTGGATGGTAACATTATCCGGGTTAAAATCATCGTTCCCTACGGAAATGTTGATATTGTTTTGGCCGGCAGCATTTGGTTTGAAACCACTGAAAGTAACCCGCGCTGTTTCCATAAAGGATAGAGAAGATATATATAGGGTGTCACGGTATGTATTTGCACCGTTTACCTCAAGCGTAACAGGTATAGCATATTGTGTGCTGAATCCCGTGTTTTGAATGCTGGCAGAAATGGTCTGAGGAGAGGAGTAGTACGATGATGCTTCAGCTAAAGCATAAACTTCCTTGACCGTGAGATCATTAAAGTTGGTAGGCGTGAAACGATACGTCCTACCTACATCCGGCTTCGGACGGTCAGGAGGTGCGCCAAAATTGAAGGATTCATTTGACGCATAGTTTCGATTATGAAAAGTTACATTATCCCAATAGCCAGCAGAGCTTTTAACCACGACCAGCAACTCATCATCTTCGTTGTTTGATCCCTTTAAGCCACAGGATGCTGTTTTGTAATTGGATGGATTGGTGGATTCATTCCACTCGCCATATACAAACTCAATCACATTGGTGGTTTCATAGAGTTTGAGCTGAAAGTTCATATCGAGGTACTGCTTGGTCGCCGGATCATTACTCCACTCCTGCATATTTTTCCATTGGATAGTGCAGACTCTGTTAGGAGCAGTGCCGCTGGTATGTACTCTGAAATCCGGATCGGCTACCACTGTTTCAATATCATGGTTGAAGACCACGATCAGGTTTACATTATTCGAATCCACATTGTCGAAAATACCTTCAGAAGTTGATTGGGCATTTGAAAAGAACAAATTGGTTTTAGGTGTAGTTTCTGTCCCAAGTTTGATGAAGCCATTTGTGTTGAAAATAAACTGGGTAAAATGCTGGCAGTGGAATTCAAAATCAAACCCTATCTCCTGGGGCTCTGAAATCCCATCATCGAGGTTGGAGACATCGATTTCTCTTCCCATATTGTCCAGATCCGTATAGGTGCCTGCCACGCTTTCTGCTTTGAAAGCATGATAGTTGAGGGATGCGCATGGATCCTGGGCAGGAAGTATGGTAATGGAGAGGAGAGTGAGGACGAGAGCAGAGATCTTTTTCATACCAATAGATTTAGTACATGATAACAGTTATCCAGTGTTCACCATTGATGCCAGGCATACCGACGGGCATCAACAGGAACATCCCTGTTATGAAGTAGCCTACCAAGTTAAGGAAAGAAAGTTAGTCTGCAAAAAGGGGGGCTAACCCATCCCTGGGTCAGTTTTTTTAGTCTAAGTATTTTTTATCAATTCCAGCCTGTTTCAAGATGGACAAAAAAGTGCCCTTTTTTAAATCTCTGTTACTATGTACGGGAACAGAGACAGTTTTCCTGGTGGTGAAATTATAGAAAATGAAGTGTGAGCCCCTGCTCCTTGTATTTATAAATCCATTTTGTTCAAGGATTTTTATCAAGAACCAAGGGGACAAATTCACTTGGTGGCGACATTAAGGTTGTATTCCAAAAGGTTGCTATCATCGGGTATCGCCTCACCGTGGTCTTTGAGTTCTTCAATGTATAGTTTAATTGCTTCTTTAGCCATGGTGATGGCTTCATCTACATTTTCTCCATAGGTAATACAACCTGGTAAGGAAGGGACAAAAACTGTATATCCACCTTCAGGTTCTTTTCGAAGGAGTAGTTTGTAATTGTATTGCATGAAGATAAAATTAGGGATTTTGAAGTTGCCTGAAGCGTATTTTTATTACCTACACTATAGGTATCCTGCCTTTAAATACCAATTATAATTATTGCAAACCAATTAACTCACCTATGACCTTGCCAAACAGTAGCATACACGGTTAATTTTAGCCACTAATACCGTCGCCCTTACGGGGCGGGATCTTCGCTGCGCTTCGATTTTAGCTAATTTTAATAAACCCTTTCCGCCCCTTTGGCCTCTTAAGTATTCTAAGGTTTTGATTTCTATAAATTTTTTCTCGCGCAAAGACGCAGAGGCGCAGTTGGTTTTTCATTCCTTGATCCCTTCAACCACTCTGCTCTGAAAAACGCTTGAGTCCTCCGGCCTCTTCAGCCTCTTTGGCCTCTTTAGCCTTTTTAACTAGGCTAATTACCCTCTATCTCTTGCAGTAATTGGTCAGCAAATTCAGAAACAGTCACAGCTCCCTTATCCCCCTCACTTTGCTTACGTAGCGCCACAACGCCAGCTTCCATTTCCTTGTCACCTGCGATCAACATGTAAGGCACCTTCTTCAACTCCGTATCCCGGATCTTGCGACCGATAGTTTCATTCCTGTCATCGATGTAGCCTGACAAGCCTGCAGCTTCGAGCTGAGCCAATACTTTTTTACAATATTCAATATGCCCTTCACCAATCGGTAAGACGGCAAACTGATCCGGCGCTAACCACAACGGCAGTTTACCAGTTGTATTCTCGATCAGGATGCTGATGAAACGCTCCATACTTCCGAAGGGTGCGCGGTGAATCATTACCGGACGATGGGCCTGGTTGTCGGCGCCGATATATTCAAGTTGGAATCTTTCCGGAAGATTGTAATCCACTTGGATAGTACCCAATTGCCAGGTACGACCGATGGCATCCTTGATCATAAAGTCAAGTTTAGGGCCATAGAAAGCGGCTTCACCCGGCACCTGAACTGCTTCAAGGCCAGCTTTCGCGACAGCATCAATAATGTCTTGTTCAGCTCTGGCAAATGTCTCTGGATTGCCCAGGTATTTTTCTGGTTTACTTAGATCACGCAAAGAGATTTGAGCAGTAAATTTTTCAAAGCCTGCTTTCGCCAGCACCAATTTTGTGAGTTCAAGTACATTTAAAAATTCTTCCTGCACCTGGTCTGGTGTGCAAAAGATATGGGCATCATCTTGCGTAAATCCCCGCACGCGCGATAAGCCATGTAACTCACCACTCTGCTCATAGCGATATACGGTTCCAAATTCTGCTATGCGAATTGGAAGATCACGATAGGAATGAGGTTTATGTCCGAAGATCTCACAATGGTGAGGGCAATTCATCGGCTTTAGCAAAAACTCTTCACCTTCCTTAGGTGTGTGAATCGGCTGAAAACTATCTGCGCCATATTTTTCATAATGACCTGAAGTGACATACAATTCCTTCTTGCCGATATGAGGTGTCATCACTTCCTGATACCCTCGCTTTGCTTGTTCCTTGCGTAGGAAATTTTGCAGACGGTTTCTCACGATAGTACCTTTAGGCAACCATAATGGAAGCCCCGCACCCACCCGTTCTGAAAAGGTAAATAATTCGAGCTCGGCGCCAAGTTTTCGATGATCACGTTTCTTTGCTTCTTCGAGCATGACCAGATATTCGGTGAGCTCTTTTTGCTGTGGAAAGGTGATGCCGTAAATGCGCGTAAGCATTTTACGTTTTTCATCCCCGCGCCAGTATGCGCCCGCGATATTGGTCAGCTTGACTGCTTTTATTTTTTCTGTATTCGGGATGTGCGGACCACGACACAGGTCTACAAAACCTCCCTGCTGATACAAGGTTATTTCACCATCCGTCAGATCCTGCAGCAGTTCAATTTTATATTCATCACCCTTATCTGTAAAGTAGGCGATGGCATCCGCCTTGGATATATTTTTCCGGACAAACTCATTTTTAAGTCTGGCCAATTCAAGCATCTTGGTTTCGATGGCAGGAAGTTCATCAGGCGCTAATGCACGATCCCCGAGGTCAACATCATAGTAATACCCGTTTTCGATCGGTGGTCCGATACCAAATTTTACACCCGGATAGATGGCTTCCAGGGCTTCTGCCATCAGGTGGGCCGAACTATGCCAAAATGCGAATTTCCCGCCCTCATCATTCCAGGTCAGCAGTTGCAGGCTGGCATCGGCATTTATCGGGCGATTAGCATCCCATATTTCTCCATTGACCTTGGCAGCCAATACGTTGCGTGCCAATCCTTCGCTGATGGATTTGGCGATGTCCATGGAAGAGGTTCCTTCGGCATATTCCCTGACTGAACCGTCCGGTAGTGTTATGTGTATCATCCGGCAAAGGTAAGACAGAAAATGTAAGAGAGTAAGAGAGTGAGAGAGTGAGAGGTGAGTCGTGAGATGCCTTCGCTGGTGGTGTGGACACCAGGTCAGCGGCAGGTGTATGAGAGTGAAAGTCGTGAGACGTGAGAAGAACGACCATCCTGCCGTAAGGCAGTAATAACATAAAGACAAAATCTCTGGAAGCTGGAAGCTGGTAGCTAAACTGATACCTGATAACTGACAGCTGACAGCTTTTTACCGTACCCTCACCACATCACCAGCACACACATTGCCGGGGAGATCGCATGTTGCGTTGCTGACGCTGTTGCTTAGCTGGTATTGATTCAAGGCCTGGCGAATGCTTTGGCGGCGCTGAAGGACCATCGTATTGGTGGATTGCTCTTTGAGAACCGGAACTATTTCAAAGCTGACATCTTGGCTACGATGCTCTACAGGGAAATAATCGAAGGATAATGCAGCAAGTGAATTGAGTGCCATATCGTTTCTGGCAGGTGGAATCACCATAATGGCTTCCACTAAAGCCGGCATTAATTCCTTTTTAGTATATCTGATTTCAAGTCGTTGACCGATTGAAAGACGGCTGTCACGAAGACTATTCCATGTCATCAGATCACGCACTGTGCATTTATTGCGGGCAGCTATAGTTGAAAGGTTGTCACCTGAACGAACAACATGTTCTTTTGAGGTGGTTGTGATTTTATATGTAGCCCCCCCTATATTAAACGTACTCGATGCAATACCTGCTTCAATGGCTTCAATGTCTGGAACCTCCATGGAGCGTCCTGAATTGAAGAGTTCTGCAGAAGCATAAGGAAGTACAAGGCAATGTCCGGCAGCACATGAAGGCACGTAATTGCGGACAAAAGAAGGATTCAGTTGTTTGACAGATTCAACGGTCATGCCTGAACGTCTGGCCACTTCAGTAATGGACATGCCTTCGTAAATCAACACCGTCGTCAATTCCCCCATAGCCAGTTCAGGATAGACCGGGATAATGTTATGCGCATCATGAAAATTCATGAGGTAACTCGCGGCAATAAAGCCAGGCACATAACTTCTTGTTTCTTCAGGTAGAAAACGTGCGATCTTCCAATAATCAGATGAACCAGCTCGCTTTACAGCAGCACGTACTCTTCCAGGACCTGCATTGTAGGCTGCCATGACAAGTTCCCAGTTACCAAACATGGCATAGAGTGTCTTGAGATAATGCACAGCCGCTTTTGTTGATTTGTCCGGATCCATGCGCTCATCTACATAAGAGCTGATCTTGAGCCCACATTCCCGTGCGGTTGGTTTCATAAATTGCCAAAGCCCCCCTGCTCCTGATCTGGAGATTGCAGCAGGATTGAGTGCAGATTCGACTATCGAAAGGTATTTCAAATCGGTAGGCAAGCCCGCTTCAGACAATGCTTTTTCAAACATGGGAAAATAGACGGCCGCCCAGCCCAGCATCATAGCTGTGTGCTGCGGCCTTCGATAGATATAGGTATCCAGATAAGATCTGACGGCAGGATTGTACACCGGATTGACAATGGACACTGCAGTTGGAATCCGCTCACGGATGATCTCTTCCTGGTCATCCAGATTGGAAGATATCACCATCTCCGGTACCGGGTTGGTCCATGCCACGAGGCAAAAGATGCCAATAACAGAAACAAAGAGGCGAGTGGGCAATATCTTATTCATAGGATAATTCAAAAAATGCTCCAATTCTATCCGGAGTCTAAAGATCGCAAAGGTCGTCAATAAATCAAAGGGTTGGGATATGAAGCCCGAACGTTAACTAATTGGAGTAAATAGTTATGTATAAGTTTTTATAATACAGCTATTTATATATTAGTTTTTGACGATTAACCGAATGTTAAGGGTTTGTAAGCCATTAATGGTTTACCATTACCTGCCTAAAACGGTCAAAACCCAAATCGAAGTATGTCGGTTGGTACTGGAATCAAAATGGTAAAATGGCCCCCGTATGAGGGTTCGACTTATATGCTAAAGCTACTTCCCTGATGGTTTCGTCCATGAGCCGATAGTGGAATCCCTTTAACGTCAGGCTCCTGGAAGCATCATAGGTAAAAGTACCATAGACCTGATTGAGCATTTCTGTTCCCAGACTTTTGCCTTTCAGCAAATTATTTCCCATCAATATGGTTTTCGCCAGCCATTTAGGAGCCGGGCTGAATTTTTTATCCAATTCGAGTTGAGCCCCAAGTTTATGATACAGATCCCCATAGGTCATATTGGCTCCATTGAGAATCCATCTGCTACCCGTATTTGATTTTTCAAGCAGAGACCCAATAAATACGGAGAGATCCCTGACATCTACAAATCCTGTCTGACCTGTTGGGTACCATCCTGCTTTATGCACGATGCGATCAACAATTTGAAGGCTGGAGGACTGCCAATTGCCTGAACCAAGTATCACAGATGGAAGTACAACAGAAGCATGGAGCCCTTCACCGACACCTCTCCATACTTCAAGCTCTCCAAGGTATTTCGACAGCCCGTATACGTTACTGAATTCATTGTCAAGCCAGGGTGTTGATTCATTAAGGGTGACATGGTCTGTTTCCCGTCCAAGCGCACCTATCGAACCGACATAGACCAGGTGAGAGACATCAAGTGCGAGACACGCATTTACGATATGTTCAGTTCCTGTTTTATTGATTTCAAGTAACCTGTATTTGTCCCTTGTATTGTAGGATACTTTACCTGCTGCATGGATGACCCAATCTTGTCCCTGCAGGACTTCATAGGCTACTATTTTATCCGGCAATCTCAGTTGCTTCCATTCCACCATATCACGAAGATCAAGTGGAACAGCATCAAGGGAAGTAGTGTAGGTTGAGGTGATTTGGGTGTAGCCTTGTTGTAAAAACCATCGGATGAGATACGATCCCAATAAGCCCGAGCCACCGGTAATCAATATTTTCTTGCTCATCGGGTTGCTTTATATAATGCCCCGCCAATGGTATCTCTGCTTGCCCCGGACACTTCATCAATGCCATATGACCTTCCATGTGATGTGAGATACCCCAGCCAGGCCATCAGCAAGCATTCTTTATAATTGATGATCACTGCTGACGGAAGATGAAATGTAAATTGTTCGGCAGAAGAAAGTGTATTCAGCCGGCTGATTAAATGGGTGTTGTGCGCACCTCCTCCGGTAACTAAAACTTTTATTGCTTCTCCGTGAAACAGTTGCAGATGATCATGGATGATTATCGCAATAGCTTCTGTGACGCTCGCCAGCAGATTGATTGTTGGTTCGTCAGACTCATCCAGGTAGTTGATCCAGGATGATTGTACTTCCGCATTCGACAATCCTCTTGGTTGGCCACCGTTGTAGGGAAACATGGAAATAAGTGCATCGACAACCGGTTTGACAACAACGCCACTCGCTGCCAATTTCCCTTCTGCATCATAAGGCTGACCGCCTTTCATGGCGAGGTGATTAAGCGCCTGATTGCAAGGGCCGATATCCCATGCTTTCCATTTCACATCATTTGCCTGTATGGTGATGTTGGCGATACCGCCGAGATTGAGATATGCCTGATAGCCTTGAAATAATGCTTTGTCTGCAATGGGTGCAAATGGTGCGCCCTGCCCGCCGGCCGCGATATCAGCTGTCCTGAAGGAAGTCATGGTATCTATTCCCGTTTCAAACGCAATATTTGCTCCGCAGCCAATCTGCAATGTGAATCCTTTTAATGGCTCATGGAAAACGGTATGGCCGTGTGACGCGATAAGCTCAGCTTTCAGGGAAAGGGCATTCATCCATGCCTTGGTTTCTTTTCCAATAAATCTGCCAAATCGGCTATCCAGATGCATGAGATCCCAACCACTCAACGAAGGTGCAGATCGTAAAGCTTCCGATATAAATGGAGGAAAGGGAACTGTCTTGGATTCAACAATCGACCACTCCACAATGGAATCGATCTCTTCAAACCGGCACAGGGCCATGTCCAGGCCATCCAATGAACTACCGGACATGATTCCTATGATGTTTGACGACATTATTTTTTAGTTAAGGTCATGGAATAGGCAGCAACCGCTTTTATTTCCTGTGGCGAAAGGATGCCTTCAAAGGGAGTCATCGTGTTTTTACCCTTGGTGATTTGCACAATTCGTTCTGCTTCCGTCACTTTGGAAACTGAAAGATCCTTTGAGCCGTTCAATCCAAGTTTGCCGTCGACGCCATGGCATAAGACACAGTACTTTTTAAAGATCGCCTCGCCATCGGGAGCTGTTACGTATTTGTTTGGTTGTTTTCCTGCACAGGCTATGACTACGGCGAATAATGAAAGGGAAATGATCAGTTTAGGCATCTATTTTATTTTGTGGTGTATTTCTTAGAGTGGGCAAATCTACTGAAAAAGCAAGGAGCAAGGAGCAAGGAGCATGGAGTTCAATTCGCAATGCAGGATCATTTCTTGCATTGAAAATCATGTCTCCCCGGGGTTTGCAAGCGGGAGGATGTGAGATAGCGCAACACAGGGGACGGGGGCGAAAGGGGCATTTTCATTGTACTTCCTGTCCGTGTCGAATCGAGCATTGTAAAATCAACGTCCAGACAGACCCTATGCTCTCTGCCCTATGCCCTATGCTATTTTGAACCGTCGCCCACTTAATTTGTTAATATGGTCATGCGAATCATACCTATTTCACAACAAGCATCCGGGGCGTTTAACAATGGGAAGATCATAGAAAACAAGCCCATCGGTTTTCCCCAGGACGGGGGATTTGTGCGTCCTTATTCGTCGCTTTTTTACTGGGCA
>JANNSS010000351.1:0-4780 GCA_031402955.1 Saprospiraceae bacterium
TCCGAAAAACATGGTCATCTTCAATACTTGTAAGGATCCGGAGCGTGCATGGCTGTTTTTACAAACGCTGATATCACCGGAAGCTGACAGGGATTTTCTTGCTTTGTCGGGACAATTTCCAAGAAGAAAAGATCTCGAGTCCAATATTTTATTTGCGGATTATCTGCAAGCCCATCCGAAATTGATTCCTTTCGTGCAGCAGGCTAAGTATGTGAAAGGAATGGATAGTGCCCGCTACATGAAAGAAGTACTCGACATCATATCCCAGGAGTATGAGGCATGTGTTGTGTACGGACAGAAATCACCGGAAGATGCTATCAGTGATGCCGCCAAGGCAGTGGATTTACTCTATCTCAATAACTGACCGGAGTGATGAGCAAAAGCAAAACCATATCGTCCTACTTACTGGTATCCCCATACCTGGCGCACATCCTTGTGTTCGTGCTCTTTCCGGTTGGCTTCTCTTTGTTTCTGAGCTTTCATGAATGGAACATCATCAGCCCAATGGAGTATGTCGGCCTATCCAATTATGAAATGCTGCTACAGGATCAGTATTTTTTAAAATCACTTCGCAATACATTGGTCTTCCTCGGTATCCACATTCCATTGCAGATCAGTATTGCATTAGGATTGGCAGTGATCCTCAATCAGCAAATTTGGTTCAGGGCTTTTTTCAGAGGCGCGTTTTTTATGCCTGTTGTCGTATCAGGTGTAGTCGTCACCATTTTATGGCAACAACTCTATGGCTACGAAATGGGATCTATCAATATGCTCCTGATGAGTATGGGACTTGAAAAAGTAGGTTGGCTTACCGACCCTTCGTGGGCGATGCCGTCGATCGCGATCATGGCCACATGGAAAAATGTCGGACTCTATATTATCCTGTTTCTGGTCGGACTTCAATCTGTTCCTAAATCGCTTTACGAAGCTTCAGCGCTGGAAGGAGCTACAGGATGGCAACAATTCTGGCACATTACCTTACCGGTCATCAACCCAACGATGATCATGGTGATGATCCTGTCAACGATTGGTGGATTTTCTTTATTTATCGAACCCTATGTGATGACCGGAGGTGGTCCGCTCAACAGTACACTTTCTTCGGTGCTGTATATTTATAAGCAGGGCTTTTTCTATTACCACATGGGATACGCCGCAACACTGGGTTTAGTGCTCGCACTGATCATCCTGCTGGTTGTTTTTATTCAGCGCACCGTCATTGAAAACAAACAGCCATGAAAAAACTTCTCTTTTACCTTCTCCTTAGCCTGTTTGCCTTCGCCTTTCTCTATCCATTTCTCTGGATGGTGAGTGCTTCGTTGTCAGAAGAGCGCAGTATCACGCATGTCACACTTTGGCCGGTTTCATTTACACTGGATCATTATATCAAACTGTTCCAGAGTATCCCGATCTCGGGGGCATTTCTCAACAGCATTTTCGTAGCTACACTCGTGACCTTTGGCGTTTTGGTATTCAGTTCCATGGCAGGATACGCACTTGCACGGCACAGATTTAAAGGCAGAAACCTTTTGTTTTATTTTCTGCTGTTTACAATGACTCTTCCGTTTCAGTTGACGCTGATTCCAAATTATATCCTGATGGTGCAGTTTGGGTGGACCAACTCATTTGCAGCGCTGATTATCCCGGGATTGCTCAATGCATTTGCTATCCTTTTATTCAGGCAGCATTTCCTTTCCATTCCTCAAGACCTCATCGATGCAGCAAGGATAGATGGGTGCAACGAATTGCGCATTCTCTTCCAGGTCCTTTGGCCGGTGTCGGTTCCTACGCTGATCACGGTTGGTATTATCACTTTCATGACCACATGGAATGACGTATTGTGGCCTATCATTGTGATCCGCGAAGAAAAACTTATGACCATGCCGCAGCTCGTCACGCTCTTTGCAGTTGGTGGCCGGTCTATGGGACAGATAGGAATGAAACTCGCCAGCGCAACACTGCTGGCCATGCCGATCATCATCGCTTACCTGATTTTTCAAAAACACTTTATTCAGAGTATGGCCGCTTCCGGTCAGAAGGAATAATATATACAACCAACTATGATCATACAACGACTTCCTCAACACTTTGATGCCGATCCTAAAAAAGTCATCCTCCTGTACCTCGATCCGGGTGAATCAGATCGCCTGACAAGGTTCGCCGGCTATGTAGAAAAACTTACCGACGAACAAGCGGAAAAGCAATACGACGAAACAGCATCCTTGTTTGGCCATCGTCACCGCAGGTATCATGAACTACTCCTGGCCCATGCTGAGCGAGGAAGGAATGCACTCTATCCTTCCCCGGCTTTTTCAGAAAAGCAGGAGCTGGTGTTTGGTTCATACCTATCTAAGGAATATTCTGTGGAGGCTGCCGCACTCTTCAATCCCTCTATCGTACCACATCCTGATCAGTCAGGATTATCTGCGGGAGAAACGCGATTTGTCCTCACACTACGTTCAGTAGGTGAAGGCCACATCTCCTCTATTGGTTTTATGGAAGGCGTGATTGACGGGCAAAACAAAATCACCTTTACGCCACAAGGACCATGGCGTACAGCCGGCACTAAAGTAGAAATTGCAGGTGGAGATGATGATCATTACGATATCGTTTTTGATGATTCGATCCCGCTTTCTGAAAGAGTCATCTTTCCACAGGCCAGTAGTGAATCCATGGGCATGGAAGACCTGCGCATGGTCAGGTATACAGATGGTGAGGTGACGAAATACCTTGGCACGTATACTGCATACAACGGAAAGAACATCCAGTCCAAAATGTTGGAAACAACGGACTTCAAACATTTTCAGATCCGCAATCTGCGCGGAAGCCAGGTTGATAATAAGGGCATGGCTTTCTTTCCACGCAAGGTGGGAGGTAAGTATACCATGCTCTCCCGGCAAGGAGGTGAAGCCTGCGGAATCATGCGGTCTGATGATTATATGACCTGGGACAACAAGCAACCGCATCAACAGCCTTTCAGAGATTTTGAACTCGTGCAGATTGGCAATTGTGGATCACCGATCGAAACACCGGAAGGATGGTTGATGCTGACGCACCACGTCGGTCCGATGCGTCGCTATACACTTGGAGTGTCATTATTAGATGTGGATCAACCGCAAAAAGTGATTTCCATCCTTGACAAACCATTGATGGAGCCACTCGAATCCGAACGCGAAGGCTATGTGCCCAATGTACTCTATACCTGTGGATGGATGCAGCATGGTGATAACATCCTGATTCCATACGCCATGTCCGATGTCGCCTGTGGTTTTGCCACCATGAAAACGAAAACAATTGTGGAACAGTTATTAGCCTGTAAAAAATAATGAGTCACGTTAGAAGCAATTCATTTTCCTCGTTCTTCGTCCTGGACGCATGTGCTTTCTTCATCATCATTGCATTATGTCAATGTAGTAAGCCTGTCAAAGAAGAACCCGCCATTGCATCACAGATTAACACATCCCATCTGGATGCTTTATATGGTGAAATCAAAGTAGGAGAAGATACCATTGGTTATATACACATCTACTCCGAGTATCCGGACTATCACATGGTCGGTGATGATGATGAAGGATTCGCCTGTGTAGATGATGCGTCGAGGGCTTCTATCTTTTACCTACGACAATATGCCGTCAGCAAAAATCCCGAACATCTCCGAAAAGGAAGGATGCTGGTGAAGTTTATGCTGGCGATGCAGGCACCCAATGGGTACTACTATAATTTTTTGTGGCCCGATGGTCGTATTCATACGGATGGTATTACCAGCAAACCTGAACCCAATTTCTGGTCGTGGCGTGTATTGTGGGCTTTTGGTGAAGCTATGTATATATTGGATAAAGCGGATCCTTTAAAAAAACAGATAAGTCAACAACGTGAAAAGCTGGTCGCCAATATTTTAAATGAACCGGCTTATAAATCAACGGCGACAGACACCACCAATGGATGGACTTTTCCGACCTGGTTACCGAAAATATGTGGGACGGATCAGGCATCCATTGTGCTGATTGGATTGTCATGGATGGTGCAACAATCAAATCTAGATGGTGAGGTGCAGAAGAAAGACGTGCTAGATCTGATGCGCCATTTTGCAGATGGTATCACTATGATGCAGTTCAGATCACCAGGAGATAAATGGGACGGAGCATTCCTGAGTTGGGAAAATCTATGGCATGCCTACGCAAACATTCAAGCCTATGGTTTGCTGACGGCAGGACAAACATTAAAGGATACTGCGATCATCAACAGGGCACTGTACGAAGTAAAAACGTTTTATCCTTCCGTCCTATCCAATGGCGGACTTAATCATTTCTGGGTCCGCGTGGTTGATGGTAAAACGGAAAGCTATGATGCAGAAACTTTTTCGCAGATAGCTTATGGGGTAAGGCCGATGGTATGGGCATCGATGAAGGCATATGTCATGACCGGTGATGCGCAATACCTGACAAAGGCACAGGAATTGGCAAAATGGTTTTCAGGCAATAATCCTGCAAAGACGCCGATGTATGATCCAGCTACAGGAAGAGGGTATGACGGCATCAGCAGTGCGGATCAGATTAATAAAAATGCGGGGGCGGAATCGACTATTGAGGCGTTGCTTGCTTTGCAGGCATTGGAGAAAATTGAGAAGTAAATAATTTCAGGGAAGAAGTACGGACAGGACGCATCCTGTCCGTACTTCCCATCCAAAAAATATGAGGAGTAAAGTATAGTATAAGTTCTGGCTTATGCCCATGAATATGCTTAGGCTCTGGCTTAGGCCTCGGAAAGGTACGGACAGGACGCG
>JANNSS010000352.1:0-2125 GCA_031402955.1 Saprospiraceae bacterium
TTCTTTGGCCATGAGGGAAGGATTAGTGGTAACGCCGTCAAGAATTCCAAGCTCTGCAGCCTCTTTGATCTGCTCAATATTGGCTGTATCGATAAAAAACTTCATATCAGGGAGGTTTATAGTAAATAAAAATGAGTGAGAAATCATATCGCACCGCTCAACTTTCTACCCTTGCTGCATTTCTGCCCTGGGGGAGTTTGAAAGGAGCTGGTCGTATGACTCTCACTCCCGACAAATGTAAAGCAATAATTACTAATTGGATGCCTCGAGCGCGGTTATATCCCTCCGGGCCTTATTCCATAAGGGTTGTTGGGGTATCTCAGCGATCAATACGACAGGTACTTTTTGTATCGGGTGGATAAATTCCATCTTACGACAATGCAATAAGAGAGAGGTAGGGTCATCGATTGAAGGCCCCCCATATTTAACATCTCCTGCTATAGGACTGCCTATAAACCGCATATGCACGCGTAGTTGATGTGATTTGCCGGTCATGGGATGCAGGCGGACTAAAAAGAATTTACCCACCTTCCCTAATGTTTTATAAACAGTCCTGGCTTTTACCGCCCCTGATTTCTCCCCCTTCACCACCTCCACGACATTTTTAACCCGATCCTTTAGGATCCAGTTTTCGAGATCCCCTTCATAAGGATCAGGGCAATGTGAAACAAGAGCAATGTAGGTCTTATCAACTTTGCGCTCTGCAAACAACTGACTCATTCTCTCCTTGCCCTTGGATGTCTTAGCAAAAATCAATGCCCCACTCACAGGCCGGTCCAGGCGGTGACACGATTGCAGAAAAACATTTCCGGGTTTTTTATACTTCTCTTTCAGATAGTCCTTGAGTATTTGTTCAAGACTTGTATCACCAGTTTCGTCTGTATGAACGAGAAGGCCATTTGGCTTGTTTATGGCTATCAGGTGGTTATCTTCATAAATAATTTCGAGGTCGATCATAGCCGGTGCACAAAAATACCACTTTCAATGGAGCCAATGAAACTAACGCTGGGTTTTTCCCCTTGTCCCAATGATACGTATATGTTCGCAGCCCTGGTCAACGGTTGGATTGAAACTGGCAACCTTGAGTTTGATGTGCGGATGACAGACGTTGAAACCCTCAATGAGTGGGCCGCTAATGACCTGCTCGATATCTCCAAGATCAGCTTTAACAGGGCCCTTTCCCTGGAAGACAAATACGAACTTCTTTCCTCCGGCGCAGCACTCGGCAATAAGTGCGGCCCTCTTGTTATTTCAAAATACCCCCTGACAAAAGAAACTATCATTGAAGGGCCAATTGCTTTACCTGGTAAATGGACAACCGCCCATCTGCTGTTTTCAATCTTCTATCCGGATGCCGTTAATAAAAGGTTTCTGTCCTTTGATAAAATTGAAGAAGCGGTGTTGAATGCGGAGTTTCCTGCAGGGGTCATCATTCATGAAAACCGATTCACTTATGAATCCAAAGGCCTGCTGAAGATTACCGATCTGGGGGAAGAGTGGGAAAATCTGACTGGACTACCCATACCTCTCGGTGGCATTTTTGCTTCCCGCCGACTGCCTGTGGAGGTCGTATCCCGGGTAGACCATCTGATCAGAGAAAGTATCCTGTTTGCCAGACATCACGAAGAAAAAGTAATGCCCTACGTGCGCCTTTACGCGCAGGAGATGGATGAGGCAGTGATGAAGAGCCACATCAACCTTTATGTGAATGATTTTTCCCTCGATTTAGGCGAAAAAGGTAGAAATGCTGTCCTGATGTTAAAAAAAATGAGTTCCCGATAGCTGATTCACTCTTCCATATCAGCTAGATTTTCAGCCAAAAACATATTATAAATTTTAATTCTATCTTTTTTGCTGATAAAAAGTGATTTACGTATAACAACTAATCGTAATATGTTTTTATATTTGCTACACAAGTTGTGGTTTGTCCCACCTATAATCGCAATAGCTCGGGAAACGTCGCGGGCCCAGTTAGGAATCTCACCGGCAGCCTTTCAAAGCTGTCATCCAGATAAGAAGTGTGATCTTAGTTTTAGTTAACCTTAAGCCCGCTCGAAGGAGGGGGCTTTTTTTTGTTAAGAGCAGAGAAAAAGTGAGGTACGGACAGGACGCGTCCTGTCCGTAC
>JANNSS010000353.1:0-5874 GCA_031402955.1 Saprospiraceae bacterium
GGGTTGATTAAAAAGTTGAAGTCACCCTGGGTCACGGCTGACGGCACTTTCAACAGACATGTATTGCCATCAGTGATAAACTGATCTCCAAATAACTGTGTTTCCTTTAAAGGAGGAAATTGATTCCATCCTTCAGGCAAATCTTTGATTTCCACTTCCGTTACTGAAATGGTATCTGGTACGTTGATGGTCATCATCATATAGCCTGCGGGTAATGTGGCAATGCTGAAATGCACAGCAACTTCAGCCATCGCAAGTGACCTGTTTGCTGCAGTATATATGATTTCTGTACCCGGACTATTCCAGCGTCCGCCACTGATGGATGCACCTTTTCCACTAAGTACTTTTCCATGAATGTCTTTTGACAATCTGTACAATTCCATCAGACGAATATTCCGTAGTTGATACGGGTGAGTTCCTCTGTCACGATCTGTTGTCCAAACGAATCAGATAATAGATCAGTAGGTCTGACATTGCCTATAGCAAAACTGGGCGTTTCGAGCCATCGTTTAAATTTATCAGCATCTCCAAACACTTCATTACCAAGAATAAATATCTCTCCGAGTTCCATGATCTTTTCAGACTGGATGGGCTTGAATAACTGATCCTGTTCTTTATAACGCTGCAATGAACGTGTCGAAAGATTTAGAATGGTAGCCCACTCCTGGCTGGTCAGTGACGAAAGTTTTTGAATCTCTTCAAACAAGGAATACGTGATCCCTTTTTTGATGACCTCCACCATCAGGAGGCGGTCGTTGAGATAATCTGTGAAAGCGACTGCTCCGCCAGCAGTTTTGCGGAGGGGTAATTTAAATTTCAGCAGATAGCTTTTGAATTCCTGATTCAGCTCCTTCAAAGGAGCAGCCTCTGTTGACTTAGATTTCACAACAAGCTTAGTGGCCCTGGTGGTGCTTTTGTCCTGAAGAGCCTTTCCTTTTTGCTTTGCGTCCATAAGTTATTTTTGACAATTGTCATAAATATAACGACAATTTTCAAGATCAACGATTGATCCCATTTGATTGGTTCCCAAAAAAAAATTAAAAAAAACATTGAACATCTCTTTGAGATTGAACAGTGTTCATTATATTTGCGGTGTTATTTAAATACAATATGTTCAAAAATGGGTATTAACGAAAGAAAAGAAAGGGAAAGGGATGCGGTTAAAGACTTGATTCTCAGTGCTGCCAGGGAAATATTCCTGTCCGAAGGGTATGAAAACACGAGCATACGCAAGATCGCCACGAAGATTGAATACAGCCCCGGAATCATCTATAATCACTTCAAAGACAAGAATGATCTCCTCTTGGCCCTCCACGATAAGGCCTTCGAATGCAAGATCGAAGCCTTGTTTCTTTCTGTCCAGAACATGCCTGATCCCCTGGAAAGATTGCAGGCCACTGGCAGGGGATACATCCAGTATGGTATAGACAACCCCCAGGACTACGAACTCATGTTTATCCTCTCCTGCACGATGGAAGCCCTAGCGGTCAAAGAAGAATTCTGGCAGGATGGTGCCATGGCAATCAATATGCTCAAACAAAACATTGTGGAATGCATGGACGCAGGATACTTCCGCAAAGACATTAACCCTGATGAAATATCCCTGATCCTGTGGAGTCAGGTGCATGGTCTTGTCTCGCTCCACAATAAAGAGCGGCTCAACATCTACGCCATGGAAGATCAAAAAGCATTTATGTTCCGCAGCTACGAGGTCTTCCTATCCATGATCCAGAAAAGTTTGTCCTGATCTCCAAATCATCCGAAACCGCACCACATGAATCGCATACTTATATCTATCCTGATGCTGACCTCTGTACAGTTGACACTGCAGGGTCAGGCCGTTCTTGATCAATACGTGAATCAGGCCATTGAACAAAACCTGACCATCGATCAGCGAAAAGCATTAGAAAGAAAACAACAATACGCCCTTGAGCATGCTGGCAAACTCGGAGGCCCTGAGGTAAGTTTTCTCACGACCTATACAGTCGCCTTTAAAGGCCGGAATATTGAATTACCCCTCGGTGATCTATTAAACCCAGTCTACAGCGCGCTCAATGACATCACAGGCACGCAAAACTTTCCCCCCGTGGCTAATCAGGAATTTAATTTTCTACCCAACAACTTTTACGATGCCCGATTCCGCATTACACAACCTGTTTTACAGCCGGAGATCAAATACAATAAGCTGATCAAAAAAGAAGAAGTCACGATGGCCGGACTGCAAACCGATGAAACCATTCGCGACCTCACCCAGCAAGTGAAGACGGCATACCTGCAATGGATGCGCGCAGGAGAAGCCATTTATATCATGGATCAGGGACTTGCATTGCTTACCGAAAACAAAAGGATCACCGAAAGCATGATCAAAAACGGGCAGGCCATTCCTTCTGCCGCGATGCGCATCCAATCGGACATCGAACATCTCGCCGCATTAAGAGAAAAATCCATCTCAAACCAGGTGAATGCAGCAGCACATTTTAATTTTCTGCTCAACAGGCCTTCAGGTTCAGAAATACTGTCTGATACTTTCGAAGGTGTACCCTCTATACCGGTGCAATACGATCTCTCCGGAAGAGAAGAGTTACAACAAATCCAGACAGGTAAAAAAATCCAGGAGCTTGCCTTACAACTCGAAGAAAAACAACATGCTCCTACCCTCGGACTGCAACTAGATCTGGGGTCACAAGCCTTTGCAGCTGACTGGGGTGGGTATGTATTAGGTGGTGTGCAACTTGAAATACCGATCTGGGACAATAAGAAAAGTCAACTCAAACAAAAAGAGTGGAAAGCACAACTGGAAGCTACAGAGGCTAATTATGAATGGACTAAAAACGCTTTTGATCTTCAGATAGAATCTGAAATTGAAAACCTCCGTTCTGACATTAGCCTGTACAATAGTTTTACCAACCTGCTAAACACCAACGATCGATTCTATCAGGAAACAGTGCGCAGGTACAAGGAAGGTCTTTCCAATTACATTGAACTCCTCGATGCCCGCACGGAGGTGACCAGCACACAACTGGAGCAGAACCTGGCCAAATATCAATCCTGGATCCGTCATGTCAACATCGAACGCATGGCTGCCAGCACTTCAATCGAATAACACACCACAAAATCAAATACCATGACAAAGTCTATTGGTTTATTAACCGTCACTTTATTTCTTGCATTCATTTCCTGTTCGGATAATGAAACAAAAGATGCTTCAGGCATACCTGCTGAAAAACCATCGAATGTATTCTATGTACGCACCACACCGATAGCACAATCCACACTTGATGATGTAATTCATGTTACAGGTGTCGTTCAATCTGATTCGGAAGCGAAACCATCCTTCAAAACCGGTGGGGTCATAGCACGTACGTATGTGGAAGAAGGCGATTTTGTAAGAAAAGGACAGCTCCTCGCTCAACTCAATATGACTGAAATTGAAGCGCAGGCTACGCAGGCAAAATTTGCTGTGGAGAAAGCCATGCGTGATGAGCAGCGTGTAGCCAATCTCTATCGCGACAGCATCGCGACGCTCGAACAATATCAGAATGCGGGGACCGCCGTAGACATGGCCAAGAAATCATTGCAGATCGCTGAGTTCAATGTAGCATATTCACAGGTGTATTCTCCAATTGAAGGTAAGGTGATCAAAAAGCTGATACAGGAAGGCGAAATCACTGGTCCCGGTGTTCCTGTCTATTATATCATGGGCGTCAGACAAACGGATTGGAAAATCGTAGCAGGCCTCACAGATAAAAACTGGGGAAGAATCAAGAAGGGAGAAAAAGCAAAGATCACACTAGACGCCTATCCCGGCTGGGTGATTGAAAGCGAAGTGAAACGCCTTGCTGATGTAGCCAATCCATTGAGTGGAACACTCGATGTAGAACTTGGTATCCCCAGCAAAGACAAACGCATCGCGGCAGGCATGCTTGCCCATATTGAAATCATCCCATCTGTCAATACGAAGTATATAATCATCCCGGTTGAAGCATTGGTTTCATCTAACGGTCGGACAGGCGTCGTATATGTGCCCAAAGATGGAATTGCCGAGAAGAGAATGGTCAGGATCCAGCAATTCCAGGGCGAGCGGGTAGCTATTGAATCTGGGCTTGAAGGCGCGACGGAAGTAATCACAGCAGGAAGCGGATTTCTGGAGGATGGGGATAGGATCTCTGTTGAAAAATAATAACCTCTTTTTGCCCCTAAATCCCCTAAAGGGGACTTCAAGGAAATTAACCCTAAGATTATCTATTGACCTTCCTACATGTAAAATAAAAGTCCCCTTCAGGGGATTTAGGGGCCTAACGAAATAACCACATCAATATGTCACTCACATCCTTCTCTGTAAAAAACTATCAGTTCACGATCATCCTCTTCGTGCTCGCGCTGATGCTGGGAGTCAATGCGCTCATCAATATGCCACGGGGAGAAGATCCTCCTTTTGGTGCACCGATCTTTATCATCCTGGCTGTATATCCGGGGACCAGCCCGGCAGATATGGAGCAATTGGTGGCAGAACCGATTGAAGATGTGCTCTACAAACTGGATGACATCAAGAAAATGCAGACCTATTGCAGTGATGGTTTGATGTTGTTGCAGCTTGAATTCAACTACGGTGTTAATGTCGATGGCAAAAACAATGATGTCATCCGGGAGGTCAACAAGATCCGGGCATCTCTGCCGGAGGGTATCGTTACACTTGATGTGATTCGCGCTGCATCTTCGGATGTAGCTATCCTTCAGACAGCACTGGTCTCTTCGACCGCCTCACCAAAAGAACTTAAAGACAAGGCTGAAGAACTCGAAAAACTCATCGAGCGTATCAAGGATATCAAATGGGTAGAGATACAGGCTGAGCCCACCGAAGAAATCGAGATCGCCCTGCAGCTCGATAAGATGGCAGCTTATGGCATCGGACTCAATCAGGTCATCAATATCATACAGGCGCACAATGTCAACATCCCGGGTGGTAGTGTGGATCTGGGAAAGAAGAGGTTTAATATCAAGACCAATAGTGAACTTAACTCCCTCGATGAGATACGCGCTATCGTCATCAAAACAACGCCGCAGGGAAATGCTGTACACCTCAATGACATAGCCCTGATCCGTATGGACAAGGCTGAAGAAACACACATCGCACGCTTTAACGGATTGCCGGCCATCTGGGTCGTCACGGCTTTAAAAGACCGCAAGAATATAGTTCAAAACAGGGTAGCCATACAGAAATCGCTTGATGAATTTCAAACCTCCCTCCCGGACCACATCAAAATGGAGACGAGTTTTGATCAGGAGAAAAATGTGCGTAGAAGGCTCTATGGTTTAGGTATTGATTTTGCTATTGCGGTATCCCTCGTGTTGCTTACTTTATTGCCTCTTGGATTTCGGGCTGCATTGATCGTCATGATCAGCATCCCGTTATCCCTCGCGATTGGTCTTGCCTTTCTCAACTATGCCGGATATACACTCAATCAATTGAGCATCGTAGGTCTTGTCATCGCGCTTGGTCTGCTGGTAGATGACTCGATCGTCATTGTAGAAAATATCGAGCGCTTTATGCGGATGGGGTATAAACGAAAAGAAGCTGCGATCGTAGCCACCAAACAAATTGCCATAGCCGTCATTGGTTGTACAGCAACCCTCTTACTCGCGTTTCTTCCATTGGTATTTCTTCCAGAAGGTTCCGGCGAATTTATCAGGCCGTTGCCGATGGCTGTTTTGTTGACGATCATTGCATCCCTACTGGTATCGCTGACCATCATTCCATTCCTGGCCAGCATCATGTTAAAAAATCATGAACGCTCTGAAGGCAATATCTTCTTCAGAGGATTTAAAAAGTATGTCAATGCGCCTTACCAACGTATTCTGAATTGGTCACTTGCA
>JANNSS010000354.1:0-4958 GCA_031402955.1 Saprospiraceae bacterium
AGTCGGTTGATAGTATAACCATCGGCTTGCGGGTTGTCAATGATAGCCAGAATTGAGGTTTTGAGTTCAGGGGTAAGGGCTTCATCAGCATCAAGGGAAAGTACCCAGTCGTTTTTGGCTTTGGAGGTAGCGAAATTTTTCTGTTCGATATAGCCCAGAAAATCTTGCTCAATGACGGTCGCGCCCATCGAACGGCAGATTTCTGCTGTGCTGTCAAGTGATCCGGAGTCTACGACCAGGATTTCGTCACCGACACCCTGGATGCTTTCGAGGCATCGGCGGATGTTGTGTTCTTCGTTGTAAGTGATGATGACGACGGATAGCATAGTGCCACAAAATAAGAAATTTGGCCATTGGCTGAAGAGGCCGAAGAGGCAAAAGAGGCTGAAGGGCGAAAGAGGCCACAGTAGATTAGTGAACTACGTTCAATTTTGCTATTTTCTTACACCTCATGTATGTTGATTCTATTTTGCAGTGATGTCACTTTTGATAGTTGTGATCAGATTTTGGATCATACCGGAAATGCGTCTTGAGCGGACAATGGCTTCTTTACAAACAGTTTCGTCGATCAGGAAAAGCTGGTTTGCGATATATAATTGTGTTCGGAGCTCTCCGGAAGATCCTTTTGCATAATACAGGAACCGTACAAACTCTTTATCAGATTGGCGTTCAAATCCCTCTGCCACATTTGAAGGAATTGAAATGGAGCTTCTGATTATCTGATCCTTAATTGCATATTCCCTTGAGTTACTAAAAGCTCTATAAATGTCGCAGCTCAACTTGACACCCTCCTGCCACACAATCAGGTCCTCAAATTGTTGATATTTTCTTGTTTTCATGCTGATATTATTTATGTTAAAAATGATATTGCCTTTAGCCTCTTCAGCCCCTTCGGCCTCTTCAGCCTTTTTTTTTAAATGGAGCGGGCCCGAAGGCCCGACTCATTTACTTATCTGCTGCTTCCAGCTTCTTAAAATCAGAGACGACAATTTCAGTGGTGTTGCGCTTGACATCATCCTTTCCGGTGTATTCGCGGTAGGCGAGTTTGCCTTCGACGTAGAGGCGCTGGCCTTTGCTGAAGATCTTGGCCATGACTTCGGCGGTTTTACCCCACGCGAGGAGGTTGTGCCAGGTGGTGACCGTTTCTTTTTTACCGTCGTCATCCTTACGGTATTCGTGGGTGGCCATGGACATGCGGGCCATCTTTTTGCCTTCTGCGTATTCCTTGATTTCGATTTCCTGGCCCAGGAAGCCGATGAGCTGTACGCGGTTGTCAACTGTTGAGAACATGGTGAAGTGAAATTTGATTGTGAAACGTTATGAAATGCACCTTCCCTCTATGGAAGGTGATCCAAATATGGGGGGGAAGCAGGGTCAGAGCCGTAATGTTTACGTTTACTTACGTAAGTATACGTAAGACGTGTAAGAAAGTGAGAGGTAAGAGAGTGAAAGGCTTGGTTGGCGATAATCAGGTTGTACACGTACTTGACTACCTTTGTACATAATCTTGCATTTAGTGAAGCAGCAAATCCTACTGGTCAGTCCGCCGTTTACGCAACTTAATACGCCCTATCCGGCGACGGCTTATCTCAAAGGATTTCTCAACACACAAGAAATATCCGTGCATCAGATGGATCTGGGCATGGAGACCATCCTGGCATTATTTTCAAAAAATGGTCTGGAAAAATTATTTGCTGACCATGCTGGTAGCACTATCACAGGTTCTGCAAATGCGCAGCGAATATTCACCCTCCGGGAAAGTTATATAAGTACCATCGATCCGGTCATCCGGTTTCTGCAGGATCAGGATCCTACGCTTGCGTATCTGATTTGTGAGCGAAACTTCCTTCCGGAAGCTTCCAAGTTTGAACAGATTGAAGACCTGGAATGGGCTTTTGGCACTATGGGCATCCGTGACCAGGCAAGACATATTGCCACCCTCTATCTCGAAGATCTCAGTGACTTTATCACAGAGGTGGTTGATCCGCATTTTGGATTCAGCCGCTACGCTGAGCGCCTGGGGATGTCTGCTCATTCGTTTGATCCTTTGAATATAGAACTACATAAGCCTTCGACATATATCACGGATATGATGTTGGACCTGTTAAAGCAACGTGTTGAAGAATTCACACCTACGCTTGTTTGTTTCTCCGTTCCGTTTCCGGGCAACCTCTTTGCCGCTTTGAAGTGTGGTCAATGGCTGAAGCAAAATCATCCGGAGATCAGGATCGGCATGGGTGGAGGTTATCCGAACACAGAGCTCCGTTCCATTTCTGATGCACGTGTTTTTCAATTTGTCGACTTCATCAGCCTGGATGATGGTGAAGCACCGATGATGGAACTGATCAGTTATCTCGACGGACGCATAGATGTTTCGATGCTCAAACGAACATTTTGTTTAGTGGATGGTGTAGTTACCTATTGCAATGGCAGCCTTCGTCCCGATGTGAAGCAAGAGAATGTTGGAACACCAGATTACAGCGACTTGCCCCTGAAGAAATATTTGTCTGTCATCCAGCTTCCCAATCCGATGCACCGCCTGTGGAGTGATGGCCGATGGAATAAGCTCACCATGGCGCATGGCTGTTACTGGGGTAAATGTACCTTTTGTGATATCTCGCTGGACTATATCAAAAACTATGAAGCATCATCGGCAACAGTCATCGTTGATCGCATGGAGACGCTCGTAACACAAACGGGTGAGAGGGGTTTCCATTTCGTAGATGAAGCCGCACCTCCTGCATTGATGAAAGCCGTTGCGCTCGAGATCCTGAGCAGAAAACTTGTTGTCACGTGGTGGACCAATATCCGCTTTGAAAAAAGTTTTCATCTTGATTTATGCCGTTTACTCGCCGCCTCAGGTTGCATTGCGGTATCCGGCGGGTTGGAAGTGGCATCTGATCGGTTGCTTCAATTGATTGCTAAGGGTGTGACTGTGGAGCAAGTAGCGCGTGTAACAGACCACTTCAATCGTGCAGGTATCATGGTGCATTCATATCTGATGTATGGATTTCCTACACAGACTGCACAAGAGACTATTGATTCCCTTGAAGTGGTTCGACAGATGTTTGAGCAAAACATCCTGCAATCCGCTTTCTGGCATAGGTTTGCCATGACAGCGCACAGTCCGGTGGGCATGTATCCGGAGCAGTTTAAAGTAAAAACCCTCACTCCCGAAGTCGGTACTTTTGCTCACAACGATTTAGATCATGATGATCCTTCAGGTGGCGACCATCATCTGTTCAGTGCTGGCTTAAAAAAATCACTATACAACTACATGCATGGCATCTGTTTTGACCTGCCGATGCAAAGTTGGTTTGACCATAAGGTGCCGGAAACTTCATTGCCCGCTGACCTGATCGAGCGCTATCTTGCCCGGCCTGATGGCCGGGAGCCAAAAGTCACTGACCTGGTCATCTGGATAGGAGGGCCGGTAACCTATGATGTGACTCGATCAATTCTTAGTGTTGCTGCCAGGCAACAGACGATTGAGCTGCGTTGCCCGCAAGCAGAGGGACTTTGGCTTGTTGCAGTTTTAGATGCGATGAAACCGGATCACCAGGCTGCCTTAACCTATCGAAAGCTTCAGGAAGATTATGCTTTAAATGGGCTTCATGATTTTACGTTGTTATGGTATGGTCATGTGATGGAGGAGCTGAAGAAGGTGGGGTTATTGGTCCTCTAAAAAAAAATGGCCGTTGCAGAAGTTTGCTAGATTCCTACCGGGATTCTAAAAAATAAATTTTTGCCGATAGGTCACAATTGAGCTTCTCAAGACACTTACTCATTAAGGACATACAGATCATGTCCCGGGAAAAATAAATGAGAAAATATATTGACCTCTATTTTACAACAGCAACTGTTCTAAATTGGCAGCCTTTATTTGCTGTCGATGCGAACAAGGATGTTGTCATTGATGCTTTTAGATTTTGTGTTTATAACCAGCGGGCTAATATCTGGGCATTTGTCATCATGGATACGCACATCCACCTGATATGGCAAATACTATCTCCTTATACCTTGTCAGTGGTGCAAAGAGATATGCTGAAGTATATTTCCCAGACCATTAAAAATAGGATGGTTACGAATGGACAGTTGAACGAATTGGAATTATTTAAGGTAAATAAATGTGACAGGTACTTTCAGTTATGGAAAAGGAAACCTTTGAGTATTGAGATACTATATGACCATATTTTGAATCAAAAGTTAAATTATATACATACCAATCTTTTCAGGAAAGGGATGGATGATTTGAGTTATAAGTATTCGTCTGCAAAATTTTATGCTACAGGAGAGCGGAATTGGGATTTTCTGTGAATTTCATTTTGGTATTTCGGTGGATATTCCGGCGGGTATTTCGGTGGTTGCAGGTGCAAACTACTGCAACGGCAAACTCATTTGGTATTTCGGTGGGTATTCCGGCGGGTATTTCGGTGGTTGCAGGAGCAAACTCCTGCAACGGCAAACTCATTTGGTATTTCGGTGGATATTCCGGCGGGTATTTCGGTGGTTGCAGGAGCAAACTCCTGCAACGGCCGAATGGCCGAGGTTTTTTACGGGCTTTATTTCCGTTAAAGAATTCTTAAGTTTTGATGAGTGGTATCCGGAGCAATAACTTTTTTAAAACTTTATCGTTTCAACACAAATCAAAAAACTAACTGTATGAACTTTTGGAAGATTGTTTTTGCACTGATCATATCTATTGCTGCCAGCCCGGCCAGCAGTCAATCCATGACCCTGGCCCTCGAAGGAGACGAATGGAAGGGCGTGAAGGAATACCCGGTCAAAGGAAAAGACGGAATATTCAAAAAGGAAAGCCTGGCTTTTGGTGAATACAAATCGGTGGCCGTAGACCGTTCCTGGACCAGGGGATACGAGGTGACCAGCGGACTGACCCAGGGGATCCCGACCGATGAGTTTTATAAAAAGATCATCACCACAGACCACATTGATAAAAA
>JANNSS010000355.1:0-3394 GCA_031402955.1 Saprospiraceae bacterium
CTTGAACCAAATATAACCTCGTCTCCAGACGAGAGCCAAGGCTCACATTAACTTCTTATTGGCCTTCAATGTGCACATACTGTTTCGCTCGTCAGGAGACGAGCATATATTGCATTCAAGTCTGAAGACTTGAACGAGCGATTAAAGCACAGCAAAGGACTAACATCCACTAACCCTCTAACCTTCTAACCCACTAACCCACTAACCTCCTAAGCTCCTAAGCTTCTAAGCTTCTAACCCCACGCACTATCGTGCGTCATAGTGCTTCCTAAACCCACCGCCACCGATGGTCAGCCGGAGATAAGGACTCACAAAAGAACCTGGCGAAGGAATACCTGTCACTGTGCCCTGATCATCTCTCCAGGTATCAACGGGAAGTGCTATAGTGGCACCGAGATCAAGACCAAACATAAGGCCTCCGAATTTCCGGCTACTCTGATTGATCTTAGTGGCAATAAATTTATTGTTGACCGCCAGATCATAAAGGAGATATCCCCTAAAGTAATCTTCATCCCCGCGAGGAAGGACTGGATTGTTAGTGCTGAAATAAATGGGTATTTGATTGGAAGTATTTTCAATTCCTACATACATGACACCTCCTCCAAAGCCGGCCATCAGCGATGCGAAGTAGCGGGGCTGTTGGTAGACCACATAGCCCACTTTGGCATATCCTCCACCGAATCCAAATCGTAACACACCTCTGTCCGATTCCATATTCTGTGTAATAAGTCCGAAACCACCGCCACCGACAAGTAACCTATGGATTTCTGCATAACCTTCGACGCCTGTATTAATAGCCAGGTTGTCCCAGGCAAATGATGACCCGAAAACCTCAGCGCTCTGGAGATGACTGACCAGATCAGCAGGTTCGATCCAACCCATGCCGGTGAAAAAATGTCCATAACCGCCGCTGAAGTCAGTGGCTTTTTGAACTTGTGATGGTTGGGTAGACTTTGATGTTTGAACAGGCTGTGTTACCTGCGCTGGTGGTGGAGGTGGTGCGGGCTGAGGAGGCACTGTATCCTGGGCAGACTGGGCCAAAAGCTGACCCGTCACCAAAAGAAAAAAAATGATTATCAGGTATATGTTTTTCATCGTAATTGTATTTGAATATGCTGATGTAGCACAAAGATAAGTAAAGACAAAATGCTCATTAAGTCCTTTAACAATAATTTAATAATGACTGGACCTGTCACCAGACAGCCCCCATGCGCTATGCTCTATGCTCTATGCCCTTCTGCCTCTTTAGCCCCTTGAGCCCTTTCTTGCTTTCCGCCTTTCCGCCATTCTGCCCTTCTGCCTTTTATACTATCTTTCAGTCCAATTATAAAAAATGACCACTTCTCGCCAACTCGCCGCCATCATGTTTGCCGATATCGAAGGATATACATCCATGATGCAGGAAGATGAGACCATGGCCCTGAATTTGCTTGGTAAACTGAAACAGAAGTTGGAAGAAGAGGTGGTATTGCATGGAGGCAAAATACTGGAATTCAGAGGTGACGGCGCGCTATGCAGATTTAATAGTGCGATTGAAGGTGTCAAAGCTGCTATCTCACTTCAACTGGAAATGCAGAAAAGCCCAATCGTTCCCTTACGTATTGGTATTCACACCGGGGATGTCATTGTTTCGGGTGATACCGTTTTTGGTGACGGTGTCAACATAGCCTCAAGGATGGAGTCCTTTGCGGTACCCGGAAGTGTCTTTATATCCTCCAGAGTCTATGAAGACATCAGAAACCAAAAAGATATCCAGGTTCAAAGTCTGGGGACATTCGCACTCAAAAACATAAGAGAACAATTACATATTTATGCCGTTAGCAATCCTGGGCTCGTGGTCCCGGATAAAAACAAGTTGCAGGGCAAAGGTGAAAAAGTAAGACCCGGTTGTATCCTGGTGCTTCCCTTCGTCAATCTGAGCCAGGATGTGCAACAGGATTATTTCAGCGACGGGTTGACCGAAGAACTCATTTCCAGTTTGTCCAAGGTGAAGGAATTGCGAATTATTTCACGGACTACGACGATGCAGTATAAAGGAACCCTCAAGGATATCAAAACGATACGTGAGGAGACAGAGGTCTCCTATATCCTGGAAGGAAGTGTCAGACGACATGGCAATGACCTGCGCATCACAGCCCAGTTTATTGATGCGGTCAGGGATATTCACTTGTGGTCTGATTCCTATCGCGGTGTGATTGACAATATTTTTGAAATCCAGGAAAGTGTGGCTTCCAACATCGTGGATGCCTTGCGTATTCAACTTACCGAGGATGAAAGAGATCATCTTCAGAAAAGACATACGGATAATACAGAAGCCTACCAGTTATATCTGCAAGGCCGTTACTTCTGGAATAAGCGTAACGAAGAAAGTCTTCAAACCGCCATTCGCTATTTTGAAAATGCACTTCAAAAAGATACGCAATATGCCCTGGCCTGGGCAGGACTCGCAGATACCTACAACCTCCTTGGAGAGTATACCACGCGGTCACGCAAAGAACTGAATCCGATGGCCAAAGCCGCAGCACAGCAAGCTCTCGTCATCGACAACCAACTTGCGGAAGCCCATATTTCACTTGCCTCTATCCTCATGCTGGGGGAATGGGACTGGGAGAATTCAGGAAAAGAATTCCGGATAGGCCTTGAACTAAATCCAGGGTATGCAACAGGGCACCACTGGTATGCTGAGTGGTTGCTCTTTCAGGAAAGAATGGCTGAAGCGCAAAGGGAAATGGCTCTTGCAGCCGAACTGGATCCGGTATCGACAGCGATCCTCAAGGATCAGGGTATGACCTTCTATTATACACGCCAATATGACAAGGCGCTTGAGAATGCAAATAAAACACTCGAACTGGACCCTGAATTCTCCACTGCCTTCCGGTTGCGTTCCCTCGCCTATCATGCGAAAGGAATGTATGCAGAAGCCATCATTGAAAATGAACAGTGGGGCATGCTGACCAGTAATCCAGCGAAGACTAAACTTGCACTAGCCAATATTTATGCTTCTGCCGGTCGTCAGGAAGAAGCCCTGTCACTTGTCACTGAAATTCTCAATACCGATAAACTGGGTGGAAATGATTACCGCACCATGGCCCATATCTATGCAGCACTCGGGCATAAGGACGAAGCATTCAAATGGCTTGAACTGAGCTTTGCCAGGCGAGAGGAATCGTTGTGTAATATCAGAATAGATCCGAAATGGGATCCGTTACGGGATGATCCTCGGTATATTGAACTGGTCAGGAAAATTGGCCTCGCGTGAGGGTAAGAGAGTAAGAAAGTAAGAGAGTAAGAGAGTAAGAGAGTAGCCGTTGCAGGGGTTTGCTCCTGCGACCACGAGAATTGCAATTTGGATTCTCCATAGGAATTTCGTTGGGTATATAGGTGGTTGCAGGAG
>JANNSS010000356.1:0-3975 GCA_031402955.1 Saprospiraceae bacterium
GGAAGTACGATCAGTTCTTCTTCCCTCGTGAAACTTGGTGATGGATTAGTCAATCTCCCGGTTTTTACTGCATCCGAAATTTTAAACATCCAGCATCCGACTCCAGGTATGATCATCTATGACAGCGACTCAGATGTCGTCAGATGTTACAATGGAAACGAATGGCAACCTATGGCATCTGTTGCCACCAATCTTCCGGTGTCTATAGCACCCTCAACGCTTGTTCCGGGTATTGCTGTCAATCAGAATTTCAAATACCCCTCCTCAGTCATGGATATCAACCCCATCGGAGGTAAGGCATTTCTCATGCCGATCCTGGACCCGGATCAGATCTATGCACCGGTCACAGGGTTGATCTGTTTCAATCCTACTAACAATAAACTGATGTTGTTTGATGGGTTGAATTGGAAGGTGTTGAGATAAGGCTAAGGCGGAGGCTAAGGCGAAGGAAAAATTAGCGCGAATTGGCGAAAATCGAAGCGCAGCGAAGATCCCGTTCCGCACGGATGGCGGGATTAGCGGCTAAACAGCATAGAACACACTAAGCCTTCCTCCGTAAGTGGGGCATGCTATAAATTACTCCGTGTACTCCGTGCTCTCTCCCGCTGCATGTCTGAAGTCATGGCGGGATCTACGACGTGCGAAACATTTGTATTTTTCAAGCCATCCAGCCCCCTTTACCCCTAAATCCCCTAAAGGGGACCTGCTTCCTTACCTTTTACTCTTTATCCTTTACCTTTAACCCTTCAACGTTTAAACATTCAACGTTTAACATTTACCAGAAAAATGCTTTACCCATACATCTACATCAACGGCAATATCCTCCCCAAAGAACAAGCCCTCATCCCGGTCTATGACCTGGGACTCCTGAGAGGCCTCGGCATTTTTGATTATTTCCGCGTACTCGATGGTATACCTGTTTTCGCAGAAGACCATATCGATCGCCTCGAAAATTCGATGCAGATGATGGATTTTCAGACAGGCTTATCCAGAGAAGATTGGAAGGACGTGTTTTATAAAATGATCAAAGCAAACGAAGTGGAAAGAGCCGGTTTCAGAGTCGTGGTCACTGGCGGTTTCAGCGATGACGGATATACGATCCCGGAGCAGAAGAATATCTACCTGATGCTGCATAGCCTTCCGGTCAGCGATCCAGCGCAATACGAAAACGGTGTGAGTCTGTTGACCGTCAACTATCAGCGCGACACACCCACTGCCAAAACAACCGTGTACATCGAATCGATGAAGGCCCAGCCACAATTGAAAAAGGCAGGCGCTTTTGAAGTCCTCTATCATTTCAACGGAGTGATATCAGAATGTTCGAGATGTAATATCTTTTTTATCACGCCGGAAGGTGTGATTGTCACACCTGCCAAAGGCATGTTGAAAGGTGTCACTCGTAAACAGGTTATTGCCATTGCAGCCGAACATAACATGCCCCTGGAGGAAAGGGATGTTCATCTCGAAGAGCTACCCTGGATGGCCGGCGCATTTCTGACAGCAACCACAAAAGGTGTATTACCGGTGGTCAGAATTGACGACCAGTTGATTGGGGACGGATCCGTCCATCCGCTGGCAAAGAAATTGCAGACCGCATACCTTGAACGGGTAGATCACTATCTGGCGAAGGCCCGGTAGAACTGTAATTACAGAGATAAAAATATGCCAGGTAGGGGTTCAAAATTTTGAACCCCTACCTGGCATATTTTTATCCTGTGTGGAAAGGATCAATATTTTGAACCCCCTCACATCATTCAAAATGTCCTCTACACGACATTCAGGATATCAATATTTTTTTTGACCTTTTGAAAGGATGTAGGTAGTAACTTAGTCCAATCTTTAAGCCTAACAATGCCTGCACAAACCATATTTATGAGAAAGCCTTTTCATTACCTTCTTTCAACTCTCCTCTGTATACTTATTTCTTTTCCATCGGCTTACAGCCAGGTCGTGGAAGTCATTCCGGTTTTCCCTAAAGTGACCGACAATGTCACCATCACCTTCAATGCGACAGAAGGAAATGGTGCCCTGACCGGAATCTCCCCCGTCTACGCTCACGCAGGCGTGATCACTTCTGCCAGTACGAGCCCGACTGACTGGAAATATGTGCAGGGCGTGTGGGGCACGCCTGATCCGAAAGTATTGATGACCAACCTCGGCAACAACAAACACTCCATTAGTTATAATATCAAAGACTTCTATGGCATCCCGGAGGGTGAAGAAGTAGAATCCCTCTCATTCGTGTTCAGAAACGCCACTGGAAGCGCAGTAGGACGGGCATCAGACGGAGGTGACATCTTCTATCCGGTCTATCCGGCAGATATTGCATTTCAGTCCTTACTGCTCTCCCCGCAGGAGGCATCACTCGCTTTGTTTGAAAACGATGTGCTGCCCGTCAAAGGAGCAACGAGCCAGGATGCTGATCTGTATATCCAAGACAATGGCATCACGGTATATCATACCTACGGAAACCTTATTGAATATAACTTCACAGTGCTGGGAACGGAAAACCATGAGATCTGTTTTCAAGCCATCAGGAGTGCGGACACGCTGACACAATGTTTTTTTTATTCCGTCATCCTCGATGTGGTGGTTGAAGATCCTCCTGCTGGCCTGCAAGACGGATTGACCATTCTCAATGGAAATGACTGCTACTTTCAACTCTATGCACCCGGTAAATCATATGTTCACCTCAATGGTGATATGACCAACTGGCAACTACGCTCCGATTTTCAAATGAAAAAATCGGTCGATGGAAATACCTGGTGGGTCGAAGTGCCGGCACTTGACCTTGGCGCTAATTACAGATATCAGTATGTAGTAGAGGGTACAATCAGGATTGGTGACCCATACAGCACCCTGATCCTTGACCCATTCAATGATGGAGCCATCACCGCTGAAACATATCCTGAAATGCCACAATACCCTTATGGGCTTACTTCAGGTATGGTCAGCAGTTTCGTGGTAGAACCCACTTCCATCACCCTGCCATTAAGTCCTAAGCCTGAGAAAACAGATCTCATTATTTATGAATTACTCATGCGCGATTTTCTCCATGCACATTCTTATGCCGCATTAGAGGACACACTTGATTATCTGCAGCGACTGGGTGTGAATGCCATAGAACTCATGCCGGTACAAGAGTTTGAAGGTAATCTGGGCTGGGGGTATAACCCATCTTATCATATGGCGCTTGATAAGTATTATGGGTCAGCTGATGCTTTCAGATCATTAATCGATGCTTGTCATGCGCGCGGCATTGCTGTGATTTTGGATGTGGTATACAATCACGCGTTTGGGCAATCACCGCTCGCACAGTTGTACTGGGATGGAGCACAAAACAGACCATCAGCCAACAATCCATGGCTCAATCCGGTCTCGAAACATGATTTCAATGTAGGCTACGACTTCAATCACGAAAGCGCTCAAACCAAAATATTTGTAAAGCGTGTGCTCTCGTGGTGGATGGAAACGTATGGTATCGATGGATTTCGTTTTGACCTCTCTAAAGGCTTTACACAAAACAACACACTTGGCAATATTAACGCCTGGGGTCAGTATGATCAATCGCGCATCAATATATTGCAAGAATATGCAGATCACATCTGGGCGATCGATCCGGATGCATATCTCATCCTCGAACATTTCGCTGATAATTCCGAAGAGATTGAACTATCCTCAAGAGGTATGATGCTCTGGGGCAATATGACAGGCGCTTATGGCCAGGGATCAAAAGGATTCGGCGGTAGCGATGTGAGCAATACCTGGCATGTCAATCGCGGTTGGGCAGATCCTCATCTGGTCGGGTATATGGAATCGCATGATGAAGAGCGCCTGATGTATAAAAATCTGACTGCAGGTAACAGCGCACCAGGATATAATATCAAAGAACTCAAGGTGGCTCTGAGCCGCATTGAATTAGTATCTGCATTCTTTTATCTCATCCCCGGACCTAAGATGATCTGGGAGTTTGGC
>JANNSS010000357.1:0-6169 GCA_031402955.1 Saprospiraceae bacterium
TGGCGGCTTCCTGCAGACAGAGGATGTCCGGGAATTCTACAAGATTATTGAGTGCATTATAAAGGGAATCTATTTTTCCTTCGATACCGGTTCCTTTTTTCACCGGGACCATGGAAAGGCCACGCATGTTATAGGACATCAGGCGAATAGATTCTTCGCAAGGCGCTTTTCCTGAACCGAAAGAAAAGAGTTTTACGTAGCGGGTATGATTGGAGAAACCGGCTAGAATGGCTACAATTGAAAACGCAGCATACCAGCTCCTGAAAAAAATCAATCCTGTAGCGAAGAGCCCGGTGACTAACATGATAAAAGGATACGTAAGGGCGAGCAGTGATAGCCATCCCCATTTTTCAACGGAGACGTATGGGGTGATATAGGTGAGTATCAATAGAAAGATGAAACAGCCATTGATCCCGAGGATCCACTTTTTCAGCAAACCTGTCTTCGGGTTACTTTTGGCTCGCGTCATGCAGAAATTTTTTATCCTCCTCACTGAGGTTCTCGAACCCTGACTGCTTGATTTTATCCAGGATTGCGTCCAGGCGATCCTGATCCCCATCAAATGCGCGTTCGACTGGAGTTGTGCTGTCTGATTTCTGATTGGCTGCACGATGACGCACCTCCATAGTGACTTTTCGCTTTACTGGTCTTGCAGGTGGCCGAACTGGTTTTTTGAATAAAGAGATTAGGCGTCGGAATCCACGCGTGAGGTCAACACCCTGCCGCAACATATGGACATAAAAGAACCCAAAGGCTGCCCCACCCAAATGAGCCATATGCCCTCCCACATTGTCCATATTAGCTATCCCTATGACATAAATGAGCAAAAGCCCCGCAACTATATATTTGAGTCTTACATCTCCAATTAATAACAACCGCATCTGGTAATCAGGAGCCGTAATACCGGCAGCAGCTACGATACCCATGATCGCTGCAGAAGCGCCATGCAGATTACTGCCCCCATCATAGATGAGTGGTGCGGTAAGCAGATAGATCAGCGCTCCTGCCAATCCTGAATAAAGGTACAGCGGCAGCATCCGGTGATCACCCAGCAGATCCCCGGCGATCCTCCCAAACCAATACAAGATCATCATGTTAAACAGCAAATGGAAAAACCCTATGTGGGTAAACATATGGGTCAGGATCGTCCATGGATGTTTGGCATCCCACAAGAGGTCATCGGACAGGAAGAGGTAGTTCGTCACTTCCCCAAACAACCCATGCTGGGGTTTAAAGCCTGAACTCAGCAGCAGCACCAGCTGAAACAGTGTGATGGCCAGAAACAGAGCCACATTGACAATGATCAATCTGGTGATCGTATTGCCGGACTGGAACTGGTATCGTATGTCGTTGACTATCGAGTTGAACACTGTATCAAATGTAGGTCTTATCGTACAAAACGAATATACCTCCATTAAAGTTGGGCTTAAAGGGCTTAAGAGGCGCAAGAGGCGCAAGAGGCGCAAGAGGCGGAAGGGCAGAAAGGCGCAATGGCAAGGACAGTAGGGCAGAATGGCAGAAAGGCGGAAGGTGCGAAAGTGGCACAAGAGGCGGAAGGGTAGAATTCTTCGACTGGTTCGACCTGCTTACCCGCCATCAAGAGCTATACTTCGACTTCCTAGTCCGGCGTAGCTCACCAACCGTCCGCTCAGCATGTAAGTGGATTTTAAAGTAAAAACACTTTTTTAAGAAGATGCAAATCATAACTTGATGTAGCTAAGCCGTAAAACAATCGTCAATTCAATGTGGAGCCATTGCTTTTGACATTAAGATCACTTAGTATTACATTAGTGACCAAAAAACCTAAAACCATGAAACCAATTTTTTTGCGCCAATGCATTAATCGAATACCTGGGTTTATTTTCATTTTAGTTTTATTAATTCAGCCAGGAAAATTTAATGCTCAATGCTTAGAAGATTTTTCTGCCTCCGGTCCCAGCTCATCATCTGGTGATCCATGTAATAAGTATTTTCACGAGGAATCAGCAACATTTTATCCTGAGGGAATTATTTATCTAAATTTTCATTTTATACGGGATGAAGATGGTGAAAGAAATTTTGATGAAAACGGAGATAATAATTCAAACCCAAATGATGGAAATTATAGTGGCATCCGGATTGCAAATGAGATACTCAAAAAGCTCAATATAATTACAAGGGATGCAATGCTTTTGGATCCAGTCCTGCCAGGTGTAAATGGGAATGTACCATCTCCGAATAAGTTGCCCTGGAGATATGAATTGTATACCGAATCGACCGAACCTTCCGATAGCTATGATGGAATTTGGTTCTGGGATAACCCAAACTATGATTTAGATTTGGCACAAACAGATCATGGGATGATTAATTTTAATTATAAGATCTAATTATCAGCCCTATGGCAACAAAGTTATTGATGTTTATTTTGTTGAGTTTAAGGAAAGCGACACTAGTATGGCCGGATATGCTGCGGAGGGACTTGCGGTAGGTGATGGTATATTTTTATATAACACCTGGAAAGCGTATAATGCAGGCAAAAGTTTTTTCCACCAGGCATTTGTTTTGAATCATGAGATTGGTCATGTGCTAGGACTGTCGCATACTGATGTGGCGCTATGTGATGAGATCATTTCAATAAATGAGGATGAAGATTCGAATAATGTAATGTATGAAGGAGTTGGTGAGTATAATACTGCCTACACCCCATGCCAGGTGAATTTTATGTACAATATATTTTTGAACACGGATAGATTATATTATCAAGGTAAGTTTGGAGATCCATGTTTAAGTAACTCAACACCCCACATCATACCTTCGGGTACAGATGCTGTATTGAAGACAAATTTTACAAGTGACCGACATATTGTGATAGAAAATGATGCTTCACTTACCATCCATTGTCAGCTTAATATGCCTACAGAAGGTTTTATAAAAATCAAACCGGGTGGATTGTTGAGGCTGGAGGACGGCGCTAAAATTACTTCAGGATGTAATGGAGAATTATGGAATGGGATTCAAGTGTTTGGAAATAAGCAAGGTGAAAATAATGATCTCCAGGGCGTTTTTAGATCCTTTCCAAACTCAATCATTGAGAATGCATATGTTGGTGTATCCAATCCCAATATTAATTATTATAATAATTATTTTCCATTTGTTGGCGGAGGCGGAATAATCAATTTGTGGGGCACTACCTTTTTGAATAACATAAATTCGGTCAACTTGTACCCCTATGTTAAACAACTATCATCAGGATTTATATCGCCATATGCACACTTTGAAGATTGTAATTTTATCACTAACAATGACTTGTATGCTAATCCAGATTATCCTATACAGGTGTTTTCATGGGGGGTAAAGGGGCCTAATATGACCAACTGCAATTTCATTAATGAAAACACTAGTGTTACTGCCCTTAAAGATTTGGGTTTAGGTGTCTTATGCTATGGTTGTGGAGCTAAATTTGAATATTTTGATAATATTTCTGGAGAACCCGCTACTCCAAGACCCATTATTGAAGGTTACCATAGAGGGTTTGTTGGCTATGATGGATTGCAACCTTTCACGTTTTCTTTTGACGGATATGATTTTAGGAAAAATGTGGTGGGGATTGTTTCGATGGGTGTGGATATGTTAGAGGTAAAGAATTGCAAATTTGAAGTAGGAGGATTGACACTCCCATATAATATTGAAGACAATGATTTTCATGAAGGAATAGCTGCATTGACAGGTGGTGGCCATATGATTCACAATAATGAATTTATAGGCGTTACTAATCCACCGGATCCATTTTTAGATGATCCACACAAGATTGGGGTTCGTATATTAAATTCAGGAAGAACGACAACCACGGTTTATAATAACAAATTCACCAATCTTCGCATAGCAAATAAGGCAGAAGGTCTGAATAGGGATCCGCTTAATAATTTTGTAGGATTAAATTTCAAATGCAACGAAAATGAAAATGCTTTATTTGACTTTGCAGTCCAGAAAATATTACCAGAAGACGGAATATTATTTGACCAGGGAGCAATAACCAATCCTGCTAAAAACACCTTTACCTTGCTTCCTGAAACTGTTGCCGTAGGTACAGATTTTTATAATGGCACAGATTATGGTATTCAATATTGGCACACGAGTTCTCCCAACCATGAACCTCTGAACTATTATAAAATAAAAAACTTTATACCTCGTCTAGCTACTGGTCCCGTTGAAGATTGTCTCACGATTGGAATTCGAAACGGATTGAATGGTAATATTTCCGATAATATTGATTCCATAGCTGATGAATTTATTTATTTAAGCGAGACATATGACTCGTTGACATTCCTTAAGACTTCACTGGTTGATGAAAACAATACTTCAAGTTGGATTAATAAAGTAAATGCTGCATCAGTAGCAGGTAAGGCGATGCTAATGAATCAATTGGCTTCAATAGCACCATATACTTCTGACACTTTATTAGGCGTAATACTTAATAGGACAAATTATTTTACCAATGCCGAGATTAATATTATTCTTAATCAGAATATTCATTTTTATCTATATCCTTCATTAAAATCTAAGTTGGTAGAGTCATGGAGCTATAGCGATTCAACTATGTTAGCCATATTCAATACAAGTCCTTCTGAATATATAAAACTTGAAGCTCAAATTGCTAACACGAATAGTAATCGGTTTCTATGCATTCAACAGCTGTTCAATTATTATTCTTCAGATTCCACCAATTTAGACTCTATGTATCATTGGTTGAACAAAATTGACAATTTGGAATTCATTTATATAAAAGTTGAATTAGCTATGGCCCAGGGTAATGTTGATTTAGCTGATTCTTTATTGATGCAAATTCGAGCTTCTTTTTCCTTTACTTCAAGAATGGATTCAATTCATAATCAGTATATTCAATGGAAGGATTTAGCACAGGAAATGAAACAATTAAATCAAGATTCTTTAATGTACTGGATTAGAGATCATGTTAATGAGTTAGAACAACTTGCAGATAACACGATATCCCAGCCAGCTGCATTTGCAAGGGGACTTTTATATTTACAAAGTCGGGATTATGAGTATTTTTGGTATCCACTACCTATAGAAGAAATCATAACACCAAGATCTCAAGTGTTTAATATTTCTGTCCCATCTGACAATCAACTAAAAGCAAATCCAAATCCCATTGAGAATCAGTTGGTTGTAGAAATAAATGTAAAAGAATATGATTTATGTATTTACTCGATCTATAATGGGATGGGTGCATTGGTAGGAAGTGGTAAATTAGAAAATGGTAATATGCACACTATTGACACATCTGAATTACCAGCTGGGATTTATTATTTATCTGTTGTAAATAACAACACTCCTTTTGCACTGATTCTTGTCAAAATTGATTAGTATGCAGAGATCAATTGGATATATTATTTTAGGCTTATTAGTGTATATTAATCCACTTGCCTCTCAGCAGTCCATCAATGCTATTTCAAAGCTTGGCCATGAAGTATGTTTATTCACAGAGTCATTTTGGAAGCATGATACATTGTTTGTTGCCGGAACTTCCGGGAGTTTCAACTCAGGTTTCAATGCTACCATTGCAAAGTATGATCTATATGGAAATATACTAGAGGATATTTATCTTCTTGATGATAGCAAGTTAGGTGTTTACAGTTTCTTAGGCCATAAAGGGATTTTCAATGATGGTGATCAAATATTTCATATAGCAGAGAAGAGATATAATGGTAATGAAGAGGTGGATGGAGTGATTTTTATTTTTAATGGCAAGGGAGATATTTGGGATTCAAACATTTTTCAAAATTACTTTTATCCTGAAAAAGATGAAGTATATTTTAGGGATTTTAAAAAGGTGATGGATGGTTTTATTATTTCTGATTATTCAACAAGTGTGAACCAAGATGGACAAAGTTGCTTATTGCGACTGGATGATGATCTCAACCAGGTCTGGAGATACTGTTATGGCAATACTTCAAAAGAAATTCCAAGTCAGGTCTTTCAACTGAGTAATGGACATTTTGTGGTGCTATCCAATAGCACTAACATGTGGGATGATAACGAATACTCTTTTGATCCTGGATACTTGTTTCATCGAGGGTATATCTTTGAAACAGATGGAGATGGAAATCTACTCTGGGAGTGGCGATCTCCAGACCGAAGTGAACGCGCCTATGCCGGCGTGTTGGAAAAC
>JANNSS010000358.1:0-3062 GCA_031402955.1 Saprospiraceae bacterium
GGAAACACAACGCGCCCCGACATTATCTTTTACAGTCGAAAACAAACGCCCTGAAGAAATCTGCAAGCACCTGGCAGATCACGGCATCTGCGCCTGGGACGGAAACTTCTACGCTATTCGTGCCGTAGAGGCTATGGGACTCATGGGACAAGGCGGTGTGACAAGGATGGGTATCGCCGTGTATAATACACCTGATGAAATTGACTATGTCATTGCGACACTGCACAAGTTGCTGAATGAATAAAGCTTAAGATCCTTTTCACCCACTTATTTTTTATTGATTCTACTTGCATGTAATTACCCCATGCCCTAATTTTCAATTCCAATATCCTTCACCGGGATTGAATTGAAAACAGGATGCCATATTTAAAAGTATATATCCACTTTGTCTGGGCTACTATGAACCGGACGCCCTTCCTTTGCACCCCTGCTTTGAGGCTCAAAGTCTGGTGGCACATTCTGAAATATGCAGGAACTAAAGGAATTTTCGTTGACTTTATCAATGGATATAGTGATCACTGCCATTGCTTGATTTCCCTTAAATCGACACAAAACATTGAAGACATCATGCAATCGATCAAAGGAGAATCATCTCGATGGATCAATAGCACAAACCTCCTAAAAGATACTGACTATACTTGGTTTGAATGGCAGGATGAATACTACGGCGCGTCTGTTAGCCCCAATGATATTAATGATGTCAGGGAATATATTAAACACCAGGAAGATCACCACAAAATCCAAACATTCAATGATGAATTCAATGACTACATGAATAAAAATGGATTTCAACTATTTAAATAACCCTTTTCCACCATTTGAAAATGGTGGCTATTCAATAAATTTCGTATCAATATCTCACTAGAGAAATCTATTGAATTGCCACTACTTTCAAGTAGTGGCGAAAATCCCCCCTCTTTCCACCATTTGAAAATGGTGGCTATTCAATAGACCTATCATTCAGCCAATAGATGAATTTTATTGAATTGCCACTACTTTCAAGTAGTGGCCGAGTATTCCTAATTCCTCAACCCCACCTCTATCGCCCCCTCTATCGTCACCGCATCATCCGCAGCTCCTGTAAATATCCTCCCGGTCATCATTTCATATAAATGAATATACCGCTCACTGATGCGATTGACGATCTCATCATCCATCTCAGGCATCTGCTGCCCCTCAAGTCCCTGAAACCCCTTGGACATCAACCACTCTCTGACAAACTCCTTTGACAAATGCTCCTGAGGCAGGCCATTCTTTTGATTGTCATCATACTTTTCAGCATACCAATACCGGCTGCTATCCGGTGTATGCACCTCATCAATAATGTACAATTGATCACGATACCATCCAAACTCATATTTTGTATCCACCAGTATCAAACCTCGCTCCGCAGCCATCTCTGTGCCGCGTTTAAACAAAGCCCTCGTGATCCTGACCAGCTCATCATAAACTGCTAGTGTCAATATACCCTGGCTCACAATATCCTCGCCGGATATATCCACATCATGACCCTCCTCTGCTTTTGTAGCAGGCGTAATAATTGGCTGCGGAAAAGCTTCGTTATCCGCCATGCCATCAGGCATCACTTCACCACAGAGCACACGCTTACCGGCATGGTACTCACGCAGGGAATGCCCTGCCAGATATCCCCGGATAACCATCTCAATCCGTATCGGTACGCACAACACACCCAGGGTCACATTAGGATGCGGCATGGCCATCTTCCAGTTTGGAACGATGTCTTTTGTAGCATCCAGGAAATAAGCAGCCAACTGGTTCAATACCTGACCCTTAAATGGTATCGGCCGGGGTAGAATATGATCGAACGCTGATATCCGATCCGTAGCCACCGCCACCATGATATCATCGATATAATAGACATCCCTGACTTTCCCGCGGTAAAATCCAGTCTGACCCGGTAGGTTGAAATGAGTTTCTGTAATTGGCATAACTTTTGGTTGGTTCTGTTGTTAGAGATGATATCAAAGCACAAATTTGAACCTTGCTCTTGATATATTGAAGTAAACACCCATATATTTGTCACGATTTATGAAAAATATGCTTAATCACTCTTGTTGCACTTGTTGTTGCTGCGCTCAACCTCCGGGTTGAACTGGGAGTGTATTATAGCTACTATAGAAACACAGAGCCTTTCAGTTCCTCCGGATTGAAAGGCTTTTTTCATTTAATCCATGACCGTAATCCTTATGACAACACAAATTCAACATATTCCCCGCATCTCAGTCTCCCTCCCCCTGGTAGGAAATACCCCACTATTGCTGATTAACAGTCTCAGCACCGACAAGGTCAGGATTTGGGCTAAAGCCGAATGGGAACAACCTGGCGGCAGTGTCAAAGCCCGTGCCGCACATGCTATCATCCGCAAAGCCATCAGGTCAGGCAAACTCCACAGCAGGAACAGCCTGCTGGATGCTTCCAGCGGAAATACGGCCATTGCTTATGCCTCCTTGCTCAAACCCCTTGGTTGGAAACCTACCATTTGCCTTCCATCCAATGCTTCATTAGAACGAAAAAATATACTCAGATCGCTGGGTGCAGAACTCATCCTTACCTCTCCAATGGAAGGAACAGATGGTGCACAAATTGTTGCAAAAGAAACCTATGCTGCAAATCCTGATAAGTATTTCTATGCAGATCAGTACAGTAATGATGCCAATTGGCAGGCACATTACCTGACAACTGCCGAAGAAATCTGGGCTCAAACCAAAGGAAAAATCACACACTTTGTCGCAGGTCTGGGTACCACCGGTACATTTGTCGGAACAGGCCGCAGGTTAAAAGAATTAGGAAATGTTCAGTTAATATCCTTACAACCTGACCATCCTTTTCATCCGCTGGAAGGGTGGAAACATCTGGCTACGGCACATAGACCTGGCATCTATGATGATACACTTGCGGATAAATCACTGATCATAGATTCTTCCGGAGTCTACGACATGATCAGATCCATTTCAATTCATGAGAGATTATTTATATCGCCCTCAGGGGCCGCCAATCTTTTGGGGGCCCTTGAAGTGGCATCACAAATCAAGGAGGGTGAC
>JANNSS010000359.1:0-35455 GCA_031402955.1 Saprospiraceae bacterium
AGGAATGCTTTTCCAAGACCTTTACGTTGACCCACGGTGTAGAATGGGTATCCGTGATGTGTACCTATGACTTTTCCTTCTGTATTGACATACGCACCACCATTGACTTTGTCTGCGAGGTCAGGTAAACGTCTCTTGAGGAATCCTCTGTAATCGTTGTCCGGCACAAAACAGATCTCATAACTCTCCGGTTTTTGAGAGAGCTCTACATAGCCATAATCAGCAGCTAGTTGCCTTACTTCAGGTTTAGTCATATTGCCCAATGGGAACATGCTTCGTTTGAGGCACTCCTGGCTCAGGCCCCAGAGGACATACGATTGATCTTTATTGAGGTCAACTGCTCGTTGAATAAAATAACGACCGTCTTGCTCCCCTATCCGTGCGTAATGTCCGGTGGCTATGTAGTCACATCCGAGGGCATCAGCACGCTTGATCAGGGCTTCCCATTTAATATGCGTGTTGCAGAGAACACATGGATTTGGTGTCCGTCCAGCGAGGTATTCGTCTACAAAATTATCGATGACATAATCACCAAACTCTTCGCGGATATCGACGATAAAATGGTGGAATCCTTTTTCGACAGCAACCTGGCGGGCATCGTTGATGCTGTCCAGGCTACAGCAGCCGGTTTCCTTACGGTCACCTCCGCTGGTGGCATAATCCCATGTTTTCATGGTGATACCCACGATTTCATATCCTTGCTCCTGGAGGATCATGGCGGTGACGGTGGAGTCTATGCCGCCGCTCATTGCTACTAATATTCTGCCCTTTTTACTCATGATTTGTGACGCAAAGGTAGGGAAAAAGGTGGAGCTGGAGGCTGAGGCATAGGATAAGGTGATGGTGATGAAAAGTCTACATCTACCCGGCAACGCCGGGCAGATGATATCCGTAGCCTCTGGCTACGGATGGTAGGATCACGCCTGGAGCCTCTGGCTCCTCTATTCACTCCCGCCGACATCAACAAAAGTATACTCCCCTATCTCAATACGAAAATCACATAATTGCCTCCAATAACTGTAACGAAATATAGTATTAGTAAACAATCAATTTTCTCGAATAAAATATACCATTTGAATTAGTGAATGAGGCTATATAAACTCCCACCGCCAGATCTAGAGCAATATCCTGGCTACCTGTGATGATCTGGCTCACTGAGACAATACGTCCGTGCATATCAGATAGCTGCATCTTGCAAGTGCCTGTTTCTTCCCTAACAAGAACATGCAATACATCTGAGGCAGGATTGGGATACATCACAATAGGCTCCCCTGCTTGTTTTATTTGCTCATTGATAGAGGTAGTGGTGCATAAGGTATCAGAACATCCATCTGAAGTATACTTGATGACAAATGCTTGAATTCTCGGTTTTAATTCATAGACATTTACATATCCTCCAACATATACAGAGCCTGAAGGGGACAAAGCAAGACCGGCTGTGTAGTGAGTATTTTGACGACTAAAATAAATACTGTCAGTCCTGTTCCAGATTATTTGTCCAGATGTATCGAGTTTTAGGGTCCAATTGACATATTCTTTAGTATTACCAATTGGTATTAGCTTGTCTCCGGAAACAATTATTTGGTTAGTAAGAGGATCCAATTCCATATCAAATATTTGGTCAAAACGCTCTTGGAAGTTAGTCAAATACACTTTCCATATCAAATTGAATTGGCTATCCAGCCGAGTGATTGTTGGTGATACTTTGACCTCTTCACCAAACGGTCCATCCACATTAGTGTAATGTGTACTTTGCATAATCCAGTCTCCGTTTTCCATCCTACAGAAGTATTCTCCTCCAAGAGTGCGAGAATCGTTTTCCTCGCCTAACCACTCCTCAACAATTGTCCCAGCAGTATCAATGGTCATCAACCACGGTTTCTTCCAGCCATCTTTGGTCCCACTATGAAGGAATTCCAGATCATTACGGGCAGCATATAGTGTTAGAGTGTTATTAGCATTTACATCTGCATCAATGGATTCCTCAAATAGATTAGGCTGACCATAATATTTAATCCAAACCATATCCCCATTTGCCTTAAGTTTTAAAGCAAAGATGCTAAGATCGCCCCCTAAATATGAAATTACACCGGTAATAAAATAATCCTCACCTATCTCGTTAATATCATACGGAAAAATATTATACCCTTCATAAGGATAAAATTTATGAAAAATTTCATTCCCTTCTAAATCAGTAAAATATACTGCAAGTTGTCCGGTATTAAAATATTTAGCTGGCACCATCAGCCGTTGATCACTTGTCACTAAAAAACGGCCAGGGGTGTTCAATATGATATGCGTGGATAATGAAGTGTCATAATTCACACTTGTCCAAAGGACATTCCCCATAGTGTCCAAACCTGTTAACAATAAGCCCCATAAAGAGAGGGAATCAATATATATGTTTCCTCTTAAAATAAGTTGATCTTCATGATAAAGAATATCATCAATATCGACATTAGTATTAATAGGTATGGCTTTGGCAAAGCCGGACTGTGCATGCACGTCCGGCTTTGCAGCCATTATTAAATAGCTAACAATGAAAAATAAATTCAAATGCAGCAAATTGATTCTTCTGATTGATTTCATTATTCAACCTTAAGTATTTTTCCGGAAGACATCATATTGTCTTCTGAAAAGATTCGATAAAGATAAATCCCTGAAGTTACTTTTAGCTGCCCCTCAAGTTCAATCTTATTGATACCCTGCACGAGTTTTGTGTGTAATATTTTTTGACCATCCAAATTGATCAATTCAAAATTAGTTATCAATGGATAAGCTACGGGAATCTCAACATAGAAAATTGAAAAAGTCGGATTTGGATATACAATTGCATGACTCATTTCACTATTAGTGATTTCTCCTGACTCAGAGCTTCTCGGTGTTATCTCTCCTGGCACATAATACCTTGGTGTGAAAACGGTATCAAGCAGTGGCAGTATGCTCCTGGCTAAAGAGTATGATGCACCATACTCCTGTGCAAATAGATTTAACGAATCTATATCAGTGGAGGTAAGTGTATAAATGGATCTTGCTGATAAGATATCGTAGACTCTGCCGACACGTGCTATATCCAATTCCTGATCGTCTCCAAGAGTATAACTGATAGCAATGGAATCAATAATATTGCTTGCTAAAGTAGTCAGTCCCGCATCAAAATAATCTCCAGCTAGCAGCAATTCCCCCGTCACACCAGCGTGTCTTCTATACCACTTTCTGAGAGAATCCCTGTTAAAGCCTGTTGTATCTACTTCCATAAAGCGAGTGATATTACTCAAATTTTTGTGGACTGAACTTAAATAATATGCAGCCTCTTCAAATTCATCTTCACTCAAAGCATTGGAGTAGTCCTCCATATTTGAATTGTAATAGCCAATCTCATCAGAAAAGTCTTCAGTAGCTATACATGGATGCATACAAACCGTTTCTTCACATTGGGGCGCACCTATGTCTGAAGGGGTAATGGTTGGATCTGTATATTCCTCTAGTACTTCATCATCTGCAAATGGATTCTGAAAATAACGAATTTGCCTCTCCCCTTCATTAGCAAAATCCCCAACACCTTCTTCGCCCGTTCGTGAAAAAGTATTGCCTGATGATACAGGTGTCAATTGCCCCAGAACACCTTGTTCATGTCTTATAAAATTGTACGGTCCCTCTACTGGAATAGTAAAATCAAATTCTTGAACATTTGAATTATAATTACACAAATAATTCAGTCCAACATTCCTTTCAACAGGAATTTCTTGGGCATTTCTATTAAATGCTTCATTTCCAACAGAGAGTCCATTAAAAGTATTTCTGCGAATTTCATTATCCATTTCCCCCATGTTATTCGCTACAATACCTAAAGTAAAATCAGCATTACCTTCAGTAACAATAAATGTGTTCTCCTCTATATTGGTAATCATCTGATACCCTGAGAGAGATATTCCCATCTGATCCTCATCTTCTGGAAGCTCATGGGTCGACCCCATCTTAAACTCATTAAACAGGATATTAGCTCCATTGACTCCTTCATTGGCAATCCCAAAAAAACAATTCTCAAATATGCTATTATACACTTGAAAAGGCCTATTGAGGCTTATGCGTCCTACAGAAATTCCTATTCCAAGACCATAAAATTTGCTCACCATATCAATCGTACATGGTGGGATACAAGGTTCATTTTCAGGATATTGGGCAGTAGGTCCAACATTAAAGTATGAATCGATAGCTAAGATTCCAGTACCAAATGCTTGAGGATAGATTCTACCTTCGGGGGTTTTCCCATTACCAAAATAGGTCCCCAGAATATTTATTCCAAAAACGCTATTCATTTTAATGTGCTGTGTAAGTGGTGATGGCCATTGGTAATCGTCATCAAGATCAAACGTACAATTCCTTATGGACGACCGATATGCCTTTTGATTCTGTGGATACGGGTAAAAATTCACATATGGAGCAAAATCAAGTCCCCGATTATTGTTGAGAAAAGTCGCCCCATCAGCAAAGATCATCCCTCCGGCGTCAGCGCTTGTCGGGCCATATAATTTAACAGCAATTTTGGCATATTCAATTCGGGATCCTTCATTGCAAAATATCCTTGCCTGACGATGCAAATGAACATTAGGGATAGGATATTGGTTATAACTTCCATTGCCCTGTGCTTCCACTCCAAGCCACCCATCAGAACAATTGGCTGTTAATACCCCATTCAGTATAACAGTTCCTCCAGGGTTAATGACAAGCTTCCCAGTCTCGCAAAACTCAACTGTTAGATCACTTTCAATGGTTAGTACTTTTCCTGAATTCACGGTGATTAATTCAAATCTTTCACCTGCCACCCAATCAGCTGCGTCCCAAGTTTCGTTCGAACTTACGACATAGGTTGTGCAAGGCTGAAAATCAACAACAATGTTAAAATTATCCGTGACAGTTTCACCGTTGAATTTATATGCCAGTGCAATCACGGCTGTATATTCACCATATTCTTCAGGTTCAATACAGCACTCAGCAGTCCCAATAAAATCAAACTCACAATCATCAACTGGATCATTATTTTGATCAAACCAAGCGACTTGCATAGTACACACATTCAGCATTGGTGTTTCTCCACATTCTACTGAACATTCAGAGGAAAAATTTATACAAAGTTGATTACAATTCAATGCCGAAAATTCTGCACTAACAATGGTGCAGGCACTGATTCCATCAAAGACAGCTTCTCTATAGACAAGGGCTATTGGCTGGCTTGGATTAGGTTCATTATCTATACGGAAAATAATATATGCATGACTTGTTAAATTTGCTCCATCAGTAATCCTGACTTTCACATTTTGGCATAGATCCTCTAGATTTGAAATAGGATCGCTTTTTCCAACATATGTTTGAGCTGTAACAATGCCGAAGGGGTCATCACTTACCCAAATTTCCACTTTAGTAAATGAACCCCCAAGGAAATCAATCATATTAATACTGAAATCAATTTGATAATGAGCATTTGGATTTAATCCCAAAAAAGGATTGTCAGTAGCTGGAGAAAGGATTCCTCCTTCCCCTGAGTTTTTTGTAATTCTAATACCTCGTTCACCTCCACAAGATTCTAATGTTACATCTTCAACATCACATAAAAAGTAATCATCATAAAAGACCCATGCAGTTTCATCAAAACTGCTTCCACCAGTATTGTAATTCCACCATCCTTCAATACATCCTATGTCAGTTTCCTCACAATCTGAAGGGTCACAGTGCATGTCATCTTCAAAATCGGGGTTAGTGAATAGAATTTGCCCCCCCCCCGCGGAATTGCAGGCATGTAAGCAATGTAAAAGTCAAAATAATAGAACACTTGCTGTTCATAACGTTTGGTTTTATGGGTTAATAATAAAAATCATCTAAATATAATCAGATTTCGTTGGCAAAGCCTTCCTTTTTATATGATTGTCAAACCAATGACATAAAAAGTTTCGGATAGGTTTGTCTTTTGTTTATGTGCAGACAATTCAAATGAGCTTGTCCAATTACCATCTTTCTCTCCCACAACGTATATTGTGCCTGTAGATCATAAACGATGAAAACGAAGGACTCAACCCAACCGATTGAAGAGAAAATAGCCCCAACTCCCCATATCCTCATGGTCAGTGCGGAATGTTACCCTGCCGCAAAGGTGGGGGGACTGGCCGATGTTGTAGGGTCCCTGCCCCGCTATCTCAATAAATCAGGTGCTGCCCGTGTCGCCGTGATCATCCCCGGCTACCACAATGCATGGCTCACCCAGCAGGAATACAGGGAATCCCACAGAGGATCATTTTACATGGGTGGAGATCATATCGAATACCAGATCTGCCATATCATCAATGAAGACCTGGGTTATGATCTTTATGTCGCCGATATCCCCGGCAAGTTTGACCGCCCCGGCGTCTACGGGGATAATGATCACCCCTTCTACCGGGATGAGGTGGAACGTAATATCGCCTTCCAGCGTGCTGTCCTTCAATGGGTGCATCAATGGGAAATCTTACCGGATGTCATGCATTGTCATGACCATCATACCGCCCTGATGCCGTTTATGATGACCCAGTGCCCCGAATTTTGGAGACTAGGCATGACGCCAACTGTACTTACCATCCACAATGCTGCATATCAGGGCATGTTTGGATGGGACAGGCAACATCTGCTACCTGACTTCTCCAGAGATCGCTCCGGCCTCCTGGACTGGGGTCATGTGATCAACTCACTGGCCTGTGGGATCAAATGCGCATGGCGCGTGACGACCGTATCTCAAAACTACCTGCGCGAACTCATGGAAACCTATGGGTTTGGATTGCAATCCCTGCTCCGGACCGAATGGCATAAATGCAGAGGTGTCATCAATGGCATCGATTATGATTACTGGAACCCGGCGAGTGATCCTTATCTCAAAATCAAGCTAAAGAAGAATATTGACAAGTGGAAAAAGGATAACAAGGTCAGCTTGCTCACCGAGCTCAACATGCCGACTGATCTTCCGCTCCATATTTTTATAGGACGCATGGTCAATGACAAGGGCATCGATTTCCTTGCCGGGCTGATCTACAAATACATGATTTATCGGCGGGATGCCTGCTTTATCATCCTGGGCACCGGCGACGGTCAGATCGAAGATCAATGCCGGATGCTCGAACGCAACTTCGGGCCTCATGTGCGATCTCTCATCATGTATAATGAAGGCGTCGCACACCGACTCTATGCAGCCGCTGACTTCCTTTGGATGCCCTCTCGAACAGAACCATGTGGCCTCAACCAAATGTATGCCATGCGTTATGGCACGGTGCCTATTGCCCGCGCTACCGGTGGTTTACTCGACACCATTGAACCCTTTGATGGCATCGAAGGAGATGGCTTCCTGTTCAGGGAACTGGAAGACTACCAGGGTATGTGGGGCATAGACAGTGGAAGCAGATTATACTCTATGCCTGAGTTGCACTCAAAGGTCAGAGAAAAAATAATGCATAAAGATCTTTCATGGGAGCACTCCGCTTCGAGATATCTTGATATATTTCATGAAATAATACCAGCATAACAATATGCGTAATCTAAACCGGGAAGTTCTCTGTGTAATCCTTGGCGGTGGCGCTGGCTCACGCCTCTATCCGCTCACTGCAAGAAGATCGAAGCCTGCTGTGCCGCTGGCAGGTAAATACAGGCTTATCGATATACCTATCTCGAATTGCCTCAATTCGGGATACAACAGGATATTTGTGCTGACCCAATTCAATTCAGCATCCCTCAACCGGCACATCAAAAACTGCTATCACTTTGATGCTTTCGGTCAGGGCTTTGTTGATATTCTCGCGGCTGAACAGACACCAACTAACAAAGATTGGTTTCAAGGCACAGCCGATGCGGTGCGCCAGGTCATGACACGACTGGATGAGTATGATTACAACTATGTCCTCATCCTTTCCGGTGACCAACTCTACCAAATGGACCTTGCCGCTTTCATGCAGCAACATGTGGACAAAGAATCAGAACTGACCATTGCAACCATACCCGTCGTGGCTGAAGATGCGACAGGCTTTGGAATCATGAAAGTCAATCAGGAAAATGAAATAGAAAAGTTTACTGAAAAACCATCGGCAGATGTGCTTGATGACTGGACATCAGATGTACCTGAGCGATACGCAGCAGAGAATAAAAACTTTCTGGCGTCGATGGGTATCTACCTGTTTAAGAAAGAGACGCTCAAACAACTCTTTGCGCTCAATCCGAGTGAAGTTGATTTTGGAAAAGGAATTATTCCTTTTGCGATCAACAAGTTTTACAAAGTACATAGCTATGCCTATGAGGGCTACTGGGAAGACATCGGGACGATCCGCTCTTTCTTTGAAGCTAATCTTGAGCTGGCTATGCCCTTACCAAGGTTCAATCTATATGATGCACACAATCCTGTGTTCACCAGATCCAGGATGTTGTCTCCTTCTAAGCTCCTCGGGACCAATTGCACACATGTCCTGATCGGAGATGGATGTATCATCAATGCCAAGGAAATCACACAATCGGTCATCGGCATCCGGTCCAGAATCGGCAAAGGATCAGTTGTAAGACGCGTGGTCATGATGGGGATGGATATGTACGAAAACTACGACGATGTCCTTTCGCAAAAAATCATACCGATGGGTATCGGGGAGAATTGCCATATTGAAAATGCCATACTGGATATCAATTGCAGGATTGGCAATAATGTGGTCGTTAAAGGAGGCACTCATCTTCAGGATATGGAGACTGAAACCTATTCGGTGGTAGATGGAATAATCGTCCTTAAAAAGTCAGTAGTCATTCCGGCTGGTTCCAGAATAGGCGATGTGTGACGCGGGAATGATTAGTTTTACCGACTATTTACTGATATGAAACACATTATCGTCCCGGTCGACCTATCGAAAAATTCCAAAGAGGCATTACGATATGCAGTGCATGTAGCACGCGCCGCCAACGCTGAAATCACCATCGTCCATTGTTACAGCCTGTTACTCAAGGCAGTGATCTATACCACCAAAAAAGGCTATACCGAAAAAGATCCGGAAAAATGGATCCAAAAACGGATTGCCAAAATAAACCTTAAACATCCTGAACAAAAGCTCGATTTTAAGATCATCAAAGGGGATGTTGTAGACAGTCTGAGGAGGTTAGTCGATACCTCAAATGCTGATCTTGTCATCATGGGATGCCAGGGCGCAGGAGAAAACGTTGAGACCTTTCTTGGTTCAACATCAGGTGCCATTGTCAAGACAACCAATATCCCAGTGCTGGTCGTACCACCCAGATTCAAGTTTAACGGTATCAACCGAGCTGTCTTTGCTGTCAAGAATCCATTTGTCCGCGACCAGCGTACTCTTGACCCCATTCTGGATATTAAAAGTATATTCAATCCCCACGTAAAAATGCTACATCTCGGGGAAGATCAACCACCTGCCCCGGATCAAACTATCAGTATTCTCCAGTTGATCAACGATGTGACCAGGTATGGCAATGACAATTTTAATGAGAGCATCAACGAATACATGAGCCAGTATCATACTGATCTTGTGTGTGTTATCCGCCGAAAAAGAGGTTTTTTGGAAAAAACGCTGGGCCCAACCCGGACGCCCGCTGATAAATTTCACACCATCGTCCCAGTCCTCATCCTTGTAGGTGAAGACTACTAGTCTATCAAGCGGCTGACGACTGCTCGTAGAAAGGTATTTGGTGCTTTAGGAATACCATATACCTTTGCGCATCTTTTTTATTCAGGTAAAGCAACACATGGAGCGTAATCATATCATAGGCTTTGTTCTCATTTTCGGCCTTCTATTAGTTTGGACTTTTGTCAATTCCCCTTCCAAGGAGGAGGTAGAATCCATGAAGCAAAGGCAGGACAGCCTCAACCGGGTAGAAATACTCAAGGACTCAGTAGTCCAGAAGGCAATTGAAACAGAACAAGCCCTCCTGCCCGTTGACTCCGCAGCACTCGCTAATAAATACGGCTCCTTTGCTACCGCTACCACAGGTGAAAATCAGACCATAAAGCTTGAAAATCAATATTTTATCGTTGATTTTGACACCAAGGGAGGTAAAATTTCAAATGTAGAGCTCAAGAATTATAAAAAAGTCCTGGTTGACGATAAAAAGAAGGAATATAAAGTCGCGCTCCACCTGCTGGAAGACCCTAACAATGTCTGGGATGTAGCCATTCCTTCACAAACAGGTGAAATCCATACTGCTGACCTCAATTTCCAACCTACCGTTGAAGGCAATAAGATTACCCTCAGGGCTGTAGGCCTTCAAGGCGAACAAATCGTGCAGGAGTATACGCTGACCGACAAGCCTTATGAAGTCAAATACAATCTTAGCGTTCAAAATGCAGCTGGCTTTTTGAGTTCCACTGCTCAGGATGCAAAGCTGACGTGGGTCAACCAACTGGATAAAATAGAGAAGAACAGCGTTTTTGAAAAGACGATGTCAACCGTCTATTATAAAGAGAATACTGAATCTGTAGATTATTGTAACTGCCGTTCTGATGCGCAAGAGGATCTTTCTGCACAACCTATTAAGTGGTTCTCCCATTCCAATCAGTTTTTCAACAGCACCCTGATTGCAGATGAATCCTTCACTGGTGGCGTGTTTGAGACCAAGATTCCGGAAGAGAAGGATGAAAATCTTAAAAAGACTTCGGCCGTAGTAGGTATTCCCTTGAAAAGGGATGGCACTGCAAGTCAAATGACGATGTATATCGGTCCAAATGATTTCGAAAACCTGAGACATTATCATGTCGCACTGGAGGATATCATTCCTTTCGGTCAGAGCATTTTCGGATCGATCAATCGTTGGGTAATTCGTCCTACATTTAATTTCCTGATCGGATTTATCGGAAGTAAAGGACTTGTTATTCTGCTATTGACTTTCCTGGTCAAGTTTGCCTTGTTCCCACTGTCTTACAAAATGCTGCAGAGCCAGGCTAAGATGTCTGCGCTGAAACCATCACTGGCTGGTCTTCGCGAGAAGTATAAAGATGATATGCAGAAACAGCAGATGGAGACAATGAAAGTATATCGCGAATATGGTGTCAATCCATTAGGTGGTTGCTTTCCGGTTTTGCTTCAAATGCCGGTGTGGTTTGCACTCTATCGTTTTTTCCCAGCTTCGATTGAATTCCGTCAAGCTTCGTTTCTATGGGCTACGGATTTATCCTCCTACGATGTTTTCTTCAACCTGCCATTTGACATTCCATTCTTTGGTGGGCATGTGAGTATGCTGACCTTGCTGTGGGCTGCAAGTACTGTAGCGTATACGTACTATAACATGCAGAACATGGATATGGCAAACATGAATCCGGCACTCAAATACATGCAGTACTTCATGCCGGTGATGTTCCTGGTATTCTTTAATAGTTACGCATCCGGTCTTACGTTATATCTGCTGTATTCCAATCTACTGAACATCGGCCAAACACTGGGGGCAAAGAGATTTCTCTTTGATGAAGCCAAGATCATGGAGGGGCTCAACAAGAATAAAGAAAAGCCCAAGAAAGAAGGCGGATTCCAGGCACGTCTGGAGCAGGCTATGAAACAACAACAGGCATTGTCAGACTCCAAAAAGAATCAACCTCAGATAAGTCAGCCAAAGAAAAAGAACAAGTAGGCTACGCAAAAGGCTAAACGGCAAAGAAGATGACTAAAAGCCACACTCATCAGCAGACCCTGGTAGGGGTTGTAGGAGCCGGAAGCTTTGGCCTCACCGTGGCGCAGTTATTAGCCGTCAACAATGATGTCCTGCTCTACGCCAGAGACCCTGAAGTCGTCAGGAAAATAAACGAAACGCGGTCGCTGCTGGGCGTATCACTTGCCCCTCGTGTGACTGCAATTTCCTCGAGCACGGAATTAGCTGAACGATGTGAAGTTATTTTTCCGGTGGTACCTTCCGATGATTTCAGAAATATGATGCGGACACTTGGTCCTCTTTTATCTCCGAGACATATTCTGATTCACGGCACAAAAGGACTGGATACAGTTAAGGTTACAGATGTCATGGCATTCAGTGGCAAACTCACGCGTGACGATGTCTGCACCATGTCTCGTGTCATCACGCAGGAAAGCAACGTACTCCGGGTAGGATGCCTCTCAGGACCTAACCTGAGCAAAGAAATACTGGAAGGCCAGCCAACCGCTACTGTGATCGCCAGTGAATATGATGAAGTGGTCAAGATTGGAATAGAGTTGCTGTCAAGTAAGCGGATATTTGTTTTCGGATCATCCGATATCCTCGGAGCTGAACTTGCCGGTGCATTTAAAAACATCATCGCAGTTGGATCCGGATATCTGCGTGGTAAGGGCTTGGGCAAGAATGTGCAGGGGCTTTTCATCACAAGGGGTTTGCATGAAATAGCCTACTTCGGCGGATTGCTGGGTGCTGACAAATCAGCTTTTCTGGGTACTGCGGGTATCGGCGATCTGATCGCCACGGCGACGAGTTCCAGCAGCAGGAATTTCAACTTTGGATTTCAACTGGGTGAAGGCAAACATTTACTAGAGGTACTGGCGGCTTCAGATGAGCTGGCAGAAGGAGTGCGTACCCTCAAGATTGCCTATATGCTGGCTAAAACAGAAAAAACAAGGCTTCCGATCATTGAGACGCTCTATAAAATCGTTTACGAGAATCTGCCTTTTGAAATAGCGCTGGATTACCTGATGAGGTATCCTTACTCCAAAGATGTATCCATACACCTTTGATTTCTCTGATATATCCTATATTTTAACCTCAATACGTCTAAAAAAGGGCGAAGGCCGGCCGGATGTATTTATTTTGCCATCAATACTTCGGTTACTCTATATTTGATACCACATTCTGACAGCTTGTATGAAGATTTCACAATTATTAGGACTCGAAAGTTCGGCGGATCAAAAGAGCGTTGATTTCCTCGAAAGCGCCTTAATCAAACAGACCCAGCCCGGATTTGATTATCTCAAATTCAAGCAGTCTATTGAACAACTGGCCGGATTGAAACTGGATACCTCCACTTCGTTTAAATCAGCTTTTGCCACTGCTTCTACCATGGGTGTCACTAAAGACTCGCTCATCCAGTCTGCGCGGCATTACCTGACCATCCTGGGTGAAGAGAAGAAACAATTTGATCAGGCCCTGAACAACCAGGTTCAACAACGCATCGCCACAAAGAAAGAAGAGTTGGTCAAGCTGCAACAGGAGATCGAAGAACACAGACGACAGATTGCTAAGTTTGAAAAACAAATCGTAGAGTTCCAGGACAAAATAGCGCGTTCTGATGAGGAGGTTGTTGAAGCTAAGGCCTCCATCGATCAGACCAAGCTTAAATTTGAAAACACATACCAGCAGTTTGTTTCTGCCATCGAACAGGACATGACTGCGATTCAACAAAACCTATAAAAGACGAATTATGACCTCTCCCGCGCAAGACTTCAGTGGCAACCTTTCAAAACCCAAAGGCTTTTGGGGCAGACCTGAAGGAAAAACAGGACTATTCTTCATGCTGGCTGTTCTTGCCGGCTTAGGATTTGTACTCGTAAAATTTTTACCCCAGATCGTTGCTTTTGCATCGTCTTTGCTTGGCCTGGTGGTGACGCTACTCGTCCTTGGAGCAATCATCTATATGGTATTGGATCCTAAGATGAGAACACTCATCAGCTACATGTATAAGAGTGTCATGCGCAATGTCACCAGTTGGTTTATCACTATTGACCCGATCGGCATCCTCAAAAACTATGTCGAAGACCTGCAGGACAACCTTAAAAAGATGGGCGAACAAATCGGACTCCTGCGTGGACAAATCCGTAAGCTAAAGACCATCCAGGAGGAAAATTCTAAGGAGATCGATTACAACATGAAGCTCGCGCAAAAAGCAAGAGAACAAGGTGTTGAAAAACAAATGCTCCTCTCCAGCCGTAAAGCTGCACGCCTGAAAGAATCCAATGAAAAATATGCGGTACTCGAAAACAAGATGAACATCCTGTACAGGGTACTGACAAAAATGTATTCCAATTCTGAAATCCTGCTGGAAGACACCAAGGATCAGGTGAAATTGAAGGAAGAAGAACGCAAAGCTATTCGCGCAAGCCACAGTGCGATGAAATCAGCTATGAGTATCATTTCTGGAAATGCAGACAAACGTGCCATGTTTGACCAGGCCCTGGAAGTCATTGCAGATGATGTAGCGATGAAAGTTGGTGAAATGGAGCGCTTTATGGAAATGTCCAGCAGCTTTATGGATTCTGTCGATCTGCAGAATGGTGTATTTGAAGATCAGGGCATGCAGATGCTAGAGGAATGGGAGAAAAACAGTACCCTGATGCTGATGGGCGGCACCAAGGAAGAAAAACTGGATATCAATGCCCCTCGTAAGGAGGCTCAGCTAAGGCCTGAATCAGGCAAGAGTGAATATGACAATCTGTTTGAATCTTAAGGACGAATATTCCTTTTGGGCATTTATTGAAATTTCCGGAGTAAACCCGACACACTCAAACCGTTAGAGGTTAAGGTTTTGAATCAAGATTTCAGTTCAAATCGATCAGGACTGACTGGCTTTTAATATTGTCAGCCGTAGGTTTTTTCGGGTGTTATATGCTGAACGAGTGGCCATTATGCTTCATTTTCAAGCCATTAGCCTCGAACCATACAGAAGCTTTTGAAACTAAATAGGCAGATGAGTTGTTAACCGCACCGCCGGGAAGCCTCGGCATCCACCATTTGAAAACAAATAAATATGATGATTTATGGTATGATTGCCAGTCGAATGTTGACTTCCCACCATTAAAGCATTGATACCCCCAACCATAGAAAAAACCTGAAAACCCAAATCTTTTTACTTTTGCGGCCTTATACTGTGAGGCATTGAACTTCACCTAACACCTATTTATGGCAAAAAACCTATTGATCGTTGAGTCCCCGGCCAAAGCCAAGACTATCGAAAAATTTCTGGGCAAGGACTTCAAAGTCAAATCCAGTTACGGACACATCCGTGATCTGGAGAAGGGAAACGGCGCTATTGATATCGCAAACGGGTTTGTCCCAAAGTATATCATCTCCCCAGAGAAAAAGAAAACTGTAAAGGATCTGAAAGAAGCTGCCAAGGCTGCAGAAGTGGTCTGGCTCGCGACGGACGAAGACCGCGAAGGAGAAGCTATTTCATGGCATCTATGTGAAGTATTGGGTTTAGATCCTGCCCACACGAAGCGGATTGTTTTCAGAGAGATCACCAAGCCGGCTATTCAACGTGCCATTAAAGAACCACGTACTGTAGATATCAATCTGGTCAATGCGCAGCAAGCAAGGCGTGTGCTCGACCGATTGGTTGGATTCGAATTATCTGAAACCCTCTGGCGAAAAATCAAAGGAAAGTTATCTGCAGGCCGCGTACAATCAGTTGCCGTTCGACTCGTCGCAGATCGCGAACGGGAAATAAATGCATTTTCAACAGAAGCGTTTTTTAAAATACAGGCGCTCTTCAAAGTCAAAGATGATACAGGCAAAGTCTATGACCTTAAGGCAGAGCTACCTGAGAAAATTGACACCAAACCATCAGCGCGAAAATGGATCGAAGCTTGTGTTGGTGCTAAGTTCAAGGTTGACAATATCGATGTCAAACCAGCTACCAGAAAGCCTGCCCCACCCTTTACTACCTCAACGCTACAACAGGAAGCCAGCCGCAAATTAGGTTTCAACGTAAAGCGTACGATGTCTGCTGCCCAGAAACTCTACGAATCTGGTTACATCAGCTACATGCGTACAGATAGCACAAGCTTGAGCGAAACAGCACAGCAAGCGATTCTGGCCCAGATTACTAAAGAGTTTGGTGATAAATATGCGCAGCCAAGGCAATATGCTTCCAAGTCAGCAAACGCACAGGAAGCACACGAAGCTATCAGGCCATCTTATCCAGAAAATCCAACGATCCCTGATGGTGATCGCGATATGGAAAGGCTCTATGACCTGATCTGGAAACGCGCCGTTGCGTCGCAGATGGCTGATGCCAAACTGGAACGTACACAAGTCAGTATCTCTGTTTCCGCGCATCCGGGAGAATTCCTGATGGCTAAAGGTGAGGTTATCAAATTTGATGGCTTCCTCAAACTCTACATCGAAAATCTCGATGATGAACCTGAAGAAGAAGGTTCAGCAATACTTCCTCCATTGAAAGAAGGACAATCTTTGGATCTCAATGAGATGACCGGCACAGAGCGCTACACAAAACCACCTGCACGATACACAGAAGCCGGGCTTGTAAAGAAATTGGAGGAGCTTGGGATAGGCCGACCTTCTACCTATGCGCCTACCATCAGTAAAATCATGGAAGAGGATCGCGGCTATGTGATCCGTGAAAACAGGCCAGGAGTTGAAAGAGCATATGCGGTCATCACACTCTCAGGCAAGGAAGTTAAAGAAGTAGCTAAAACCGAAATCACAGGCGCTATCTCCAACCGATTGGTTCCAACGGATATGGGCTTGCTGGTCACTGATTTTCTTTTTGAAAACTTTGGCAAGGTGATGGACTATAACTTCACCGCTGACATTGAAAAACAATTTGACATCATCGCTGAGGGTAATCTGGTGTGGAATAAAATGATCGCCGACTTTTATGGCCCGTTTCACCAGACGGTGGAAGAAACACTTGAGGCAGCAGGTCGTGTACGAGGAAGAAGAGATCTAGGTATCGATGCTGATTCCGGTCAGACTATTCTGACACAGATGACGCGCTTCGGACCTGTGGTGCAGATTGGAACCAGAGAAGAAATGGGAGAAGATGAAAAACCACGCTTCGCCAATCTTCGTCCAGGGCAATCAATCGAAACCATCACGCTCGAAGAAGCCATGGAACTCTTCAAACTTCCGAAAACACTGGCTCCATATAAAGACAAAGAAGTGCTGATCGGCATCGGACGCTTCGGTCCTTATGTGAAACATGGTGATCAGTTCATCTCGATTCCTAAAGGTGAAGATCCACTCGAAATCACTGACGAGCGTGCCCAGGAAATCATCGATGCTAAATCGCATGAAGATCGTCCGATTGCTACCTACAAGGGACTACCTGTCACTAAAGGAAAAGGCCGTTTCGGACCTTTCGTCAAGTGGGAAGGTACCTTTGTAAACATCCCAAAAAAGTATGATCCTGATCACCTGACGGAAAGCCAGGTCTTTGAATTACTGGCGGCCAAACTGGAGAAAGAAGCTAACCGCTATATCCAGCAATGGGATAAAGAAAAGATCACACTTGAAAACGGCCGTTGGGGTCCTTTCATCCGTAAAGGGAAAAAAGCCATTAACATTCCAAAAGTTGATGGTGAAAGATTGTCAGCAGAAGTCGCAGCATTGCTTACCCTGGAAGAAGTGAAGGAAATTATAGAAGGTACGATTCCGGATTCTGTTAAAAAGAAAATGGGACTGGCCTAAATTTTAGGTGCCTCTTCTAGATCAAGGGGCAAAGTAACCTCCGGTGTTTTGACTGCAAAAAAATCATGCAGGCGGTCTCCTATTTTGACGAGCTGCAGCGCTTGCTCTGTGGGCAGCACTACATTGTTTACATACAGAATCATCAGATAATTGACTCCTTCCAGACTATAAAAACCCTGCTGATCAAAAAAGCGTATCATCTCCGGATGATCGAAATGGTGGCGGATGTAATCTTCGTCTGCTCCACGAAGCAGATAGTTCTGGCTGAACTCAGGATACTCTACAAAATCAATATCCTGCATCCCGAAATAGGTACCGATCCGGTGATACCACTTTTCAGGTACCATCACGAAATGTGGGAGTGCCAGTGATTTCGAATATCTGAAATATACCGTTTGCTTGAACGTAACCGTTGATTTGCCGGTGGAGACCGTGTAGGCATAATCAAACATGCACGTAAACTCAAGATCATCATTTTCCATAATGATCATTGGCGTGATCTTGTTGTGCGAGCCTGATTTGAAGAGTTTGAAATCTAGCAGCCATTTGATCATCCCGAATTCATCTGCTGGTACAAATGACCATGAAAGTGCATTGGCACATGCTTTAAATTCCTCGATCCGTTCGTTTGTCTTATTCCTTCCCATACCTAGGATTTGCTGTCACCAAGATCGGAAATAATATCAATCGCCGCAGCTTCAGCGCCACCTCCTGAAGTAAGTGAGGCTGTCAACTTCAAATAGGATTCGCGAATCGATAGTGATGCTGATGGTTCAAGAATCTTGGATAACTCCTCAGCCATTTTTGAAGCAGTACAATCTGATTGAATCAGCTCAGGCACAACCTGTCTGCCCATGATAAGATTGACTAGTGAAATGAATTTCACTTTAATCAACCGTCTGGCTATCTGGTATGAGAGTGGGCTACCTTTGTAGACAACAATCTGAGGCACACCTAACAGTCCAGTCTCAAGTGTAGCGGTGCCACTGGTGACAATAGCTGCTTCACTGTTGCTCAATACTTTCTTCATATCACCCACCACACGGTCAACATTAGGCAAACCTTTTAGCCAATGGTCATACAAGGAAGGCAGGAGATGTGGTACAGCAGCAATTGTAAAATGATATCCCGGCATCCGTTTGCTAAGCTCTGCCATTTCAGGAAGGATACGATCCACTTCATGTTTTCGGCTGCCCGGCAACAAGGCAATATTTCCTTTGACAGGTGTGTACTGAAAATTATTTTCCCGCTTTATTTCCACGGCCAGCGGATGACCGATGTACATCACTTCCATGCCATACTCCCTATAAAATTCCTTTTCAAAAGGAAGGATGACGTACATTTTTCTGACTGCTTTTTTAATGCCATGCACGCGTGATGTGTGCCAAGCCCAAAGTTGAGGTGAGATATAATAGTACACCGGAATATTTTGTTCGTGTGCCCAACGGGCCATACGTAGATTAAATCCAGGATAATCAACGAGGATGAGTGCATCTGGAGCAAGCTCAAGAATTTCCTGCTTACACTTCTTAAGGTTTCTGAAAATAGCCGGAAGATGTTTAATCACTTCCACGAAGCCCATATAGGCTAGCTCCCTGTAATGCCTCGTCACGCTAACACCAACATCTGTCATCGCTTCCCCACCCCACCCTGTAATGGCGGCATGCTGATCATGTCGAAAGAGGGCTTCACACAACAAAGCTGCCTGTTTATCGCCACTGGCTTCACCGGCCAGCACAAAAAATTTCAAAACTGTAGCATTTTAAATCCGAACTTCCAGAACCACACACCTACCAAAACCATACTGGCAATCAAGATGCCTCGTGAAGTTTCGTGATGGTGATGGGATCTGCGAAAAGTCTGCATGAAGATAAGATTTGAACAAATCGAAATCAATGCCAACGTCCTCGTCCGAAAATCCTCTGCGAAACCAACATCACTGAAGACACCCATTGTATCCATTAACTGGTAGATCAGCAACAAAACGAGATACACCCCAACCGGAATAATCAAACCAAATAAAAGTCCTATCCAGACAGAATCTTTCTTAAGTGCCGGTATCATGCAATATCGTTTATGGATTCCAAAGATTTCAACATAGGAATTGCCCTGTGATGAGTAAGGTCATGGGATGAGGGTACAATCGAAATATATCCCTCCCGCAAAGCACTGATATCTGTACCGTCCACTGCATCATTTGTTGCAAAATTGCCGGTTAGCCAATAGAATTTCTGGCCTCTCGGATCGACTCCCTCTACAAACTCCTCTTCCCAACGGCCTTCTGCCTGCCTACATATTTTCATTCCACGAATAGGTCCTAAGCTGGGATGGGGGATGTTGACATTCAATAGTCTTGAATCTGAAAGGCCGTTACTCAGCACATGTTCCATGATCCGTCTGATCCAGGGAGTAGCAGGATCAAAATTAGCATCCATAGAATAATCCTCCAGACTGAAACCTATCGAATGAATGCCTTCAATAGACGCTTCCATGGCAGCTGACATGGTACCTGAATAGATGATATTGATTGATGCATTGGAACCATGATTGATGCCTGACACACAGAGATCAATCTTTCTGTTTTTAAGGAGAATGTTCTTTGCCAACTTAACACAGTCTACCGGAGTACCTGAACATTCATATGCTTCAATGCCATTGAATACATCGACCTGGTTGAGCCGGATAGGATCTGCAAGGGTTACTGCATGACCTTTTGCGGATTGGGGTGAGTTAGGTGCAACCACGATGACCTCTCCCATATGACGGGCAATCTCCACGAGCCTTTTGATCCCGGGTGCAAACATGCCATCATCATTGGTGACTAAAATAAGTGGCCGGGCGATTTTACTCATGGGTAGAATAGATAAACTGTTTTGTGAGAATTAAAGATGAATAACCTCACCATACGCGACCGCTGCTGCCTCCATGACAGCTTCACTCATCGTTGGATGCGGATGTACGGTCTTGACCAGATCCATACCTGTTGCTTCCAGTCTGCGTGCCAGCACAATTTCGGCGATCATATCCGTAACTCCGTGACCGATCATGTGCGCGCCAAGAATTTCTCCATATTTGGCATCGATGATTAGCTTGACAAAGCCTTCAGGGTGACCTGCTGCTTTTGCTTTACCACTTGCGGAGAATGGAAACTTACCAATCTTAAGTTCGAACCCTGCAGCATTGGCTTGCTCCTCGGTCATACCCACTGAAGCGACTTCAGGTTGACAATAGGTGCAGGATGGAATATTTCCATAATCCAAGGGTTGAGGATGGTGGCCTGCCATTTTCTCAACACAGATAATGGCTTCAGCAGAGGCGACATGTGCAAGTGCAGGTCCTTCCGTAATATCACCTATTGCATAAACTCCTGCTACATTAGTTTCATACCATTGATTGACGACTACTTTGTCTTTCTCTATCTTAATACCAAGCGTTTCGAGACCAATGTTTTCAATATTGGAGGTAACGCCTGCGGCTGATAAAACAAGGTCACATTGTATTTCGGTGACATTTCCGGTCTTGCGATCTTTAGCAATCACATTGATCTGCTTTCCGGTGATATCAACTTTTTCCACGGCTGTATTCGCCAATACATCAATTCCGCTTCGTGTAAAATGACGTTTCAATTCTTTTGATACTTCAGCATCTTCTCTTGGGACTAAACCTTGTTCAAGAAATTCAATGACCGTCACTTTGGTACCCATCGCATGATAGAAATAGGCAAATTCACATCCTATCGCACCAGCACCAATGACAACAAGTGATTTGGGTTGTTTCTGTGGGACCATGGCCTTGCGGTACTCAATGACTTTTTCGCCATCAATCGGAATATTTGGCAATGCCTTTGCGCGTGCGCCGGTGGCAAGGATGATATTATCTGCTTCATACGTTGTCACAGCACCTTTATCATCCGTCACTTCTACTTTTTTTCCACGAGCCAATTTACCGTTACCGATGATCACATCGATTTTATTCTTTTTCATCAGAAACTGAACACCCTTACTCATCCCATCGGCGACATCTCTGGATCTCTTAACGACGGCTGCAAGGTCAGCGGAAGCTTCCTTTACTGTGATGCCATAATCCTTGGCATGGCCCAGATAATTAAATACTTCAGCACTCTTGATCAGCGCTTTAGTTGGTATGCAGCCCCAGTTGAGGCATATGCCTCCCAATGATTCCCTTTCGACGATAGCAGTCTTCAGTCCAAGCTGACTGGCTCTGATAGCCGCCACGTATCCCCCTGGTCCACTTCCTACGACAATGAGATTATATTTCATATATACACTTTTGGTTTGTATTCAATTGAGGCGCAAATATAGGGAGCTAAACGTCAGCGATGGGTCACCGGAGAACAGGAATCTAAATTCTGCTTACATTTGCAGACTTTCGTGTCACATGGGGTGCCTTAAATTTCAGGCTGAGATCAAACCCATCGAACCTGTCCGGGTAATGCCGGAAAGGGAAAGATTGAACAATGAAATTATTTACTGCCAAGTTTTCTGAAAAATGGATCTACTACGTAGGGTAAGATGTCTGTGCATCCTGGGTTTGTTATGCAGCACCTATTTGCTTTCAGGCCAATATTATATTCTGGGCCGAGGCCTCGATGATGCGGAAGACCCTTATGCCCAAGCCACTGCTGAATTGCGTGGCAAGGATTACTTCACCCAGCAGACCTGCACTGAACAGGGCGTCTTCCGATTTGAAAATCTGAAACCCGGATCTTACGAACTGGTATTGATCACTGCCTACGGTATCCGCAGGAAGAAAATAGAATTGAAAGGGAGTATCGATCTCACCCTGCATATCCCGAGAAATATTAAAATCGATGAAATCAGCGTAGTTGCCAGCAAGGCCGGTGACCAGGAACCCGTCACCCACGATAATATCTCCGCTGCTGAAATCCAAAAAAGAGACTTTGCACAGGATATGCCATACATTCTTGAAGGCACTCCCTCGTTGGTCACCACTTCAGATGCAGGCCAGGGGATTGGATATTCAGGGCTTAGGATTAGGGGCACTGATCCCACCCGGATTAATGTTACGCTAAACGGAATACCCGTCAACGATGCTGAATCGCATAATGTCTTTTGGGTAGATCTTCCGGACCTTGCAAGTTCCTCCACCAATATTCAGGTGCAACGTGGACTTGGCTGGAGTCAACCTGGTGTCGGCGATCTCGGCGGAGGCATCCATATAAACACACTGGGCTTTAACTACGAGCCTTACGGGACCATCAAATTAAGTGGTGGCAGCTTCGATACACGTCGTGTTACAGTTGCAGGTGGATCCGGACTGATCAATGGTCGGTTTACGCTTGATGGGAGAGCGAGTTACATCTCTTCAGATGGATACATCGACCGGGCGGAAAGTACCTTGTATTCGTTATACGGTTCAGCCGGTTACCATCATGATCAGACCAATGTGCGGCTAGTTTACGCCCTGGGGGATGAACTAACCTATCAGGCATGGAACGGTGTTCCTGAACAATATATAAACGATCCGGTCTTGCGCACTTTTAATACAGCAGGCACTGAAAAGCCTGGTGAACCGTATGATAATGAAGTGGATGATTATCGGCAAAGCCATGTCCAGTTTCATTTTGATCAGGCCATCACCCCATTTGCAAGATGGAATACAGCATTACACTATACGCATGGATCAGGGTATTTTGAACAGTACAAAGCAGATCAGACTTTATCTGATTATGGAATCACGGGCTTTACAGAACCCTCTGATCTCGTGCGTCAATTGTGGCTAGACAATGATTATTATGGGTTCATTTCAACACTTCATATTGGGACTCCAGGAGAACGGTACTTTGTAACAGGTGGAGGTTGGAACAGGTATGAAGGTCAACACTTTGGAAAAGTAGTTTGGAACGGATCAACGGCACCGGATGAGTACCCGAATCCTTATTATGACAACGATGCTGTCAAGACAGACTGGAACCTATTTGCGAGGAGCAATAATAAAATCACAGATCGGCTTGATCTCACTGTCGACCTGCAAGGAAGGTGGATACGCTATGCTTTCGAGGGACCGGATGAACAAGGCAATCCACTTGACCAGGAGGTTAGCCTGAAGTTTTTTAATCCCAAGATAGGTTTCAGTTATTCCCTGGGTGAGCACAGTTCCATCTATGGGCTTACCGGGCTGATTAACAAAGAGCCAAACCGTGATGATTACACGCAATCCACCCCACTCAGCCGGTCAGACCCGGAAAGGATGTGGGATACTGAAATAGGATATCGTTACCAAACAAAATCTGTCAATATTGAAGTGGTAGGCTATGCGATGCAATACAAGGATCAGTTAGTTCCAACCGGCAGGCTTAATGATGTCGGTGCCTATACGAGGGTCAATGTGGATCGAAGCCATCGAATTGGCCTTGAAACATCCGTTTCTTTCAACCCAGTGGAAAAACTCAAAATAGAAGTACAGGCGACAATGAGCAGTAATAAAATACAATCCTTCACAGAATATATTGACAACTGGTTTACCGGCATTCAGGAGACCGTGGAATATGAAAATAGTGACCTTGCCTTCTCACCTGGTTTATTAGCAAATGCTATGGCGGAATACACGTTAGTTTCCAATGATAAACATGAAATATCGGTAAACCTAGGAGGACGATATATAGGAAAACAATTTGCTGATAACACTTCAAAAGATGCTTCTTCCCTTGACCCCTATTTGGTGACCGATGCAGGTGTCAACTGGAGCTGGTTTCAAAAAAAGGGCAAAGAACTCAGTGTTGGATTACTTTTAAAAAATGCTTTGAACGAGACCTACGAGTCAAATGCCTGGATATACAGATTTAGCTCTGAGGGGTATGACCCGACACCCGATGACCCATATGTAGGATCAGAAGGAGGTGACCTATACCATCAAAAGGGGTATTACCCTCAGGCGGGAAGATATCTGCTCGTGCAGGTGGGATTTAAATTCTGATCAATAATTCCAGGTAAAACCGATCCGGTATGTAAAGGGTAGGCGGCTCAGTTCAGGCTTATCGAGCAAATTATAATGGAAGGAAATAAAGGAACTAAACGGATATCCGCTGGAAAGTCCTGCTCCGACATACAGATAATGTTCCAGGGTGACATCTGTCAGAATCTTCTTACCATCGTCGCTGATCTGGATATTGCCAAAAGCATCGATTTGCTCCCTGGAAACATATGACCTCTCATATTCTCCCTGAAAGAAAATGCCCTGCATAAAAGGGGTAGCATCTTCCATCTTCAGGAGGGGTTTAACTCTGGCAAACAGGGTCGGCCCCCAGTCAAAGGCAGTATAGGTTAGATTTCCGGAAGTAGTCTGGTACTTGGCATTATAGTAATTCATCTTTAACATGAATCCGGCTGCAAAGGCATCTGTGATTCTGTACGCCACGTTAGGGTCCAAACCTATATTGACTGCATTACCGGCAAAGCCAATATTGCCAAGGTTGATACCAAAACCCCATTTGGAAGGGGCATCAGCTTTCTCTTCTGCCTTTTTCGCTTCTTCTGTTCCAGGTCGGACAAATTTCTTTTTCCCGGTAGTCTGGGCATCAGCCTGGATCATGGTAAAAACGGCAAGGCTTGTCACAAATATTATTCTTAGAAATACCTTCATTTCAGTATTAAATTTTGTCATGTTTGGTAAAGTGATTACAAATAGATAACTTTTTTCTCTATTAAAGAAATAGTTAGCCCAAATTTTAGTTAATTTGCAGCCCAATCCCCCACCCTTATTTACTATAACTAAGAGACCTAACGAATCTGGACATTAAATTGTTTTTTGACAAATCATACAAGGAATGAACAATAAGTTACTGAGTACACCTTCCATTCTGTTTTTTCTGCTGTTTTTCTCTACTACCCAGACTTTTGGTCAGGAATCGATCCGATTTAAGACCCAACGGGCCTCAGCAGAGGAAGCCACCTATCTGAACCAGCATTTTACTACTTATACCCTCGCGACACTGGGTACAGAAGAAGTTGCCACGCTGCTCCGTTCAAAAGACTATTTCCAGGAACTTCACTTGAAAGTCAACAATCAAGACTTCAGTTTTAATCTGAGAGCTCGTGACCTGCGTTCGCCAAATTACAAACTGAGAGCCTGGACTCCTCATGGAGTTCTTGAACTACCACGCTCTCCAAATAAAACCTACTATGGTTTCACGCATGAGGGTTTGTACGATGTGAGAATCACTGCTGATGAGGATTTCTTTCATGCCCTGATTATACAAGGCAATGAGGAATTGTACATCGAACCAGCCAGAAACATCGTACCTGGAGCTCCTAAAAATCAGTTTGTCATATATTGGGCAAAGGATAATCTTAAAAAGCTGTCCCCTGAATCCTGCGGCGTAGATGATGGACATCTACACTTCCTCAATCCTGAAGATGAACATCATGAATCGCCCAATCAACAGACCTCAAGCAGGGCCTGCAAGGTTGTGCAAATCGCATTGGCTGATGACGTCCTGATGTTTAATAAATACGGTAGTGTGAGTGATGTGGAAGATCATAACATGGCGGTCATCAATGATGTGGAGACCAATTATGATTTTGAATTTAGTGATGATCTGCAGTTTTTAGTAGTAGAAATCTATGTAGCGACGAGTGAATCAACAGATCCATGGACAAGCAGCCTGGACATCAACAATTTACTAAATGATTTCACCGACTGGGGGCCGTCCGGTTTTTCCAATACGCACGATGTGGGAGGCATGTGGAGTGCACGGAATTTCAATGGCTCTGTCATCGGACTAGCATGGCTCAATGCCGTATGTACCAATATCCGTTACCATGTCATGGAAGATTTCAGCACCAATGCAAATTTCCTGAGGGTTTTGCAGGCGCATGAAATGGGACACAACTTCTCAGCCAATCATGATGCTCCAGGTTCACCAACGATTATGGCACCATCGGTGAATAATACGAATGCATGGTCAAATCAATCGATCAATGAAATCAACAGTTATATCGCTTCCATCAGTTGCTTAGGGGCATGTGGCATTCCACTTCCACCTGTTGCTGATTTTGACGCATTTCCAACTGAAGGCTGTACACCTTTGGTTGTCAGTTTTGATGATCAAAGTACCAACACCCCTACATCATGGAGCTGGACATTTGAAGGTGGCACACCTGCCACAAGCACAAACCAGAATCCCACTATCACGTATAACAGCCCCGGAAGTTTTAATGTCACCCTCACAGCCACCAATGCCCAAGGTTCCAATTCCATAACCTTTACGAATTATATCATCGTCAATGAAGATCCTTTTGCAGACTTCGATTACAGCATTAGTGAGTTTGAAGTAGATTTTCAAAACCTGAGCAGCAATGGTTCAAGTTACCTTTGGAATTTTGGCGACGGTGGCACATCGACACTTACCAACCCTCTTCACGTTTATGCCGAAGATGGTATTTACACGGTCACCCTCACGGTCACGAACGAATGCGGTTCTGATACATACACACAAATCATAGAGATCATTACAGCGCCATCGGCATTCTTTTCATCTGACATTACTGAAGGTTGTGACCCGATTGAGGTCCAATTTTACAATTTTTCATCTGAAAACAGCGACTTCTATGAGTGGTCATTTCCGGGAGGATCACCTCCATCCTCCACTGATTTTGAACCAACCATCGTCTACGAGACCCCGGGCACCTATAACGTCTCATTGACCGTGTTTAATGAAGCAGGTGAAGATATCCAGACCATTAACAATTACATCACGGTACAACCTCAGCCAAACGCTGAATTCAGCTATACCACCAACGGACTTCAAGTAATTTTCAATTCACTCGGCAGTCTTGGTGATACCTATCTCTGGAATTTCGGTGACGGAGGCACGAGTACCAATCCAAATCCGATGCATACCTATGCCAACAGCGGTGTTTACCAAGTCAGCCTCACGGTGACCAATGATTGTGGTACGAATACATTGCAGCAAACAGTTACGGTCACGGGAGCCCCTGAAGCATTGTTTACATCAAGCACCCAATATGGCTGCTCTCCATTGGTCGTTCAGTTTACAAATCAGTCTGGTGGTAATCCAACTTCATTTGCCTGGGTTTTTGAAGGTGGTTCTCCGGGCGCAAGCAGCCAGTCTAACCCAGTGGTGACCTATAATACGCCTGGCTTGTATGATGTCCAGTTAACAGTTACGAATTCCACTGGCAGCGACGTACTCCTGCTCACCGAATATATCGAAGTAGAATTTCCAACGACGAGTGATTTCAATTTCTTTGTCAACGGTTTGCAAACTTCTTTTACAAATCAATCTGTTAATTCTACTGGTTCTTCCTGGAATTTCGGAGATGGCTTCACAAGCAATGAAACCAACCCGGTCCATGGATATCTGGCTGATGGTACATACACGGTTACGCTTATTTCTGCAGGTGTTTGCGGCCCGGATACGAGCACAGCACAAGTGACCATTCAGACACCACCTCAAGCAGGATTTTCTTACCAGCAATCTGGTGATTGCGTACCTGTGAGTGTAATCTTTACAAATGAAAGCAGTCCAAACGCCACCTCTTTCGCCTGGTCATTCCCGGGAGGTAACCCATCTTCTTCGAATCTAGAAGACCCTTCAGTTATTTACAACGCCGCAGGAGCATATGATGTAACATTGATAGCCTATTCAGCTGGTGGTTCAGACACTTTAAATTGGAATGGATTAGTGAATATCGGCACTGTTCCAGAGGCTGCATTCCTGCTTTCCACAGACCAGACGACCGTTACTTTCGATAATGAAAGCTCCGGTGCTGCAAGCTACTTCTGGCTATTTGGCGACGGGCAGACCTCTACCGAAACAAATCCCGTGCACGACTATGGTGCTTTCGGAACCTATACCGTGAGTCTCATCTCAACAAATAATTGTGGTAATGATACCATGGTAGTCGTGATTGAATTGTCTACGGTACCAAATGCATTCTTTGGGTTTAGTGATGATACCGGTTGTGCACCGTTTGAAGTATCCTTTATTGATCAGTCACAAAACAATCCAACCTCCTGGTCATGGGTATTCGATGGAGGTAATCCTTCCACCTCTACGCTTCAAAATCCAACAGTTTTCTACAATGCACCTGGTACGTTTTCTGTTTCATTGCAAGCAACAAATGGTCAGGGTACCGACGTGCTGCTGCTCAATGGCCTGATCCAGGTTGGCGACATACCGGATGCAACCTTTGCACATTCACAGATTGAAAACGTAGTTTCACTCGAATATCCCGGTATCGGTTATGATAGTCTTCGCTGGTCTTTTGGTGATGGTCGTACAGACAACAGCCTCAACCCTACAGTTGAATACAATGTATCAGGCCAATACCAGATATCACTCATCGTCTACAATCCTTGCGGATCAGATACCTCATGGATTTGGGTCACGATAGTGATCACCAGCACCAATAACCCAACAGATAATCCTGCGGGCTGGCAGATAAGGCCTAATCCTTTCAAGGATATATTTAGCATCTATGGTGAGCCATCCACTGCAGGTGAAGTCACCGTATCCCTGATGGATATACATGGCCGATTGATTTCCCGTGAAGAGTGGGTTTATCAATCCGGACAAGCCACAAAATTATTCAACGAAGGAGATTTGCCTCAGGGCTTGATCCTGGTAGTCATTCAGGATAAAGAGACGAGGACAGTCCTGAAAGCGTTGCACCAATAAAAAGTGAGCAGTTAGCAGTTAGCAACGAGCAGTTAAAAGTTAAAATGAAAAGAAGCCAGCATGTTTACACTTGCTGGCTTCTTCTCTTTTATACATATCCAGGATAACTCTTGCCTCAAAAAAACTGCCAACTGCCAACTGCCAACTGCTAACCGCTAACTGCTAACTGCTAACTTCTTAACCTCCTTTTTGTTTCGTTTGCTTATACCCGGACTTGATCAGATAGTCAATCACCTTCTTTACATGATCTCCCTGGATGATGAGTTCACCATCCTTGAAGCTGCCTCCGGCGGAACATAACGACTTCAATTTTGAAAGGAGTTGCTCCATTATCTTTTCAGGTCCTTCATGGCCTTGTACAAGTGTTACTTGTTTGCCACCACGATGCTTTTTATCGCGGGAGACATATAGTTTCATCTGCGCTCTTTCCTTATCTGAAATAAAGGTTCCAGGCTTTTCCTCTTCCTTTTCATTTGGATCCGGAACATAGGCGTCCATGTCCGGAAAAAGGTTTTTCAGTTGCTGAAGATCTTTTAATGGGTCAGGTTTCATGAAACAAAAATAATCACTTGTAAGAGAGTAAGAGAGTGAGAACGTGAGAAGGTGAGAACGTGAGAGCGTGAGTGAGTAAGAGCGTGATTTTATTTCGTTTTAGCTCTTGCCACCATATGAAGGACAAGGAGACTGAGCTCTCTGGAGCCGAGGGCGCCATTCGAAATGACAACAACTCCTTTCCTGGCCCCAGGGATAAATGCAATGCTCACTTGGTGTCCGCCTGTGCGTCCTGTATGATAGTAGACGAGATTCGATGATGACTCAATTAAAAACCATCCGTCAATCACTTTAAAGGTTTCGCTTTTATGGAGGGCTTTCAATTCCTTTCTTAATTCAGCATCCAGCACAGGAGTCTTTGAGGCAAGATCAGGGGAAATAAACTTTATAAACGTCAAAAGATCATTCATCCCGGATTTCAAACCCATGGCCGGTGATAATGCATTACAATGCCACGGTGGACGAACCCGGCCATCCATGCCATGCCCTTCAGCAATTTGAGCATCTGGTATCGACCAGCCGGAGCTCTTGAGTTGGAGATGCTTTAAAAGTTTCGCCTCCGTAAATGATTCGATCCCTCCTACCCTATCAAAAAGCCAGAATAAAACCGCATAGCCCAGATTGCTATAACCATAGAAACTCGCATGAGGAGCCATCAGCTTCAAATCAGAGGTCAATCGTTCAACCGTATAAGGAGCATAAGGATCCGTCGCAGATGCTTCTATTGAACCTATGTTGTCGGGAAAGCGTGGGAGACCTGCGGTATGACTAAGCAAATTTTCTATTGTTATCGTTTCCCATAGATCGGAACAAAGTGAATCCGGTAAAAAACGACAGACTGAAACACCCCTTGTCCAGCCAAGAGAATCCAGCGCCTGATCCGTTAGCCATGAAACAAACGGCTTTGTTACACTGCCAAGTTCGAATATGCCTTCCTGATCCATTTGTTCTCCATAGGAACTGATATACATGCTGTCACCATCCAATACACCTACCATGACGCCGGGCACCACACTGAAGTCAATCCCAGCCTCATACGTGATGATTTCTTCAATTTCCTTTCGGAGGTTTTCAGCCTGACAACAGGCCGGATGCAGAGGGACTGCAGCATAACCCAGAAGTAGGATTGAATAGAAAAATGTCTTCATCGTCAAGGCGATCAAATGATGGTATCAACATAGACGTACAAACCATGTACTTTGGTATCTTTCAGGCAATATTCTGTTATGACTTCCGAAATACTTGCTTCTAAGCCTACAAGGCTATTTATTATACTGGGTGGGTTTTTCATCGCCAATGCCATGCTCGCAGAGTTTATTGGCATCAAGATTTTTTCCCTTGAAAAATTATTTGGTTTCGATCCGCTTTCGATGACGCTTTTTGGTGTGCATGACCTTGGTTTCAATCTTACTGCTGGTGTCCTGCTGTGGCCGGTTGTTTTTGTCATGACCGATATCATCAACGAATATTTTGGTAGCAAAGGGGTACGATTTTTATCCTGGATGACCGTCGGCCTAATCGTATATGCTTTCCTGATGGCATTCCTCGCCATAAAGACGCCGCCGAATGACTGGTGGCAGCATATCAGCGGCATCAGGGATACTCCCGGTACAAGTCTTCCGGATATGAATCTTGCCTTTACCCGCATATTTGGACAAGGGCTTTGGATCATCGCAGGATCTATTATTGCCTTTTTAATCGGCCAGCTTTTGGACGTCATCGTTTTCCATAAAATCAGGAAGATCACCGGGGAGAAGAAAATATGGCTTCGGGCCACTGGTTCCACCCTGGTTTCCCAGTTTATTGACAGCTTTATCGTCCTTATTATCGCCTTTTATATAGGTTCAGACTGGGACCTGGTCAGGGTGCTGGCTATCGGCGTAGTCAATTACATCTACAAGTTTGCCATGGCCGTCATACTCACTCCGGTGATTTATGGAGTCCATTTCCTGATCGAAAAGTACCTGGGACCAGAACTTTCCCACAAAATGAAGATGGGTGCGGCGTCACAATAGTTTGCCTCTCAGAATACAATAAATGGAGGTTTGTTATAATGTGAATAGAGGACAACATATCTCAGAACTTCTTATAAATGAATATCTTATCTTTGGGCAATGCGTCTGAAGAGTCTGGAATTAAAGGGGTTTAAAAGCTTCGCCAACGATACTGTCCTCCATTTTGATGAGAATGTGATTGGTGTGGTCGGGCCGAATGGATCGGGTAAATCGAACGTGGTAGATGCCATCCGCTGGGTATTGGGTGAGCAAAAGGGAAAAGAACTCCGCCTTGAAAATATGGTGGATGTCATCTTTAACGGAACCAAAAAACGTAAACCGGCTCCTGTAGCACAGGTGGCTATCACATTTGACAACAATCTGGGAATCCTTCCCTCCGAATATTCTGAGGTAGTCATCTCACGTCACCTATACAGAAGCGGAGAAAGTGAATACAAGCTCAATGGCGTCACTTGTCGACTTAAGGATATTCAGTCCATCCTGATTGATACCGGTATCGGTTCTAACTCCTATGCGATCATTGCCCTCGGCATGGTGGATGACATCCTCTACGACAAAGACAACGCTCGCAGGAAGATGTTTGAACAGGCTGCCGGAATCTCGAAGTACAAGAAGCGTAAGCATGAAACGATGCTTAAACTAAAACTGACAAGCGAAGACCTGACGCGTATAGATGACATCCTCAAAGAAATTCAGACCAATCTTGAAACACTTGAAAAGCAGGCCAAGCGTACCGCCAAGTATTTCGAGCTTAAAAAGGATTATAAAGAATTAAGCCTCACGCTTGGAGCACGAAACAATGTTGAACTCCGTGAGCAATTTGCCAATTCAGAAAAAAGGATTCAGGAGGAAACGGATCAATATAGCCGTCTGGAAGCAGATCTTGGCCTCATGCATGCTGACCTCGAAAAGCTAAAGAAAAATCACCTTGGTGATGAGCTCTCCGTAAGTGCTTTTCAAAAAGAGCTCAATGAATTAGTAGCGCGCATCCGGGCAACTGAAAATGAAAAAAATCTGGCTGAGCAGAAAATCGCATTCATCCGTCAAAACAAACAAAACCTGGGTCTGCAGATTTCAAAAGCTAACGAACGACTATCTACACTACAGGAAGAAATCGTTGCACTTCGCAGCCAGCATGATGAACAGTCTATCGCGCTTGAAGCACATCGCTTCCTGCTACTTGACGCCCAGGACAAGCGGGATATTATATCAAAACAATATCAGGAGATGGTTGAAAACCGTGAAGCGGTCAGCCAACTCCACCAGCTATTTGAAAAGGAAGTATTTGATCTTGAGAAAAATATCGCCGTCCTCCTCAACAATGCAGATATCATCCGCAATGAAAATAAAATCCTGGCTGATGACACACACAAATTTGAAGAAGAATCAGCTACACTCCATGAGACATTAAAAACTGAAGGTGCTCGTAAAGAACAAGCAGCTACCGAACTCGCTGCTCTGGAGGAACAGGAACTGCAGCGAATGCGTACCATTCGCGAACTTGAAATCAACCTAACCGCCGAGTTGGATCAGTTGCGCCAGACACAACGCACATTGGATGCAAGGTCGCACGAAGCTGATCTTCTCAAGGATATGATTTCCAATCTGGAAGGCTTCCCTGAATCCATCAAGTTCCTCAACAAGGCCCAGGACTGGAATGTGACAGCACCCTTGCTTTCTGATGTTATCTATTGCGATCAGCAACATAGAGTCATCGTTGAGCAAATCCTTGAGCCTTACCTCAACTATTATGTGGTGAAGACATGGGATGAAGCATCCCGCGCTGTCAAGCTATTGAGCTTTGCACAGAAAGGCAGGGCTAATTTTTTCATTCTATCCGAATTTGACCGAAGCAACACAACAGAGAGTCAGCCCGGATTAATTCCTTTGTTGCAAAACCTTGAGATTGAAGGCGGTTATGAAAATCTAATTCGCCAATTGCTCCACAATGTCTACGTGAGTGATGGATCACCATTGGATGTACATATTGCCTCACTGGATCTCAATGGAGTAACCATCATAGATAAGCAGGCACAGATGATACGCCGTGCCGGACAATTGACCGGCGGAAGTGTAGGCTTATTTGAAGGCAAAAAACTTGGCCGCAAGAAACACCTTGAGCATCTCGAGCAGGAAATCATTAATCTGCGCCAGTCATGGCATCAGTTGCAAAATAAAGCCCACCAGACGCAGTCCCAGTTGACGGCCTTGCAGGCTGTTGATATCAGTGGCCAATTGCAGGCTCTTCGCTCACAAGCAGTTCACCTGATGCAATCATGGGCGGAAATAAACTCAAGACTCAATCACGTCTCCGAACGCATTGAAGACAGTCATCGCCGCAAAGAAAAGAATATTGAATCTTTAAGGGATATTGAATCTAGGGTGCAATCTACATCCATCGATCTGGAGGAAAAGAAAACAAAATACAAGGACTATGCGCAGTCCATGGAGCAATCCGAAGAACAATACCAGGCCATCCAGCGCCAGCTCAATGAAGCAGACAGCGCTGCGAATGAACTCAAGTTGCAGGAAATCCATATGGCCAATAAACGAGAGAGCCTTGGTCGCGAATTGAAATATCATACTGACCAGGATCTACAGATCAGTCAAGGGAGAGACCTTCATACCCAGCAAATAGAAACCGAATCAAATGAATTGGAGAGCATGTTGCTCAAGGCGGCGGAAATGACCACATCGCTTCAGCAACAATACCAGGAGAAAAAAACCAAGGAAGCTCATCTTACCGAAGTTGAACAAGGGTATTATCAACAACGAAATGAAATTTCATCATCCGACGATAAAATAAAAACGAAAGAGAAACAACGCAATGTGCTGCAATATCAGATCAATGAGCTCAAAGATCAGCACAACAACCTCAAATTCCGATTGATTGCAATTTCCGAACGGATGCAGGTTGAATTTGGAGTGCGGCTTGAAGATATTACCAGTGAGCATCTCAATGAAGAGATACCGCTGGATGAGCTTGAAGCCAAAGTGCAGCGTCTGCGCAGCAGGCTTGAAAATTATGGGGAAATCAACCCAATGGCAATTGAGGCTCACGAAGAGATCAAGATCAGGTTTGACAACATCAACATACAGCGCCAGGATATCCTTAGTGCTAAAGATTCACTTTTAGCTACCATTACGGAGATTGAAGAAACCGCTACAGGCCAGTTCCTTGAATCCTTTGACAAAGTCCGTGAAAACTTCATTGAAGTATTCCGCAGCTTGTTTACCGATGATGATACGTGCGATCTGATCCTCCTCAATCCGGATGATCCGCTCGAATCTGAAATTGATATCATTGCCAAACCAAAAGGAAAGAGGCCGAAGTCTTTGTCTCAACTTTCAGGAGGAGAAAAAACACTGACCGCTATAGCACTTCTCTTTGCGCTATATCTTATGAAGCCAGCACCCTTCTGCGTATTTGATGAGGTCGATGCTCCGTTGGATGATGCCAACATCCAGAAGTTCAACAAGATCATCAAGAAGTTCTCTGCCCAGTCGCAGTTTATTATCGTGACCCACAACAAGACCACTATGGCGGCTGTAGATACGATCTATGGTGTCTATATGGAGGAGCAAGGTGTATCCGGTCTCAGCCAGGTGGACTTCCGGGAGTTTGATGAGACGGATGTGCTGGCGTTGCAGAATTAACCCCTAAATCCCCTAAAAGGGGACTTACGTTTAAAAAAAAGAAATGTTGAGCTTAGATTGCATCTAAGCTCGCATACCATTTTACCCCTAAATCCCCTAAAAGGGGACTTACGTTTAAAAAAAAGAAATGTTG